>NZ_DASSRA010000034.1:0-10300 GCF_035702065.1 Rhizobacter sp.
GGGCTGCTCGCGCTGGGCAAGCTGGGCATCTCGCGCGCCAGTGGCCTGTTGCCCGACGGCACGCCCTTCAGCATGCCGCAGCTCGACCCGCTGCCCGCGCCGATCGAGGTCTCGGCCGACGTGAAGGGCGAGATCATGTACCTCGCACTGCCGCTGCAGCGCGAGGGCCTCAACGAGGTCGATTTCGGCAGCACCGACGTCGACGAGCTCGCCCGCTACGGCGCTGTTGAAGAAGACGTGCGTGACAACACCGATGCGTCCGACGAGCCCACCACCATCCAGACCGGCCGGCTGCGCCTGCGCCTGGTGCGCGCGAAGGAAGCCACCGAAGCCTACGCGCTGCTCGGCGTGGCGCTGGTGGCCGAACGCCGCAGCGATGGGCAGGTGACGCTGGAGCGCGGCTACATCGCGCCGCAGGTGGCCATCGAGGCCACTGCGCAACTCTCTGCCAGTGCCTCGCTGCTGCATGGGCTCATCCTGCAGCGCGCGCAGGCGCTGGCCGGCCGCATGGGGCAGCTGAGCCACGGGGTCTCGGAGCTGGCCGACTTCCTGATGCTGCAAACGCTCAACCGCAACGAGCCGGTGTTCAGCCAGCACGCCGCCACGCCCAATGCCCACCCGCGGGAGCTGCATGGCGACTGCCTGCGCCTGGCCGGCGACCTGGCCACGCTGGCCAGCAACAAGCGCCGCCCGCCCGAGTTCCCGCCGTACCGGCACGATGACCTGTTGCGCACCTTCACGCCGGTGTTCGACGAGTTGCGGCGCATGCTCACCGCAGTGCTGGAGCAGAACGCTCTGCAGATCGAGCTCACCGACCGCAAGTACGGCGTGCGCACGGCGGTCGTCACCGACCTCGAACTCGCTCGCACCGGCACCTTCGTGCTGGCCGTCAATGCGCAGGTGCCGGGCGAGCAGCTGCGCCAGCGCTTCCCGGCGCAGACCAAGGTCGGCCCGGTCGACAAGATCCGCGACCTGGTGAACCTGCAGCTGCCGGGCATCGGTCTGCGTTCGCTGCCGGTGGCGCCGCGCCAGTTGCCCTTCCATGCCGGCTTCTTCTACTTCGAACTCGATCGTGGCGGCGACCTGTGGAAGCCCATCGAGCAGAACGGCAGCGTGGCCATGCACATCTCGGGTGATTTCCCCGGGCTGGAACTGGAGTTGTGGGCGATTCGGAAATAGGGCGCAGGCCCTGCTTGAGAGCACCTGATGAGCACCTCGAACCCGGACGATCCGTTTGCCGACATCGACACCGGCCGCACGTTCATCATGCCCACGCCGGGCGGGCGCGCGAGTGCTCCGGCCCATGCAGCCACCACCTCGCGCATCGGCCAGCCGGCGGGTGCTGACGTCGCCCCCGACATCGGCCCGAGCGAAAGCGGCCTCAACCCGCTGGTCGCCCTGGCCAACCCGCTGCTCGCCCTGGTGCCGCAGGTGCGCGCTACCACCCACCTGCAAGACCCGGCGGCCCTGCGCGAATCCATGGCCCAGGGCGTGCGCGAGTTCGAGGCCGCGGCCCGGGCCAAAGGCATCGCACCCGAGCGCGTGCTGGCGGCGCGCTACATCCTGTGCACCCTGCTCGACGAAGTGGCCGCCACCATGCCCTGGGGCGCTTCGGGCCAATGGGGGCGGCACAGCCTGCTGGCGATGTTCCACAACGAGACCGGCGGCGGCGAGAAGGTGTTCCAGCTGATGGCCAAGCTGGCCGAGAACCCGGCCGCCAACCGCGATCTGCTGGAGCTCATCTACGCCGTGCTGTGCCACGACTTCCAGGGCCGCTACCGCGTGGTCGATGGCGGCAAGGCCCAGCTCGAAGCGGTGCGCGAGCGGCTCGCGCAGATCCTGCAAAAGGAGCGCGGCCCGTACCCGCCCGCGCTGGCGCAGAACTGGATGGGCGAGAAGCCCTCGCGCCGCTCCATGCTCACCTGGCTGCCCCTGTGGGTGACGGCGGCGGTGGTGGCGCTGCTGCTGGTGCTGGTCTACAGCCTGCTGGCCTTCAAGCTGAGCGGCGACTCCGACCCGGTGTTCGCACGCATCCAGGAGCTGCGGCTCGCGCCACCGGCGCCGCCCGTCAAGCTGCCGGCGCCCACGCCGCGGCTGGCGCAGTTCCTGGTGTCCGACATCAAGGCCGAACAGGTTGCCGTGCGCGACGAGGTCGACCGCAGCGTGGTCATCATTCGCGGTGATGGTTTGTTCGCCCCGGCCAGCGCATCGCTCAGCCCGGACCGCGAAGCGCTGATGAAGCGCATCGCCGAAGCCCTGCGCCAACTGCCCGGCGCGGTGGTCGTCACCGGCCACACCGACAACGTGCGCATCCGCACGGCGAGCTTTCCCTCCAACTGGCACCTGTCCGAGGCGCGGGCCAACACCGTGCGGCAGATCCTGCTGCGCAACGGCCTGCCCGACCAGCGCGTGCGGGCCGAAGGCCGGGCGGATGGCGAGCCGGTGGCACCCAACGACACGGCGGCCAACCGTGCGCTCAACCGGCGCGTGGAGATCACCTTGTTCATCGCGCGCCCGGTGCAGCCGGCGTCTGGGAACTGATCCATGTTCAAGAAGATCCTCGGCCTCATCTTCAACCCGTGGGTGCTGCTGGTGCTGGGGCTGCTTGCGCTCGCGCTGCTGATCTGGATCGTTGGCCCGCTGGTGGCCATCGGCGACTGGCGCCCGCTCGATGGAGTGACCGCTCGGCTGGTGTTCATCGGCCTGATCGTGCTGCTCATCGTGGCGCGCAACCTCTTCAAGCTGTGGTCCTCGCGCAAGAAGAACGACAAGGTGGTCAACCAGCTGCTCGCGCCGGCCGCCGCGAGCGACCCTGCCGACGGCGAGATCAAGACGCTGAACGAGCGCTTCACGCAGGCGCTGCAAACGCTCAAGACCGCCCAGTTCGAGCAGCCCAAGACGGGCCTCGCCGGCTTGTGGGGTGGCCTCTCGTCGCGCCTCGGCAAGCGCTACCTGTACGAGCTGCCGTGGTACGTGATCATCGGCGCGCCGGGTTCGGGTAAGACCACCGCGCTCATCAACTCCGGGCTCAACTTCCCGCTGGCCGGTGCGTCGGGCGAGCACTCGGTGCGCGGTGTGGGCGGCACGCGCAACTGCGACTGGTGGTTCACCGACCAGGCCGTGCTGATCGACACCGCCGGCCGCTACACCACGCAAGACAGCCACAAGGCGATCGACAGCAAGGCCTGGGAGGGCTTCCTCGGCCTGCTCAAGCGCAGCCGCCCGCGCCAGCCGCTCAATGGCGTGCTCGTCACCATCTCGGTGACCGACCTGCTCACGCAGACCGCCGCCGAGCGCGGCCTGCACGCCACCACCGTCCGCCAGCGCCTGCAGGAGCTGCACCAGCACCTGGGCATGCGCTTTCCGATCTACCTGCTGGTCACCAAGTGCGACCTGCTGGCCGGCTTCATGGAGACGCTGGGTGATGTCGACAAGGAGACCCGCGCCACGCCCTGGGGCATGACCTTCAAGCTCGACCGCCAGCAGCACACCGACTTGAGCGCCTTCGGCCACGAGTTCGACCTGCTGGAGCAGCGCCTCACCGATGGCGTGATCGCCAAGCTGCAGCTGGAGCGCGACCCACAGCGCCGCGCGCGCATCTACAGCTTCCCGCAGCAGTTCGACGCCTTGCGTGACCTGGTCAAGAGCTTCCTGGAGCAGGTGTTCTCGCCCTCGCAGTTCGAGGCCCATCCGCTGCTGCGTGGCGTGTACTTCGTGAGCGGCACGCAAGAAGGCACGCCCATCGACCGCATGCTCGGCCGCATCGCGCGCACCTACCGACTGGAGCGCACGGTGGTGCCGCCCAACCAGGCCAGCGGCAAGAGCTACTTCCTCTCGCGCCTGCTCAAGGAGGTGGTGTTCGCCGAGAGCGGCCTGGCCGGTACCGACACCAAGTGGGAGCGCCGTCGCGGCATGCTGGCGCTCGGCGCCTACGCGCTGGTCGGCCTGTTCGCCATTGCGGCGCTGTTCGCCTGGGGCGTCAGCTACGTGGGCAACCAGCGCTACGTGGCCAAGGTGGATGCATCGGTCGAAGAGGTGCGCAAGCTGGTGCAGGCCACACCCAACCGCAACTCGTCCGACGTGCTGGTGCTGCTGCCCGCGCTCGAGGCCACGCGCGACCTGGCGCACGCAGGCATCGGCGAGTCCGCACCGATGTCGCTTGGCTTCGGCCTCTACCAAGGCCGCAAGCTCGATGCGAGCTCGCAGCAGACCTACCGGCGCATGCTGATCGACGCGGTGCTGCCGCGCATCGCGCTCGGCATCGAAGACCAGCTCAAGACCGGCAACGACAACCCCGAACTGCAGTACGAGGCCTTGAAGGCCTACATCATGTTGTACGACCCCGAGCGCTTCGACCCCGCCGCGCTCAAGCTCTACGTGACTGCCGCCTGGGAGACCACGCTGCCGCGCTCGGTGACCACCGAGCAGCGCGCCGAACTGGAAGCGCACCTCGACGCACTGCTGGCCGAAGGCGCGGTGGTGTCGCCTCTGCCTGAAGACAAGGCCCTGGTGGCACAGACGCGTGCGCGTCTGGTGGCCACGCCACTCACCGAGCGCATCTTTCGCCGGCTGATGCGCCAGGGCGTGGGTGCGGAGTTCCCCGACTTCACGGTGGCCAAGGCGGCGGGGCCGGGCGCGGCGCTCGTGTTCACGCGCGCCAGCGGCCAGCCGCTGACCAAGGGGGTGCCGGGGCTGTTCACCAACGACGGCTACCACAAGGGCTTTCAGCGCGAGGTGGAACGCGTGGCCTCCCAGCTCGCCGACGAAGAGAGCTGGGTGCTGGGCGTGAACGACAGCCAGCGCCGCAACGCGCTCAAGGAGCTGGACGTCAAGCTCCAACTCATCGAGGAGGTGCGCCGCCTCTACCTCACCGAGTACGTCAAGGTCTGGGAAGCCTTCATCGCCGACATCAAGATGGTGAAGACCAGCAACCTTTCGCAGGCGGTGCAGATGGCGCGCGTGCTGTCTGCGCCGGACAACCCGCTGGTGCCGCTTCTCAAGGCCATGTCGCGCGAGACCACGCTGCGCGACACGAAGGACGTGGCGGGCAAGGTCGAGACGCGGGCACGCGACGCCCTGCAGCGCTCGCGCGAGGAGCTCTCGCGCCTGCTGGGCGGCAAGAGCACCACCGCCGCGTTGGCGCCCGGGGAGGCCATCGAGAGCATCGTCGACGACCGCTTCATCGGCCTGCGGCAGATGGTCACCTCGCCCGATGGCAAGCTGCCCGCACCGGTGGACGGCACGGTGGCGCTCATCAACGAGGTCTACACGCTGCTGACTGCGGCCGATACGGCGGTGAAGGGGGGCAATGTGCCGCCGCCCTCCGAGGTGCCCAACAAGGTCAAGGCCGAGTCCGCCCGCCTGCCCGAGCCGGTGCGCTCGCTGCTGGCCACCTTGTCGGTGAGCGGCACGGCGGCGGCGCTGGAGATCACGCGCAGCAACATCGGCAACGCCATCAACGCCGAGATCGGCGAGTTCTGCCGCCAGGCCATCACAGGCCGCTACCCCTTTGCCCGCAGCAGCTCGCGCGACGTCACGCAGGAAGACTTCGCCCGCGTCTTCGCGCCTGGCGGACTGCTCGATGCCTTCTTCCAGAAGAACCTGCAGAACTTCGTCGACACCACCACGCGACCGTGGAAGTTCCGCAGCGTCGACGGCGCGAGCATGGGCACCGACAGCTCCACCTTGCTGCAGTTCCAGCACGCGGCCGTGATCCGCGACACCTTCTTCCGCGGCGGCCCGCAGATGGGCATGCGGCTCGACTTCAAGCCGGTGGAGATGGACGCGACCATCACCCAGTTCATCCTCGATGTCGATGGACAGGTGGTGAAGTACGCGCACGGGCCGCAGATCCCCGCCAGCGTGCAATGGCCGGGGCCGCGCGGCAGCTCGCAGGTGCGTGTGGCGCTCACGCCGGTGTCGGTCAACGGCAACTCGGGCCTGACGAATGACGGGCCCTGGGCCTTGTTCAAGCTCTTCGACCGACAACAGATCGAAGGGGCGGGCGCACCCGAGCGCTTCCGGGTGACCTTCAACGTCGATGGCCGCAAGGCCACGTTCCTCGTCACGTCGAGCAGCGTGCGCAACCCCTTCCGCTTGGCCGAACTGGAACAGTTCTCATGCCCCGGCAAGCTCTGACCGACAAGTCTCTGCTCGAACTGCTCGAAGGCACGGGCGTGGAAGCCCCCGGCTGGTACGGCAAGATGGCCATGCTCGGCGACTTCGCCAGCCGCCGCCTCCCGCAGGAGTTCGTCGACGTGTGCGATGCCTGGCTCGCACGTGGCGTGGAGACGAGCCGTGCTCAACTCGCCGAGCGCTGGCTCGACGTCTACCTCACCGGCCCGATCTGGCGTTTCGCCTGGGCACCTGGTGTGGTCGACGCGCAATGGTGGTTCGGCGTGATGATGCCCAGCGTCGACAAGGTCGGCCGCTACTTCCCGCTGGTGATCGTGCGCGGCGCCCAGGGGCTGCCCGACAGCAGCGAAGGCCTGAGCGCCCTGCAGAACTGGTTCGCGCACCTGAGCGCGGCGGCTCTCGGCACCCTGCAGCCGGGTGCGACGCTCGAAGACTTCGAGTCGGCTCTCGCACGTGCGCCGGCGACGAGCGAGCCATCGGCACTGCTGGCGTCTCCTACCGCGACCTTGTTGCCCGGCCGCGTGCGCCACACGGTACCGGGCACAGCCAGCTTGCTCACCTGGGCCCAGGGCCTGATGGCCGAAGATGTGCTGTTGCGCTTTGCCGGCCGCAGCCTGTGGTGGCCCGACCATGCCGAGGCGCCCGACGACAGCCTCAGCATCGCGCAAGGCCTGCCGCCGCCGAACTACTTCTCCGAGCTGCTCGAAGGGCGCTGGTAGGCGCACGGTTTGCTTCGCCTTGCTGCTGGGGGCGTGCCGCGCCGGCACACCCTCGAAAGGCTGCAACGTGGACAGAAAGACTGACGACATTCCGGCAAATCGTGCAGAACCGGCTTCCCGCGGAGACCGGCTGATGAACGCTGTGCTGGCCGTCGTGGCGGTCGCGTCCATCGAAGTGATCGCGGGTGCGGCCATGATCCGTTTCTCGACGCATCAGGCCATGCCGAATCCGCATTCGGAGTTGGCATCGGTGAGCGCGGCGTCGGAGCGCATCGAAGCCACTGACGCGCTGTCGATGGCGCAGTGGGTCGCCCGTAGCGGCGATGCAGGCCGACGCCCGTTCGTCATCGTCGACAAGGCTCATGCGCGTGTGATGGCGTTCAAGGCCTCAGGCGAACTGCGCAGCAGCAGCCCGGCGCTGTTGGGCCTGGCGCATGGCGACGATTCGGTGCCCGGTATCGGCTCGCGCAAGGTGGCCGACGTGCGCCCCGAGGAGCGCATCACACCGGCCGGCCGTTTCATCGCCCGCCGGGGCCACAACCTCGACGGTGAAGACGTGGTGTGGGTCGACTACGACGCGGCCGTCTCCATGCACCGGGTGCGCAGCACGCAGGAGAGCGAACGACGCCTGCAGCGCCTGGCCACGCCGACCATCGACGACAACCGCATCTCCTACGGATGCATCAACCTGCCGGCCGCCTTCTATGACGAGGTGATCGACCCCATGACGCGGGCCGCGCCCGTGGTCATCTACGTGCTGCCCGAGTCGCGTTCCATCGCCGATGTCTTTGCGCTGCGCAAGGTGGCCAAGGCACCGAACCCCTCCTGAAACGAAAACCGGGCCCGAAGGCCCGGTCGGTCGAGCCGGTCATGGCTCAGTTGCGGTCGGCACGGGGCGCAGGTGTGTCCGTGCTGCTGCTCATGCTTGAGTCCGCGGGGGAACTCGTCTGCGGGGCATTGCTGCCCGGAGCGGTCGACGAATCGGCTGCCCCGGGAGGCGCCGTCGGGGTCGTGTCACGCGGTGTGGTCGTGGTGGTGGTGCCGGTGCTCGGTTGGGCGCCCATCGATGGCTGCTGGTCGCTCGGTGTCGTGGTCTGCGCAATGCTGATGCCGGCGGCAGCGACCAGGGCCACCACGGCGGCAAGGCTCATAGCGTTCTTCATAACTCGGACTCCTTCCAGTGGGTTTCAAGGGCGGGACGACGAGTCCCGGTGCTTGAAAACCAGCAATGGGCATGCCGATGGCAGCCCCGTCGCGCAGCTTTACGCGACGCGACGAAGTCCTACTACTTGACCAGCATCACGCGCATGCCCAGCGGCTTGCCGGCCGGGCGGTCGAGCACCTGCACGGTGGTCTCGCGGGGCTTGAAGCCTTCGGGCAGCGCCTGGCTGCCGCGCACGACCTCGTGGCCCGTCAGAGCCAGCACAACCGGCTTGAGTGCCACGGTGGTGTCCGGGCCGCGCGCCGACTGGCCGGCCACGGTGAGTTGCATCACACCGGTGAACGGCTTGCCGCCGCTGCGTTCGCGCGTGAGCACCACGTCGTAGACCAGCATGCCGCCCTTGGTGGTGAAGCGCCCGGCGCGCACCTCGACACCGCCGCCGCGCGGATCGGGCGGCAGCGAGGCCACGATGGCACCCACGTCGGCCCGCAGCTCTTCGATGGTGTTGCGGCTGCCGGCCAGCTCGTCGGTGAGGCTCTTCTTGTCGGCCAGCGCCGCGCTGAGCTTCTTGTCGGTGTCGGCCAGCTGCTGCTTGAGCCGCGTGCGCTCGGTGTCGGCCGCCTCGAAATCGGCGCGTAGTTCGGTCGACTGGGCAGCCGACAGGCGCGGCGGCAGGTAGCGCTCCTGCACCACCACCACGCCCACCGCGCCAACGATCATGCCGCTGAGCAACAGCACCAGCCAGCGGGGAGGCCGGCCGCGCTTGCGCCGGCTGCCATAGGACTCGAGGACGACGGGTTTGGATTGGCCGAACATGCAGGGTTGTCAGGGCACTGGATCAGGGGGTGACAGGGTACAGCGATCGAAAAACCCCCTTGAAACACGATGTGCCAAACGCCGCGCAGCGCTATGCTTTCCGCCTCGGCGATCGACCTCTCTGAGCATCCAAAGGAGGAGCAGATGTACGGACTGATCGAGAAGATGGTGGCCGCGTCCGGCCAGCGCGAAGCCCTGGTGAAGATCCTGCTCGAAGGTTGCAGCTCGATGCCCGGGTGCCTGAGCTACATCGTCGCCCAGGATCCCACCGACGTGTGCGCGATCTGGGTCACCGAAGTCTGGGACAGCCAGCAAAGCCAGCGCGCCGCGTCGTCGCTGCCTTCGGTGCAGCGGGCCATCGAGCGCGGCAAGCCCCTGATCGCGAGCTTTGGTGGGCTGACCGTCACCGAACCCCTGGGTGGCTGCGGCCTGAACGGCCGGTCGTCGTAGCCAGGGGCGCCTTCGGCTGCTGCCGGGGTCAGTCCGCTGCCGCGAAATGTGCCAGCTGGTCTTGGTGTGCCCGGACGAAGGACGGGCGTGCCGTTGCTCGCTCAAGGTAGTCGCGGCATGCAGGGAGCCTGGCCAGCCCGTCGAAACGATGCACCAGCCGCAGCACATCTGCCATCAGGATGTCGGCCACGGAGAAGCTTCCGGCCAGCCAGGCGCATCCTGACAACACCCCCTCCATGTGCTGGAGTCTGGCCTGCAGGAATGCGTCAAGCATTCGCAGCGCCGGCGATCCATGGTCATCGCCCGCCAGCTTGAAGATCGACCACGGCAGGCTGGCCATCTCGACCGAGTTGAGCGCGGCAAACAGCCATTCCCTGGTCTTGCTGCTGGATGGGCGGTCGGCAGGCATCAGCGCCTCGCTGTACTCGCCCAGATGAAGCAGGATCGCGCCACTCTCGAATACCGAGATGTCCCCGTCCGTCAACCACGGCACCTGGCCAAACGGCTGATGCGAAAAGTGCCCGGCGCTCCGGGCGCGAAATGGCACGCTCTCCACACGGTACGGCAAGCCGGCCTCTTCCAGTGCCCAACGCACGCGGATGTCGCGCACGTAGCCTCGTGCTGCGTGAGGTACCCAGTCGAACGTGGTGAGGATCAACTCGTCGGGCTTGGTGCAGGTGTCATCGGGGGAATGGCGCTGGGTCATGTTGTTTCGTCTTTCTCTGAGTGAACCGCCGCTGCCGCGACATGCGGATTGCGTCGTACCGTCTTAGAGACAAGGCGAGTCCAAAACTCATCGCTTGGTCACGCTGACCAGAACACATCCGCCGACAAGTCGGGCCGACGATGAGCTGCCGGATCCAGGAACGCGCGAGTGCCGGCGACAACGATCTGCGCGCAGCCCCAGCGCGTCGCCATGAACTTTCCCAATGGGCCATCCGCCCGGTGATGGGCTCTCGCCATGGAAAAATACTGATCAGTTCACACAATGACCATACAGTTGACTATAAATACCGAT
>NZ_DASSRA010000035.1:0-7496 GCF_035702065.1 Rhizobacter sp.
ACACACCGAACTCGTCGGGGTGGCGCTCGTGCAGCTCGAACAGGTTGTCGTGCAGGGCCACCACGCGCTGCAGGAAGGCGGCGGCGCGCAGGTAGGTGGTCTCGTGCTCGAAGCGCTGGAAGGCGAACACCACCGTGGCGAGCACGGCCAGGGTGGTCACCAGGCCGGTGGCGAAGATGGTGAGGGCGAGCTTGAGGCGGACGGTCATCACGCCTCCGTCATCCCGGCGCACGCCGGGATCCACCGGGGGCATGGCCTGAGCAGATCGACGCGGTGGATCCCGGCGTGCGCCGGGATGACACGGGTGAGGCTCACAACGGCGCTTCCCGCATCTTGTAGCCGGCACCCCTGACCGTCAGGATCAGCTGCGGCCGCATCGGGTCCGCCTCGAGCTTGGCGCGCAGCCGGTTGATGTGCGTCGTCACCGTGTGCTCGTAGCCGTCGTGCGTGTAGCCCCACACCGCGTTGAGGAGCTGGGCGCGCGAGAACACGTGGCCGGGGTGGCTGGCGAAGTGCAGCAGCAGGTCGAACTCGAGCGCGGTGAAGTCGAGCGCCGTGCCGCGCCAGCGCACCAGGCGCTTGGCGGGCTGGATCTCCAGGTCGCCGTTGCGCAGCAGGCCCGGCTGACCGGGCGGGTTGGACTGCGCGGCGCGCAGCAGGTCGGCCCGGCGCAGCAGGGCCTTCACGCGCGCCAGCAGCTCGGCCAGCGAGAAGGGCTTGGTGAGGTAGTCGTCGGCGCCGAGCTCCAGGCCCAGCACGCGGTCGAGTTCGGTGGCGCGCGCGGTGAGCATCAGGATCGGCGTGTTGCGGCCGCGCGCGCGCAGGGCCTTGCAGACTTCCAGCCCGTCCAGGCCCGGCATCATCAGGTCGAGGATCAGCAGGTCGCTGGCCTGCTCGTTCTGGCTCGCCAGCGCGGCCGGGCCGTCGGCGACGGTCTGCACCTCGTAGCCGGCGTTGCGCAGGTTGAGCGCGATCAGCTCGCGGATGTCGGTCTGGTCTTCGGCGACGAGGATGGTGGCGGGCATGGCGGGATTGTCGTGTCGCGCGAGCGCTTCTTACGCAAATGTGATCTTCCTGTGAGGAAGCGCGAGCAAGGCGCGAGGTGCGGCCGCGACAGTGGCTCCTACCCCACCAGCCACCGGAGCCCCGCCATGAACACCGCTGCCCTCCCCGTCCCCTGGCCCGAGATGGTGTCGCACCGCGGCTACCTGGTGCGCTTTGCCCAGCGCAAGCTGCACGACCCGGCGCTGGCCGAAGACGTGGTGCACGACGTGTTCGAGGCCGTGGTCTCGGGCCGGGCCGCCTTCGCCGGCCGGGCGGCGCTGCGCTCGTGGCTCACGGCCATCCTCAAGCACAAGATCGTCGACCTGGTGCGCAGCCGCGTCGGCCTGAACGAGCAGACGCTCGACGACGACGCGCTGGACCAGCCCTGCCCCCAACCGCGCCCCGACGAACTGGCCGAGCAGCGCGAACAGCTGGCGCAGATGCTGGCCCGCATCGACGCCTTGCCGGCCGGCCTGCGCGATGTGGTGCAGTTGCGCGTGCTGCAGGAGCAGCCCACCGAGGCGGTGTGCCAGGCCCTGGCCATCAGCGAAGACAACCTCTTCGTGCGCCTGCACCGCGCCCGCAAGCAGCTGATGGCCGCCTGAGTTTCCCGGGGGCGAAACGCGGCCGGAATCGCACTGGCATGCCGTCTGCATGGGGATCGCGGCGAGTATCCTCGCCGCCCATTCCCCAGCCCAAAGGCCCGCCATGCCCCACTCCATCCCAGCCACCCTCATCCCCGGCGACGGCATCGGGCCCGAGATCGTCGCCGCCACCCTGGCCGTGCTGGAGGCCGTCGAGGCCCCGTTCGAGTGGGACCGCCAGATCGCCGGCCTGGGCGGCGTGGCCGCCGCCGGCGACCCGCTGCCGCCCGCCACGCTGGACAGCATCCGCCGCACGCGCCTCGCACTGAAGGGCCCGCTGGAGACGCCCTCGGGCAGTGGCTACCGCTCGTCGAACGTGCGCCTGCGCGAGGAGTTCAAGCTGTACGCCAACCTGCGCCCGGCGCACACCATCATCCCGGGCGGGCGCTACGACAACATCGACCTCGTGATCGTGCGCGAGAACCTCGAAGGCCTGTACATCGGCCACGAGCACTACGTGCAGATCGACGACGACCCGCACGCCGTGGCCATGGCCACCGGCATCAACACGCGCGCCGGCAGCCGCCGCCTGCTGGAGTTCGCCTTCGAGCACGCCATCGCCACCGGCCGCAAGAAGATCACCGTGGTCCACAAGGCCAACATCATGAAGGCGCTGACCGGCATCTTCCTGGAGACGGCGCAGCAGCTGTACGAGCAGAAGTACAAGGGCCGCATCGCGTTCGACACGGTGATCGTCGACGCCTGCGCCATGAAGCTGGTGCTCAACCCCTACCAGTTCGACGTGATCGTCACCACCAACCTGTTCGGCGACATCCTGTCCGACCTGGTGGCCGGCCTGGTGGGTGGCCTGGGCATGGCGCCGGGCGCCAACATCGGCACGGACGCGGCCATCTTCGAGGCCGTGCACGGCTCGGCACCCGACATCGCGGGCTTGGGGCTCGCCAACCCCACGGCGCTGATCCTGGCCGCGGCCATGATGCTCGACCACGTGAAACTGCACCACAAGGCGCAGCGCGTGCGCCAGGCCATCGACGCCACGCTCAACATCGACCAGGTGCGCACCGGCGACCTGGGCGGCAAGGCCAGCACGGCCGAGTTCACGAAGGCGCTGGTCGCCCGCGTGACCAAGGGCTGAGGTTCAGGCCACGGGCCTCACTGGCCTCATTGGCAGTCGCCGGTGATGGCCACCCCGGTACTGCGCAGGTCACCGTAGCCCAGGATGATGGAGCCCGGGTCGATGTTGTTGGCGCGCAGCGGCTCGCCCATGCTGACGTAGGCGATGGTGGGCCGGATCGAGGTGAGGACGACGGTGTGGGTGGACGTCCAGCTGGTGGGCGAGTTGCTGGCCTGGTTCTTCCTGCACACGCTGTAGATCGGCGACGAGGTGCTGCTGAAGGCATTGCTGGTGAATCCACCGCCCGCGCAGGCCATGCTGTAGCTGCGGTTCACCAGGCCGAAGTTGTTTTCGGTCGCGCCGCTGCGGTCGGTGGCGTTGGTGTACGCCACGATCGCATCGCCGGTACCGCCGCCCAGGGCCTTGCCGCTCATCTGGATGACACCGCTGCTGCCGTTGCGGGTGCAGGTGGCGCTCTCGACGGTGACGTAAGGCGTGGGGCCACAGGTGCCGCCGACCGCCCAGTAGGTGCTGTTGACCGCCGGGTTGGAGATGGTCGCCGCGGCCAGGCCGAGCGGCGTCACGCGTTGCCTGGCGGTGTAGGTGGCGCCGTTGTAGCTGACGACCTGCCCCAGGTTGTAGAAGGCCGTCGCGTCCCACGGGCAGGAGCCGCCGGAAGCGCTGCCGCCACCGCCGCCACTGGATCGGCTGCCATTGAAGGCGCCACTGGTCGCGCTCAGGCCCGTTGCACCCCAGGTGCCGTTCCAGGTGGCGTTCAGCGCACTGCCTGACACCGTGCCGATGATGTCGACCGTGCCCTGGCTCGACGTGGCCCGCAGGTGGTCCAGCACCCCGTTGTTGAGCAGGCCGCCTTGCAGGGTGAAGGTGCCTCGGGACGTGGTGACCGTGCCGGCGATCGCGCCGCCGCCGTCAACGGTGAAGGTCCACGTGCCGTCCATCGGCGCGCCCACGGTGCCGCTCCAGGAAGATCCGGCGTAGGTCGGCGTGTAGCCGTCGTCGCCCTCGTCCTCGCCGGCACCACCGCACGCCGCCACCAAGACAAGCGCGCACAGAACCCCCAGGGTTCGACAGAACTTCAAGGCCCACATGGCAAGCACCTCCCTCGAAATGAATGGGGGGCACTGTAGGAAGCGGGTGCGCGGCCGAACATCGGCCGGTCGGCCCATTCAGCGTGCGAAAGTCACAAGCGCCTCAGGCGCTGGCGTCGAGCAGCGTGCCCAGCTTGGGCGTGACGCTGAACTGCAGCGTCGGCCCGGCGTAGACCGTCATGGTGAAGGCGCCGCCGTTGTCGAGCGTGTAGGGCCCCAGGCCCGCCACGTCGGTGTTCAGCTTGACCAGCGGGATCGGCGCCGCGCCATTGACCAGCGCGCGCTTCATGTAGGCGTCGACGGCCTGCGGCAGGGCCGATCCGAGGGCAGAAGTGATGGGTGTCATGGGCGGCGGAAGGCGCAGCCCATGACTCTAGGACAGCCCCCGCGCGATGCCAACGGCGCCGGTGTCAAAGCGGCGGGGTTCGGGAGTTTTTTGCGCAAGTCTGCGCTGGCGAGGCTCAAGTTGCCGTGGTCTCGCGCGACAGCCAGGCCATGGCGTCGTCGGCCGTCAGCGGCACGGCGTAGAGCGCCCCCTGCAGCACCTGGCAACCCGCGCTGCGCGCGCCTTCGGCCTGGGCCTCGGTCTCCACGCCTTCGGCCACCACGTCGAGCCGCAGCACGGCGGCCAGGGTGCAGATGGCCTGCACCACGGCACGGGCGTCGGGCGCCGGCAGCGGCTCGATGAGGGTGCGGTCGATCTTGAGCGTGTTGACCGGCAGGCTGCGCAGCAGGTTGAGCGACGAGAAGCCGGTGCCGAAGTCGTCGAGCGCCACGGCCACGCCGTGCTCGCGCATCTCGCGGATCTGCTGGCTGGCCTGCTCGAGGTGGGTGACGGCCGCACTCTCGGTGATCTCGAGCGAGAGCAGCTCGGGCGGCACCTCGTACTGCCGCAGGGTGTTGGCCACCATCTCCGGGAAGGCCGGATCGAGCAGCTGCAGCGGCGACACGTTCACCGCCACCGGCAGCAGCGCCGCGCCCGCCTCGCGCCAGCGCGCCAGCTGCTGGCAGGCCTGCGCCAGGATCAGGCGGCCCAGCGGCACGATGAGGCCGGTGCGCTCGGCTGCCGGGATGAACTCGTTGGGGCCGACGCGGCCCTGGCCCGGGCGGTCCCAGCGCACCAGGGCCTCGAAGCCGACCGTCGCGCCGCTCTTCGCGTCGACCTTGGGCTGGTAGAAGAGCACGAACTCGTCCTTGCTGACACCGGCGCGCAGGCCTTGCTCGGCGTCGAGCACCACGCCCGAGCTGAGCTCGAAGCGCTCTTGCGCGAACTGCAGCGACGTGCCCGGCGTGGCCTTGGCCTGGCGCATGGCGGCATTGGCCGCGCGCAGCAAGGCCTCGGGGTTGCGGGTGGTGGCGGGGCACAGCGCCACGCCCATCGACACGTCGAGGAAGAACTCATGGTTCTGCACGGTGAGCGAGCGCGACAGGCGCTTGCGCACGCGCTGCACCAGGGCACCGGCGCTGGTTTCGTCGTGCGCCTTGCGCGCCAGCAGGGCGAACTCGTCCTCGCCCAGGCGCATGACCTCGGCCTCACCGCCCACCGCCTGCTGCAGCGTGGCCGACAGCGCGCGCAGCACCTCGTCGCCCACCGGATGTCCGTGCGCCTCGTTGAAGAGCTTGAAGCGGTCGACGTCGAGCAGCACCAGCGCGAAAGCGCTGTCGGGCACGGCGCACAGCTCGCGCAGGCGCTGCAGCAGCGCGCTGCGGTTGGGCAGGCCGGTCAGCTCGTCGTGCGTGGCCTGGTGCAGCAGGGCCTGCGTGGCGTTGTGCTGCGCGGTCTCGTCGGTCACCACCACCTGCTCGGCGGGCTGGCCGTCCCAGTCGATGCGCCAGGCGGTGAAGCGCAGCTGGATGGGCGTGCCGTCGAAGCGGTAGCGCAGGCCGTCCCAGCTGGCCTGCACCAGCTCGCCCGCAATGATGCGGCGATGGCGTTCGCGTGCGATCGCACGCTCGGCCTCGGGCATGGTGGCCTCGCGCCACAGCGTGTTCACCTCGGTCAGCGACGACAGCCCGTAGATGCGCAGCAGCGCCGGGTTGGCGTAGGTGAGTTCCTCACCCTGCACCACGGCCACGCCCTGGTGCGAGCGCTCGGTGAGCTGCTGAAAGCGCTGGCGCAGGCGCTTCGATTCGTCGAGCGAGCGGCTCACCGCGGCATGCAGCAGGGACAGGCCGAGCGTGAGCCGCAGCACGGCGGCGATGGTGAGCTGCAGCCCGAGGCCGGCTTCGCCGGCCACCACGTAGATGAACTGGTTGAGCCCCACCAGCACCAGCAGCGTGCCCACCAGGCGCTCGCCCGCCCCCAGCCGCCACAGCCAGCCCATGGCGACGATGCCGGCGGCCACGTGCAGGCTGGCGCTGAGCGCCTGCGCCAGCCGAGGGTGGACGAGGATCAGTGCGAGGCCCACTCCCAGCAGGCCGGTGAACATCCACACGCTCTGGCGCCGCGTGGGCGCGATGCCGGCCAGGCGCGCGCTGCCGACGATCACGAGCGTGATGTACAGGGCCGAGGCGGTGACCACGATCGCCGTGCCCGTCACCTGCATGAGCGGGCCGGGCTGGCGCATCACCCAGTAGGCCAGCGGCACGCAGATCTGCGTGAGGTAGGCCCAGCCCAGGTCGCGCGAGAAGGCCTGCCGCGGGTCGCGCCGCCACGCGAGCAGCAGCGTGACGCCGACGATCAGGTTGACCGCCGAGGTGAAGACGAGCGAGTTGGTGTAGTCCAAGGTACTGCTCAACTCAGCCCGGCGCCCGGCCGCCCGAAGTCGGGCTGCGCCCCCACGGGGGGCAGGAGCACAGCGACGTGGGGGTTGTCATTGGCCCGCCAGAATCCAGGCCGCCGCACGCTCGGCGATCATCAGCGTGGGCGAGTTGGTGTTGCCGCTCGTGATGGTGGGCATGACGCTCGCGTCCACCACCCGCAAGCCACTCACGCCGTGCACCTTGAGGCGCGCATCGACCACCGCCAGCGGGTCGGACTCGGGCCCCATCTTGGCCGTGCCCACCGGGTGGAAGATGGTGGTGCCGATGTCGCCGGCCAGCTTGGCGAGTTCTTCGTCGCTCTGGAACTGAGCGCCGGGTTTCACTTCTTGCGGTGCGTACTTCGCGAGTGCCGGCTGCGCCACGATGCGCCGCGTGATGCGCAGCGAATCGGCCGCCACGCGGCGGTCTTCGGCGGTGCTGAGGTAGTTGGCGCGGATGCTGGGCGCATCGAGCGGCGAGGCGCTTCGGATCTGCACCTGCCCGCGGCTCGTGGGGTTCAGGTTGCACACGCTCGCGGTGAAGGCATTGAAGGCATGCAGCGGCTCGCCGAAGGCGTCGAGCGACAGCGGCTGCACGTGGTATTCGAGGTTGGGGTGCGGCTGATCGGGGCTGCTGCGCGTGAAGGCGCCGAGCTGAGAAGGCGCCATGCTCATCGCCCCGCTGCGCTTGAGCGCGTACTCGAGGCCGATCAGGGCCTTGCCCCACAGCGAATTGGCCTGGGTGTTGAGCGTGCGCACGCCCTTCACGCTGAAGACCGCGCGGATCTGCAAATGGTCTTGCAGGTTGCCGCCCACGCCGGGAAGGTGGTGCTGCACGGCGATGCCGTGGTGCTGCAGCAGGCTGCCGGCGCCGATGCCCGAG
>NZ_DASSRA010000036.1:0-2264 GCF_035702065.1 Rhizobacter sp.
CATGCCCAAGCTCTCTCCCGCCGTGCCCACTCGGCAACGACGCAAAGAAGCGCGCCCGCAGGAACTGCTGGACGCCGCGCTGGAGTTGTTCGTCGAGAAAGGCTTCGCCGCCACGCGCTCCGACGAGGTGGCCGTGCGCGCCGGTGTCTCCAAGGGCACGCTGTACCTCTACTACCCGAGCAAGGAAGAACTGCTCAAGGCGGTCATCAACCAGAGCCTGTCGCAGCTCATCGCCGAAGGCAGCGGCCTGGTGGACGAGTTCGAGGGCTCCAGCGCTGAGCTGCTGGCCACGCTCATGCACACCTGGTGGGAACGCATCGGCAACACGCCGGCCGGCGGCATCCACAAGATCATGATGTCGGAGGTGCGCAACTTCCCCGAGATCGGCCAGTACTACCGCGATGAAGTCATCGCACCCGCCACGGACCTGCTGGTGCGCATCCTGCGGCGCGGCGTGGAGCGCGGCGAGTTCCGCGACGTGCCGCTCCTGGAAGTCACCCAGGTGCTCTACGCACCGCTGATCTTCATGGCCTTGCACAAGCATTCGTTCGGCGCCTGCCCGGCCGAGGGCATGGACATCAACCCCGACCGCGCAATCGCCACCCACATCGACCTCGTGCTGCACGGCCTGCTCAAACAAGAAACAGCTCCCAAGGGGAAGAAGAGTTCATGACGAAGAAGAAACGCTGGCTCAAATGGGCCGTGGCCGCGCTGGTGCTGTTGGCGCTGGCCGCCGTGGTGGCCAAGAAGCTGAATGCACGCAAGCTTGAGAAGGCGGCCACCACGGCCTCGAAAGCCACCCAGGGTTTCGACCTCTCGCCGAGCGACGTCGTCGTGCTGCAGCCGCAGGAACTGGTGCGCACGCTCTCGGTCTCGGGCGGCCTGCGCGCCGTGAACAGCGCCTTCATCAAGGCCAAGGTCGCGGCCGAGGTCAAGTCGCTCACCGTGCGTGAAGGCGACAAGGTGACGGCCGGCCAGCTCATCGGTCAGCTCGACACCTCCGAACTGGAGATGCGCCTGCGCCAGGCCGAGCAGACGGCCGGCACCTCGAAGGCCCAGCTCGACATCGCCAACCGCACGCTGGAGAACAACCGCGCGCTGGTGGCACAGGGGTTCATCTCCGCCACCGGGCTGGAGACCTCGATCTCCAACTCCGCCGCAGCGCAATCGACCTACGGCGCGGCCGTCGCTGCGGTCGACCTGACCCGCAAGGCGCTGGCCGATGCCAGGCTGATCGCACCCATCTCGGGCCTGGTCTCGCAGCGGCTGGTGCAGGTGGGTGAGCGCGTGTCGATCGACACCAAGCTGGTCGAGATCGTCGACCTCTCTCGCATCGAGCTCGAAGCCGCCATGGCGCCTGAGGACGTGGTCGACGTGAATGTCGGGCAGACGGCCCGGCTGCAGGTCGACGGCTTCAGCGAGCCCGCGCTCGCCACCGTGGCGCGCATCAACCCCAGCGCGCAGACCGGCACGCGCGCGGTGATGGTCTACCTCGCACTGGCGCCCCACCCCGGCCTGCGCCAGGGGCTCTTTGCCAAGGGCAGCATCGAGCTGCAGCGCCGCTCCACCCTGGTGGCGCCGGTGAGCGCAGTGCGCGTCGACCAGGCACGCCCCTACGTGCTGACGGTGGCCGAAGGCAAGGTCGTGCCCAAGACCGTCTCGCTCGGCGCGCGCGGCGAAGCCACGCTGAACGCCGGCCGCGAGAGCGTGGTCGAGATCACCGAGGGCGTCGCCCCCGGCACCACGCTGCTGCGCGGCGTGGTGGGCCAGCTGCGCGAAGGCACGCCGGTGAACCTGGCGGCCTCGGCCTCCATGCCGGCATCGTCGGTGCGCTGAGCCATGTGGTTCACCCGCGTTTCCATTGCCAACCCGGTCATGGCCACGATGGTCATGCTGGCCTTCGTGGTGCTCGGCCTGTTCAGCTACCAGCGGCTGTCGGTCGACCAGTTCCCCAACATCGACTTCCCCACCGTGGTGGTGGTGATGGACTACCCCGGCGCCTCGCCCGAGATCGTCGAGAGCGAAGTCACCAAGAAGGTCGAGGAGGCCGTCAACACGGTCGCGGGCATCAACTCGCTGTACTCGCGCTCGTATGAGGGCACCTCCGTCGTCATCGTCGAGTTCAACCTCGACGTGGACGGCCGCAAGGCCGCCGATGACGTGCGCGAGAAGGTCTCGCTCGTGCGCCCGCTGCTGCGCGACGAGGTCAAGGAGCCGCGCATCTCGCGCTTCGACCCGCAGAGCGTGCCCATCTTCAACGTGGC
>NZ_DASSRA010000037.1:0-5533 GCF_035702065.1 Rhizobacter sp.
CAGGTGCATTGCTGGCGGTAGGCGTCTGCCTGGCGGTGTTCGCGCCGCACGTGGTGTGGATGGTGAACCACGACTTCGTGACCCTGAAGTACGGCTCGGCCACGCTGCACCAGCTCGACGACCTGCCGCAGCGCCTGTACAAGCTGCTCTCGTTCAGCGCGCTGCAGCTGCGCATGCTGCTGTGGGTGCTGCTGAGCATGGGCGCGTTGGCCCTGTGGATGCGCAAGCAGCCGAAGAGCGAGGCCCTGCCCGGTGCGCGCGTGAGCGACCGCGAGCGCCGCGCCTGGCTGCTCGGTCTGCTGGGCTGGCCGCTGGCGGTGCTGGCCGTGCTGTGCCTGGGACAGGGCGTGCGCCTGCAGGACCACTGGGGCTTCCAGGCGATGCAGTTCATCAGCCTCTGGCTGGCCTGGCAGCTGCGCTCGCTGGGGCCGAAGGCGGCGCCGCGGCTGCTGCTGCTGGCGCTGGTGGTGCACGTGCTGGCCATGCTCACCTACTCGCGCTCGGTGTGGGACCCGAAAACCCTCGACCAGCGCGGCCGGCCCGACCAGTTCTACCCGGCGCAGGCCCTGGCCGACGCGGTGGTGGCCGACTGGAAACGCCACACCGCCTGCCCGTTGCGCTACGTGGTGGGCGGCACCTACGAGGCGGGCATGGTGTCGGTGTACTCGGGCCAGAACCCGGCGATCCTGGAGGCGGGCGTGCCCGCGCTGTCACCCTGGATCGACATGGCCGACCTCCAGCGCTCAGGCGCGGTCTACGTCTACAACGAGCCGCCCGCCCGCCTGCCCGGACCCGAGCCGCTGAACAAGCACGCCTTCACGCTGCCGGGCAGTGACAAGTCGCTCTACGACGTGTACTGGACGATCGTCCCACCAAAGGCGTGCCCTTAAAGCCCGCGGAGCGGGCGACAGATCAAGCAACGCCAGCGGAACCGGCTTTGCCGGGCCGCCAGGCGGCGCCCCTCGGGGGCAGGAGCGCAGCGACTGGGGGGCTAACCCCTCACAGCGGCGTCTTCGATCTGCTGCTGGACTTTGCGCGCGCCGCGCAGCACCAGCGTCTGGTCGAGCATGGCCTGCGGGGCCACGGCCTGGGCGACTTCATCCAGCGTCTCGGGGTCGGTCATCAGCGCATTGGCCAGGGCCGACAGCGCACAGATGGAGCGGCGCGGCGCCTGCGCCGGCAGCTGGCGCAGGGCGTTCACGCGCACGTGGTGTCGCACGCTGGCCACCGCCGCCGGGCCCAGGCCCCAGCTGTCGCAGAGCGAGGCGCCCAGGGCGTCGTGGCTGACGCCGAAGGTTTCGTATTCGCGTTCGACGAGCTCGGAGTCGTTGGCCGCGGCCAGCAGCATCGGCCGGTAGGCCTCGGGGGCGTGCTTGAACAGCACCGCCTTGCCGCATTCCTCGAACAGGCCGGCCGAGTGCGCGCCCCAGGGGTCGACGCTCAGCGCCTGGCCGATGCGGCCCATCAACAGGCCACGCACACTGGCGCGCTGCCACACGGCCTCCAGCTCGGGCGCCGCCGGGAAGACCGCACGCAGGCCGAACTCGAAGGTCACGGCCGCCACCTCGCGGGTGCCCAGGTACATCACCGCCTGCTGCACGCTCTGCACCCGGCCCTTGAGGCCGTAGAGCGAGGAGTTGACGGCCTTCATCACCGCCGCCGCCAGCGCCATGTCCGACTCGACCAGGCGGCCCAGGGTGGGCAGGTCGACGTCGTCGTCGGCCAGCAGCAAAGACAGCTTGACCAGCACTTCGGGCTGGGCAGGCACGTCGATGTTCAACGAGCGGAGCTTGGGATCGACTGGCATGGCGGTGTCCGGGTCAGTATTTCTCACGGAACATGCTACTGGGGCGCTCCCCCGGCAATCATTCGAACAGCCTTGCATATTCCAGCCAACTCAGCCCTTCGGAAACCACTAACACGACCGTGCTATTGGCTCCATATACTCGCCTCCTCTCCTGGGATAACAGGTGCCCCGCCATGGCCATCAAGCTCGCCAAAAGCGAACAGACGCTTCAAGCGATCATCAAAACAGCCCTGCAGATCGCGGTCGTCGAAGGCCTGCACGCCGTCACCTTGGGCGAGGTGGCCAAGCGCATGGACATCAGCAAGAGCGGCGTGTTCGCCCGCGTCGGTTCGCTCGAAGCGCTGCAGCACAAGGTCATCATCGAGTACGGCCGCATCTTCGCGGCCAACGTCTTCCTGCCCGCGCTGAGCGAGCCGCGCGGCCTGCCGCGCCTGAACGCCATCATGCGGCTGTGGATCGGCCGCGGCACCGGCGAGAACGCCATGGCCGGCGGCCTGCACACCGCCGCGGCCTTCGACCTCGACCACGTGGAAAGCGCGCTGCGCGACCAGCTGCTCGAGTCGGTGATGGCCTGGCGCAACCAGTTCAAGCGCACCATCCAGATCTGCATCGACGAGGGCCACCTGCGCCCCGACACCGACCCGCTGCAGCTGCTGTTCGAGATCAACAGCCTGATGGTGGGCTTCCTGCACGACGCGCGCTTCGTGCGCGACCCGCTCGCCCATGAACGGGCGTCTTCGGCCTATCTGCGCCTGATCTCCACCTACCGCAGCTTCAGCTACACGGGCTGAGGGCTGCGGCCTTCAGCGCAGGAAAGCGTCGTAACCCGTCTTCAAGATCAGGGCCGAGACGACGGCAATGAACACGCTGCGCACGAAGCCGGCACCGTGCTTCAACGCGAGGCGCGTGCCGAGCAGGCTGCCCACCACATTGGCCACCGCCATCACTGCCGCGATGTGCCACCACACATGGCCGGTGAAGGCGAACAGCACCAGGGCCGCGCTGTTGGTGGCGGTGTTGAGCAGCTTGGCGCTGGCGCTCGCGCTCAGGAAGTCGTAGCCCAGCAGGCGCACGAAGAGAAAGACGAAGAAGCTGCCGGTACCGGGGCCGAAGAAGCCGTCGTAGAAACCGATCACACCGCCGATGGCGCTGGCGATCAGCGCCTCCTGGCGGCCGCTGAAGCGCGGCGCGTGGTGGCGCCCCAGGTCCTTGCGCGCCAGGGTGTAGACCAGCACGGCCAACAGCACGAAGGGCAGGGCGCGGCGCAGGCCACCGGCGCTGACCAGCGTGACCGTCCAGGCACCGGCCAAGCTGCCGGCGAGCGCGGCACCGGCGGCGGGCAGCAGGGCGGCCCAGCGCATCGAGACCTTCTTGGCGAACTGGGCGGTGGCCCAGGCCGTGCCCCACACGGCGGCGCCCTTGTTGGTGCCGAACAGCGTGGCCGGTGCAGCGCTCGGAAACACGCTGAACAGCGCGGGCACCAGGATCAGCCCGCCACCGCCGACGATGGCATCGACGAAGCCGGCGAACAGGGAGGCGAGGGTGACGGTGAGGAGATCCAGCGGCGTTGCGCCGTCGCGGCGCCCAGAAGACACAAACCAGAAAACACAAAGGGCGTCAGGTTGCCCTGACGCCCTTGGATTTTGTCATCGGCTCGTGCGCTTCTTGGGTGCCGGCCTTTGTATGCAACCTGGGAGCTTTGTGCTGCGGGTTGCCTTGTTTATGTCTCCTCAGACCCCCGCCAGTGCCTGGCACTTGAACCGTGCCAGCCGCGAGTGGGGCGGACTTTATGACTCTCGTGTGGCGCACACACTAGGGGTTTTCCTGCGCCAAGCTGGGGCAATCAAGGTGCCGCGGCGGGGAAAGTGAGCACAACCTCAGTGCCTTTCTGCAGAGCGCTCGCCACCCTCACACCACCCCCGTGCAGCTCGGCAATCCGCTTGACGATGGCCAGGCCCAGGCCCTTGCCGCCTTCGCCGGTGGCGGGCGCCACGCCCTGGCGGGCCTGGTAGAAGCGGTCGAAGAGTTGCGGCAGGTCGGCCTGGGCGATGCCCGGGCCGGTGTCGGCGACCTGCACGCGCACCGATTCCGTGCCACTCTCTTCGGCCGTTAGCGTGATGCGCGCGCCCGCGGCGCAGAACTTGAGCGCGTTGTCGACCAGGTTGGCCACCGCGCGCTCGAACAGCTCCACGTCGACCTCGGCCACCACCGGCGCCTCGCCGTGCAGGGCTTCCAGTGTCACGCCCTGCTGGCTGGCCCGTTCCGCAAAGCGGGCGGCGATGTCGTCCAGCAGCTCGTGCAGGTCGACCCGCTCGCGGCGCAGCTGGAAGGCCGGCTCGTCGAGCGTGGCCAGCTCGCCCAGCGATTGCACCAGGCGCGCGGCGTTGCGGGTGTTGCGCAGGGCGACTTCGGCCAGGCGCAGGTCGGCGCCGCGCGCCGGGTCACCGGCCCAGCCGGCCTGCAGCGTCTCCAGGCAGGCGGTGGTGGCGGTGAGCGGCGAGCGCAGGTCGTGCGAGAGGTTGCTCACCGCCTCGCGGCGGAAGTGGTCGAGCCGGCGCAGCGCGTCCCACTGGCGGCGCAAGGTGCTCAGCATGGCGTCGAAGGCCCGGGTGAGCTGGCCGAACTCGTCGCGCGTGGCAGCGGGCAGCAAGGGCTGCGCCTGTGCAGCACCTTCCTGCAGGCCCTTGTCGGACAAGGCGGCCACCACCTGCGTGAGCCGCTTGAGCGGCCGCGTGACGGACGCGATCACCAGGGCCGCCAGCAAGGTGGTGAAGCCGACGATGGCCACGATCAGCCACATCGCAGGGCGGCCGAAGCTGGAACGCAGCGCCTGCCAGCGACTCGGCGGCAGGCCCTCCTTGTGGCACACGAGGTACAGGTAGCCGGCCACGCCGTCGCCGCCGCGGATGCTCGGGCGCGAAATGGGCTTGGCGGCGATCACCGCGTCGGCGTCCATGCGCTCGGGGTCGTCGCCCATCACGTAGGGCATGGGCGGCGAGGCCGCCGCCTGGTGCACCGGCCCCATCGCCACCTTGAAGCCCGGCGGCAGCTGGACCGAGCCGGTGCTGGCCAGCACCGTGCCTTGCGCGTCGAGCAGGTAGAGCTGGGTGTCGGGCTCGAACAGCACCAGGTTCTTCAGGAACACACCGAACTCGTCGGGGTGGCGCTCGTGCAGCTCGAAGAGGTTGTCGTGCAGGGCCACCACGCGCTGCAGGAAGGCGGCGGCGCGCAGGTAGGTGGTCTCGTGCTCGAAGCGCTGGAAGGCGAACACCACCGTGGCGAGCACGGCGAGGGTGGTCACCAGGCCGGTGGCGAAGATGGTGAGGGCGAGCTTGAGGCGGACGGTCATTCGGAGCGGGTATCCGTGCCGAGGGCTGAGCGGGCCTTCGATACCTCAGGCTGAGCGGACTGAGTGTGTTCGAAGGGTGGCTGCGCAGGGGGAAACCGCTCAGGCTGAGGTATCGAAGCCCCGCACCGATCTCACCCCAACTGCTGCTCCAACTGATGCAGCACCTGGTAGCAAGGCAACACTTGCGCCACGCTCGCATTCGGCTCGCGCCCTTCGCGGATCGCCGCCACGAACTCGCGGTCCTGCAGCTCGATCCCGTTCATCGACACATCAACCTTCGACACGTCGATCTTCTCTTCCTTGCCGTTGAACAGGTCGTCGTAGCGCGCGATGTAGGTCGCCGTGTCGCCGATGTAGCGGAAGAAGGTGCCCAGCGG
>NZ_DASSRA010000038.1:0-3620 GCF_035702065.1 Rhizobacter sp.
GTGTGCGTGTTGGGCCGACCCGTGCCCACGCCGCGCGCATGCACCAGGCCGGCGGCCACGCGCAGCTTGGCCTCGGCACACGCGTCGAACACGTCCCAACCTTGCGACAGCATGCCGGCCAGCACCGCCGAGAACACGCAGCCGCTGCCATGCGCCGAGCCCGGCCAGCGCGTGCCGCTCAGCACCGCGCTGCGCTGCGCATCGAGCACCCAGTCGTCGGCCGTGTCGCCTCCGCCGTGCCCTCCCTTCAACACCACCGCACCGCGGCACAGCGCGCGCAAGGCCGGCAGGCGCGAGAGCAGCTCGGCTTCGCTGCAGCCGACCAGCGCCGCCGCCTCGGGCAGGTTGGGCGTGATCACGTCGGCATGGCGCATCAGCGCCCACAGGGCGGTCAGCCAGGTCACGCCATGCGCGTCGTAGGCCGGGCGGCCGTTCGAGCCGGCGAGCACCGGGTCGACGACCACGGGGCAACGGCGCGCGGCCACAAACTCGCTCACCTCCTGCGCCACCGCCATCGAACCGAGCATGCCGATCTTGATGGCGGCCGGCTCTCCATCGCGCAGCACACCTTGCAGCGCAGCGCGCAGCACGGTCACGTCGACCGGCGCAAGTTGCTCCAGGCCCTGGCTGCTTTGCACGGTGAGAGATGTCACCACGCTGCAGCCTTGCAGGCCCATGGCCTCCCAGGTGGCCAGGTCGGCGGTGATGCCTGCGCCATGCACCGGGTCGTGGCCCGCGATCGTCAGCAAACAAGTCATGTGAAAGGGTTCTCCTCAGATCGAGTGCCAGAACGGCATGCCCACGGTGGGCGTCGAAGCATGTGCGCCGAGCTGCGGCGCCATCGGGCCGGCCTCGAAGGCGCCGCGCCCCGCGGCCACGGCTGACGCGAAGGCGCGCGCCATGCGCACCGGGTCGGCCGCCTGGGCCACGGCGGTGTTGAGCAGCACCGCATCGAAGCCCATCTCCATCACCTGCGCCGCATGCGAAGGCAGGCCCAGGCCGGCGTCGACCACCAGCACCGCGTCGGGCAGGCGCGCGCGCAGCGTGGCCAATGCGTGTGGGTCGAGCACGCCGCGTCCGCTGCCGATGGGCGCGGCCCCCGGCATGATGGCCGCGCAGCCGGCATCGCGCAGGCGCTGCGCGAGCACCAGGTCGTCGGTGGTGTAGGCGAAGACGTCGAAGCCGTCACGCGCGAGCACGCGCGCTGCCTCCAGCGTGCCGAAGGGGTCGGGTTGCAGCGTGTGATCGTCACCCACCACTTCGAGCTTGATCCACGAGGTGCCGAAGATCTCGCGCGCCATCTGCGCCAGCGTGATCGCCTCCTGTGCGCTGTGGCAGCCGGCGGTGTTGGGCAGCACGCGGCAACCCAAGCCCTGCACGCGCTGCCAGAAGGCGTTGCCGCCGCCCTGCTCGGGCAGCAGGCGGCGCAGGCCCACGGTGAGCACCTGTGTGGCGCTGGCCTGCACGGCCTCGGCCAGCACCTGCGGCGAGGGGTAGCGCGCGGTGCCGAGCAGCAGGCGGCTGTCGAACGTGGCGCCGGCCACGGTCCACGGTTGTTGGGCTTGCATGGTCAGCCGCCGGTGATGGGCACGACGACGTCGACGCGGTCGCCCTCGCGCAAGGGCTGCTGCGGCCATTGCGCCCGCGGCACGAAGACGGTGTTGAGCGCGCAGGCAAACGCCTGCCGCGGGTCGAAGCCGGCTTCGGCGAGCAGGCCGTCGAGCGTGTGCGCATGCGTGGCACGCGCCTGTCCGTTGAGCGAGATGTTCATGGGCTGAGCGTGTGCATGAGTGAATCGACCAGCGCCGGCGCACACAGGTAGCCGTGCCGGTACAGACCGTTGAGTTGCCACACGCCCTCGTGCCGACGCAACGCGGGGCGGTGGTCATCGAGCGCGGGCCGCAAGGCCGCGGCGCTGTGCAGCACGCGCGCTTCACCGAAGGCCGGGTGCAGGCTGTGCAGCGCGCTGCCCAGCTCCAGCGTGGAGCGCAGGCTGATCGGGCCGCTGTCTTCCGACTCCAGCTCGGTCGCCCCCACCACGAAGCGGTGGCCCGGCCGCGGCACCACGTAGAGCGGGTAGCGCGGGTGCATGAGGCGCACCGGCCGGCGCAGCGACACACCGCGGCATTCGAGCATCAGCAGCTCGCCGCGCACGCCGCGCAAGCTCGGCCAGTCGCTGCGCGCGCCCAGGCCGCGTGTGTCGATGAGCACGTCGGCATCGTCGGTGAGGCCTTTCAGCGAACGCACGGCCTCGCCTTCGTGCCAGCGCACGGGCAATCGCGTGAGTGCCACCGCCAGGGCATGCAGCAGTTCGTCGTTGGCGAGCTGGCCTTCGCCGGCGAGGAACAGCCCGCGCTCGAAGCGCCCGGCCAGCAGCGGCTCGCAGGCGCCGATCGCCTCACCCTGCAGACGCTGCACCTGGCCGTGGTGTGCGGCGGGCAGCTTGCGGCACAGCGCCTGCTCGAACTGCGCCAGGCTGCCGGCATCGGGCGCATGTGCGAGCACCAGCGTGCCTTCGCGGCGGTGGTAGACGGCGCAGCCACTGTCGCGGTGGAGCTCATCCAGCCATTGCGGCCACAACACCATGGCGCGCTGCGCCAGTTCGAACACCGCCAGGTCGCTGGTCGCCAGCTCGGCCAGCGGCGACAGCATGGCCGCCGCCACCGCGCTGGCCGAGCGTGTGTCGCCGCGCCGCGCCGCGTCGTACAGGCTCACCTGCCAGCCGGCGCGCGCCAGCCGCCAGGCGCACAGGCGCCCGGCCAGGCCGGCTCCCGCGATGACGGCTTTCTTCACAGGTACAACTCACCGCCGCGGGCGCGGAACTCCTCGGCCTTGCCCTCCATCAGCGGCCGGATCGCGATGACCGGCTGGTGCGCATTCGCGTACTCGCGCACCTCCTGCGTGATCTTCATCGAGCAGAACTTCGGCCCGCACATGGAGCAGAAGTGCGCCACCTTGGCGTTCTCCTTGGGCAGCGTTTCGTCGTGGTAAGCCATCGCGGTGTCGGGGTCGATGGCGAGGCGGAACTGGTCTTCCCAACGGAACTCGAAGCGCGCCTTGCTGACCGCGTTGTCCCACAGCTGTGCACCCGGGAAGCCCTTGCCCAGATCGGCCGCGTGCGCGGCGATCCTGTAGGCGATGAGGCCTTGCTTCACGTCGTCGCGGTTGGGCAGGCCCAGGTGCTCCTTGGGCGTGACGTAGCAGAGCATCGCGGTGCCGTACCAGCCAATCTGCGCCGCACCCATGGCGGAGGCGATGTGGTCGTAGCCGGGCGAGATGTCGGTCAGCAGCGGCCCCAACGTATAGAACGGCGCCTCGAAGCAGACCTGCAGCTGCTTGTCGACGTTCTCCTTCACCAGCTGCATCGGCACGTGGCCCGGGCCTTCGATCATCACCTGCACGTCGTGCTTCCACGCCACCTGCGTCAGCTCGCCCAGCGTGTGCAGCTCGGCGAACTGGGCCTCGTCGTTGGCGTCGGCAATCGAGCCGGGGCGCAGGCCGTCGCCGAGCGAGAAGCTCACGTCGTAGGCGAGCATGATTTCGCAGATGTCGTCGAAGTGCTCGTACAGGAAGCTCTCGCGGTGGTGCGCCAGGCACCACTTGGCCATGATGGCGCCGCC
>NZ_DASSRA010000039.1:0-2224 GCF_035702065.1 Rhizobacter sp.
CTGCCGCCAGTAGGGGAACTCATCCTCGTGGACCTCGATGTCGAGCTCCGCGACACGTTGCTGCAGCCGCTCCTGCACCGCCGCCACCGCCTGGTTGTAGACCAGCGGGCCGATCTCCTGCAGGAAGAAACCGAGCAGCACGCCAGCGGCGATGTTGCCGATCTTCTCGTCCATGTGCTCCTGGAAGTAGCGCTCGATGGAGGCAATGGCCTGCTGGCGCGCTTCTCTGGGGATCTCGATGGTCATGCTGTGTCCTTTCAGCCGCCGGGCGGCGTCACCGGCATGTGCTCGTCTTTCGCGTCGAGCAACACCTCCGGCGCATCGGCCTCCACGTCGCTCTCGTTGTCGAGTTGGCGGCGCAGCCGCTCGGTGTCGAGCTCGCCGGTCCATTTGGCGACGACGATCGTGGCCACGCCGTTGCCGACCAGGTTGGTCAGCGCCCGCGCTTCCGACATGAAGCGGTCGATGCCGAGGATCAGCGCCAGCCCCGCCACCGGCACACCGCCCACCGCCGACAGCGTGGCCGCCAGCACGATGAAGCCGCTGCCGGTGACGCCGGCCGCGCCCTTGGAGGTGAGCAGCAGCACGGCCAGCAGGGTGAGCTGCTGCGTCAGCGACATCGGCGTGTTGGTGGCCTGGGCGATGAACACCGCCGCCATCGTCAGGTAGATCGAGGTGCCGTCGAGGTTGAACGAGTAGCCGGTGGGGATCACCAGGCCGACCACCGACTTGCGTGCACCCAGGTTCTCCATCTTGGCCATCATGCGCGGCAGCACCGACTCGCTCGACGAGGTGCCGAGCACGATCAACAGCTCTTCCTTGATGTACTTGATGAACTTCCAGACCGAGAAGCCGTGCAAGCGCGCGATCAGGCCCAGCACGACGAAGATGAAGATCAGGCAGGTGACATAGAAGGTGCCCATCAGCTTGCCCAGCGACAGCAGCGAGCCCACGCCGTACTTGCCGATGGTGAACGCCATCGCACCGAAGGCCCCGATGGGGGCCACCTTCATGACGATGCCGACGATGGAGAACAGCACGTGCGAGGTCTTCTCGATCACGTCGAACACCAGCGTGCCGCGGCCGCCGAACTTGTGCAGCGCAAAGCCGAACAGCACCGAGAACAGCAGCACCTGCAGGATCTCGCCCTTGGCGAAGGCATCGACCACGGTGCTCGGGATCACGTTGAGCAGGAAGTCGACCGTGCCCTGCATCTTGCCGGGGCCGGCGTAGGCGGCGATGGCCTTGGTGTCGAGCGTGGCGGCATCGACATTCATGCCGGCACCGGGCTGGACCAGGTTCACGATCACCAGGCCGACCACCAGCGCCAGGCTGCTGACGATCTCAAAGTACAGCAGCGCCAGCCCGCCGGTCTTGCCGACCTTCTTCATGTCTTCCATGCCGGCGATGCCGACCACCACGGTGCAGAAGATGATCGGCGCAATGATCATCTTGATGAGCTTGATGAAGCCGTCCCCCAGAGGCTTCATGGCCTCGCCGGTGGCGGGCAGGAAGTGCCCGAGCAACACGCCGATCACGATGGCCGTGATGACTTGTGCGTAGAGCGACTGATAGATCGGCTTGCGTGCGGCGGTAGGAGTGGACATGGCGGCCTGCCCTCGCGAAGATGCACAAGCCGAAAAGTATGAGACGCACGCCACCGGCCGGCGCGCGTAGAAACCACATCGCGCCGGGGTGTTCAGTTGAGGTTCAGAGCATGGCCGTGCGACGGGCACCGTCGCCGGCACCGCAGATCAGGAGCGCTTGCGTTGCTGCCAGGCGATCAGTTCACCGACAAAGCCGCGCCGGAAGGCCAGCACGCACACCACGAAGATCGCGCCGATGATCACCGTCACCCACGAGCCCACGCGGTCGGCCAGGAAGTTCTGCAAGCCGATGATGGTGAAGGCGCCGATCACCGGGCCGGCAAACGTACCCAGGCCGCCCAGCAGCGTCATCAGGATCACCTCGCCCGACAAGGACCAGTGCACGTCGGTCAGCGTGGCAAAGCCCAGCACCAGGGTCTTGAGCGCCCCCGCCAGCCCGGCCAGCGCGGCAGACAGCACGAAGGCCAGCAGCTTGTAGCGATCGACGTCGTAGCCGAGCGAGATGGCGCGCGGCTCGTTCTCCCGGATCGCCTTCAGCACATTGCCGAACGGCGAATGAATCACGCGGTAGATGAGCAGGAAGCCGCCGACGAAGACCGCCAGCACGAAGTAGTACA
>NZ_DASSRA010000040.1:0-16606 GCF_035702065.1 Rhizobacter sp.
CTCGCGCACGGGCTTGGCGCGCCAGGCCAGCTTGGCGCTGTCATCCTTCGCCGCACCCTTCGCACTTTCCGCCACCTCGACCAGGCGCTCGCCCGCATCAGGCCGGCGGTTCAGCACCACGTCTTCCACGCGCTCGCGCAGCGTGGGCTCCAGGTCGTCGTAGACGCCCACCATGCCGGCGTTGACGATGCCCATGTCCATGCCCGCCTGGATCGCGTGGTACAGGAACACGGTGTGGATGGCCTCGCGCACCGGGTCGTTGCCGCGGAAGCTGAAGCTCACGTTGGAGACGCCCCCGCTCACCTTGGCGCCCGGCAGGTTCTGCTTGATCCAGCGCGTGGCCTCGATGAAGTCGACCGCGTAGTTGTCGTGCTCCTCGATGCCGGTGGCAATCGCGAAGATGTTGGGGTCGAAGATGATGTCTTCGGGCGGGAAGCCGACCTCGTCGACGAGGATGCGGTAGGCCCGCTCGCAGATCTCGATCTTGCGCGCGAAGGTGTCGGCCTGGCCTTTCTCGTCGAAGGCCATCACCACCGCGGCGGCGCCGTAGCGGCGCACCAGCTTGGCCTGCTGCTTGAAGGCCTCGACGCCTTCCTTCATCGAGATCGAGTTGACGATGCCCTTGCCCTGGATGCACTTGAGGCCGGCCTCGATCACGTCCCACTTGGAGCTGTCGATCATGATCGGCACGCGCGCGATCTCGGGCTCGGAGGCGATTAGGTTCAGGAAGCGCACCATCGCGGCCTTGCTGTCGAGCATGGCCTCGTCCATGTTGACGTCGATCACCTGGGCGCCGTTCTCCACCTGCTGGCGCGCGACCGCGAGGGCCTCCTCGAACTGGCCGTTGAGGATGAGGCGCGCGAAGGCCTTGGAGCCGGTGACGTTGGTGCGCTCGCCGATGTTGACGAACAGGCTGCCCTCGCCGATGACGATGGGCTCCAGGCCCGAGAGCTTCATCGGGGGGACAAGGGTGTGCGGTGCAGTCATGGCTGTGGGACTCGGCATGCGCTGCGGTGCTCACCCGCAACGCATGCGCTGGCTCTTGGAAGAAGCGGGCATGCAGGGGCGAGCGTCGTTGCGAGCTTCCAAGCCTGGCGGCGCCTGCTGAACAGGTGCCGTCGCAACGCTCCTTGGAAGCGGCGGATTTTAAGCGAGTGCTCCGCTGGCACCGGGCGAAAAGACAGGTCATCTCCCGTTACAAAGCCACGCAGCCCCCCTGAGCCGGGTGGGGTTTCAGCGGTTCCAATGGCCGGCCACGACAAGAATCGGCCGATATGAGCATCCACAACCCCCCTCGCCTCGCTCTCTTGCTTTCGCTGCTGGCCGCGTTGGTGGCCGGCTGCTCCACCTCCCCGAAGACCGTGCCGCCGCCGGCCACGCCCGTGCCCGGCTCGGCGCCTGGCCCGACCTACGGGCAGGTGCCTGCGGGCAGCCGGACCTGGTCGCCGCAGATGGAGGCGGCCGAGCGGCAGCTCCACAGCGCGCTCGGCGGCACCGGTGTCAGCGTGGCCAAGACCACCGACGAGCGCCTGTGGATCACGCTGCCGGGCGACCTCAGCTTCGAGCCCAACCGCTCGGCGCTCAAGCCCGGTGCCACGGCCGTGCTCGACAAGATCGTGGTCGCCCTGCGCAGCGTGCCGATGGCGGATCTGCGCATCGTCGGCCACACCGACTCCAAGGGCGCGGCGGCTGCCAATGACGCGCTCTCTCTCGACCGCGCGGCCAGCACGCGCGACTGGCTGGTGGCGCGCGGCATGTCGCCGGTGCGCATCGCGGTGGCCGGGCGCGGCTCGCGCGACCCAGTGGCCAGCAACGACGACGAGGCCGGCCGCGCCGCCAACCGGCGCGTCGAGATCCTGGTGGGCGACAAGACCAAGCCGGCCCCTGGCAAGTAGGGCGCAAGTAGGGCTTCAGCCCCTCAAGTTCGACTGGCGGGCGTCGAAATCCAAGGCGAGCGCCTGGGTTTCAGGCGCCCGCTCGCTGTCTCGTGCCCACCCATGCCTGTCGTTCAAGTTCCTCCGGAGATCCTTCGCATCGGCCACCCGGCGCCGGTGTCGGTGCGTGATGCCGCCGGGCACCTGCTGCTGGCCAAGGGCGTGCTGATCGCTTCGGAAGAGCAGCGCAGCCGGCTGGTGGCGCGCGCCATCTACGTCGACGAACTCGACGGCGACCTGCTCAACCGTGCGCTCGCGGGCAAGCTCGATTCCATGCTGCGGCAGAACGCCCGGCTCGGGCAGATCGCGCAGGCGCGGGTCGATGGCGCGGTCATCGCCACCGGCACGCCGGGCAGCAAGGAGAGCGTCGACCCCACCGTGGCCTGGGCCAACCTGCAGATGCGCGGCCGCGTGCTCCTGCAAGACCCGGCACCGGCCGACTTCCTGCCGCGGCTGCTGAAGCTGCAGCGCGAGGTGCTCGACCTCGTCGAGGCCGATGCCGATGCGGCGCTGCTGATCCTGGTGCAGGCCACCACCAGCGACGCCCATCACTACAGCGTGTTCCACAGCCTGCTGGTGGCGGTGCTGTGCGAGCTGGCGGCGCGCCAGCTGCCCTCGTTCACCCCGGCATGGCGCGATTCGCTGCGCTGTGCGGCGCTGACCATGAACATGGCGATGACTGCGCTGCAGGACCAGCTGGCCCTGCAGGAAGAGGCGCCGTCAACACGGCAGCGCGCGATGATCGACAAGCACGCAGCGCGCGGCGCCGCCTGCCTGCGCGAAGCCGGTGTCGCCGACGCGCTGTGGCTGGAGGCCGTCGAGCACCACCACACCACCTCGGCCGGCCCGCTGGCGGCGCAGTCGCCCGGCCTGCAGCTCGCGCGCCTGCTGCAGCGTGCCGACATCTTCTCGGCCCGCCTGAGCATGCGGCGCGCGCGCCCGGCGCTGGCGGCCTCGGCCGCGGTGAAGGCGGCCTACCTCGACGAGCACCAGCAGGCCGACGAGGCCGGCAAGGCCATCATCCAGACCACCGGCATCTACCCGCCGGGCAGCTACGTGCGTCTGGGCAATGGCGAGGTGGCGGTGGTGCTGCGGCGCGGGCCGCACGCCAAGGCGCCCAAGGTGGCCAGCATCGTGAGCAAGAGCGGCACCGTGCTGGTCGAGCCGGTGGTGCGCGACACGCGCGTCAACCCGCACGACGTGACGGGCGGGGTGGCGCCGCACGAGGTGAGGGTGCGGCTGAACATGGAGAGGTTGCTGAAGCTGGCGTGAGCTTCGGTCGCTCGGCCTGAGGTATTGAAGGCCCGCGCAGGCCCTGCCAGGCTTCGGTACCTCAGCCCGAACGGTTTGTGATCAGGCCGCAGCCAGGTTGCCGAACAAGGGATCGTGCTTCGTGCGCGGCCGGTACGCCGACACGCGCTTGGCGATCTCAGCGATGTGCGCCGGTGTCGTCCCGCAGCAGCCGCCGGCGATGTTCAGGAAGCCCGAACGCGCGAACTCCTCGACCAGCCCGCCGGTGATCTCGGGCGTCTCGTCGAAGCCGGTGTCGCTCATCGGGTTGGGCAGGCCGGCGTTGGGGTAGCAGCTGATGAAGGTGTCGCCCGCCACCTTGGCCAGCTCTTCGATGTAGGGGCGCATCAGTGCCGCACCGAGTGCGCAGTTCAGGCCCACGGCCAGCGGCCGCGCGTGGCGCACGCTGTGCCAGAAGGCGCTCACCGTCTGGCCCGAGAGGATGCGGCCCGAGGCGTCGGTCACGGTGCCGGAGATGATCACCGGCAGGTGCTCGCCGGTGGCTTCCATCAGCTCGTCGAGCGCGAAGATGGCGGCCTTGGCGTTGAGTGTGTCGAAGATGGTTTCCACCAGGAAGACGTCGGCGCCGCCTTCGAGCAGCGCCTCGGCCTGCTCGTAGTAGGCGGCCTTCAATTCATCGAAGCTGACGTTGCGCGCCGCCGGGTCGTTGACGTCGGGGCTGATGCTCGCGGTGCGCGGCGTCGGGCCGAGCGCGCCGGCCACGAAGCGCGGCTTGTCCGGGGTGCTGTACTTGTCGCAGGCGGCGCGCGCCAGGCGGGCGCCGGCCAGGTTGAGCTCGCGGGCGATGTGGGCCAGGGCGTAGTCTTCCTGCGCCACGGTGGTGGCGCCGAAGGTGTTGGTCTCGATCAGGTCGGCGCCGGCGGCGAGGTACTGCTCGTGGATCTCGGTGATCACATCAGGCCGGGTCAGCTGCAGCAGGTCGTTGTTGCCCTTCAGGTCCTTGCCGTGGTCGGCAAAGCGTGCGCCGCGGAAGTCGGCCTCGGTGAGCTTGTAGCGCTGGATCATGGTGCCCATGGCGCCATCGAGGACGGCGATGCGTTTCTTGAGGATCTCGGGCAGCGCGGCAGCGCGGGTGTAGGCGGGGGCGTTCATCCACTCATTGTAGAAAGGCCGTCAAGTCCCCATGGCGAAGCCCATGGACATCAAGCCACAACTCACGGAACGGGCTTTGCCCGGCCGTCGGGTTGGCGCCCCTTGGGGGCAGGAGCGGTAGCGACTGGGGGGCTTAGTTCACGATGCTCTGCGGCAGCGTGTCGCCAAAGAGGGAAGGCCGGAAGTCCAGCGGCCGCGGCCCCTCGTCCTTCATCGCCCACAGCGCCAGCGCGGCGGCCGGCATGGGCTTGGCGAACAGGTAGCCCTGCAGCTCGTTGCAGCCCAGCGTGCGCAGGATCTCCTGCTGCTGCTCGGTCTCCACCCCTTCGGCCACCACCTTCAGGCCCAGGGCCTGGGCGAGCTTGACCACGGCGTCGACGATGGCGCGCGCATCGGCGCTGGTCTCCAGGTCGAGCACGAAGCTGCGGTCGATCTTCAGCTCTTCGGCCGCGAGCTGGCGCAGGTAGCTGAGCGAGGAGTAGCCGGTGCCGAAGTCGTCGATCGACAGGTGCACGCCGGCGGCCGAGAGCTGCTCGATCACCTGCAGCGTGACGCGCGTGTCGTCCATCGCCGCCGACTCGGTGATCTCGCAGGTGAGCAGCGAGGGCTCGACGCTGTGGCGCTTGAGGGCATCGACGATGCGCTCCACCAGGTCGTGCTGGCGCAGCTGGTGCACCGACAGGTTGATCGCCACGCGCATGCGCAGGCCGTCATTGCGCCAGGCCTTGATCTGGCGGCACACGTCTTCGATCAGCCAGTTGCCCAGCGCGTTGATCAGGCCGAAGCGTTCGGCCAGCGGAATGAAGATGAAGGGGCCGACCATGCCGCGCGTCGGGTGCTTCCAGCGCTTCAACGCCTCGGCGCCGGTGATCTGGCCGCTGGGCGCATGGATCTTGGGCTGGTAGTGCAGCTCCAGCTCCTTGTTGGCGATGGCGCGGCGCAGGTCCTGGAGCAGCTCGATCTGGTCGCGCGCGCCGGCCACCATGCGGTCTTCGAAGAAGCGGTGGCTGGCGCCGCCGCCGCGCTTGGCTTCGCGCATCGCGGCGCTGGCGTGGGCGATCAGCTTGGTCACCGTGCCATGGCTCGGGTACATCGCGATGCCGACCGAGCACGACATCGTGACCTCGTGGTCCTCGACGCGGCACAGCGCATTCATGTTGCCCAGGATGCGCTCGGCCATGCGGCTGGCCTGCTCCGAGGCCGGGTCGCCTTCGAGCAGCACGATGAACTCGTCTCCGCCGGAGCGCGCCACCATGTCGCGCTCGCCCACGCACTGGCGCAGGCGGTTGGCCACTTCGCACAGCGCGCGGTCCCCCGTGCTCTGGCCGAAGGACTCGTTGATCGACTTCAGCCCGTCGATGTTGATGAACAGCAGCGCCAGGCGGTGCTGCTGCTTGTCGGCGCGGATGGCGACGAGCTGCAGGTACTCTTCGAACATCGAACGGTTGGGCAGGGCGGTCAGCCGGTCCGTCTGAGCCGCGCGCTTCACTTCGTCGCGCGTGCGGTGCAGCAGCACGCGAAAGCGGGCTTCCATCAGCGACGAGATCATCAGCAGGCACAGCAGCACCGGCACACCCAGCCAGGCGAGCGCGGAAATGGTGCTCACACCCACCCGGCCGGACGCGACCGACAGCGACAGCAAGGGCACCTGGCAGGCCAGTACCAGTGCCGCGTTGCCGACGCTCAGCCCGCCGCCCAGGCCCAGCGCCACCACGCCTTGGCGCCACAGGCCCAGCGGCTTGTCGGCACGCCGGCGGGCGGCCACGATGGACAAGGCGCCCGCGATCAGTGCGGTGGCCGCGCCCCAGCCGGCAGCCACGAGGCCCCAGTTCCACACGGGTGCGGGCGACAGGTGCAGGGCCTTCAGGCCCAGCGCCGGGACGGCGCAGGCGCCACTGCCCAGCACCAGGGCGGCCGCGAGCACCCGGCGCGCGCCCAGTTGCGGCAGGGCGCTCAGGCCCACGCCCAGGAAGCAGCAGACGAAAGACAGCACCAGGGCACCGAACACCCACCATGAGTCGTAGCCCAGGGCAAACGGCAGCGGCTCCCCCGCCATCGAGACGAAGTGGGTCGCCCAGGCCCCGGCGGCGAGCGCAAAGGCCGACGCCGACAGCGTGCGCGCGACCGTGAACTTGTGCCGCGACGAACCGCCGCGGGCCAGGTCGAGTGCGACAAAGGCGGCGAAAACAACCACGGCCGTGGACGCTGCCCACAGCTCGGGATGCCACTTCCAACCGATGAAAGCCTCGTCCATCTGACCCTCGGACACTCCTGGATGGGTCGTTATCGGCCAGGAGTGGCGAGGCTTGAGCGCTCGTTTGAGTGTGAACCGGACCTAATGCAGGAAGCCGATGTCGCGCCGGCGGCGCACCTCCGGCTTGACGCGGTGCTCGGCCTCCAGCTGCGACAGGAACTCGTCGGGTGTGAACGCCTCCTCCAGCACGTCGATCTGCCGCTTGACCGAGGCAAAGTCCCCCGGCGCGAGCTGGTCCAGGCGCCGCAGGCGCTCGGCCTGCTCGGGCGTCAGGTGTGACAAATCACCCCCCAGCGCCTCGGCTGCGAACATGCGTTCGCGCTGCTCGGGCGTGAGCGGCAGGAAGCGGATCTTGAAGGTAAAGCGCCGCAGCGCCGCTTCGTCGAGCTCGTCGAACAGGTTGGTGGTGCAGATGAAGACGCCCGAGAAGCGCTCCATGCCCTGCAGCATCTCGTTGACCTCGCTCACCTCGTAGTTGCGCTCGGCCATGCGCCGGCTGCGCAGGAAGCTGTCGGCTTCATCCAGCAGCAGCACGGCCTGTTCGGTCTGCGCCTCGTCGAACATGCGCGCCATGTTGGTCTCGGTCTCGCCGACGAACTTGCTCACCAGGTCGGAGGCCTGACGGATCATCAGCGGGCGCTGCAACTGTTGCGCGATGTGCTCGGCCAGCGCCGTCTTGCCGGTGCCGGGCGGGCCGTGGAAGCACAGCGTGCCGTAGCCCTTGCGGCGCAGCGCCTCGATGATCCTGGGCAGCTCGAAGCGCGATTCGGTGTGCACCAGGCTCAGGTCGTACTGCGTCACCACGCGCCGCGCGCCGCGTTCGCCGGCGCTGCTGCCCAGTGCCTTGTCGGCGTTGCCGAGCTGGCGCTCGATGAGCGACTCCATCGCGCTGCCATCGTCGGTGGCCAGCTTGGCGAACTTCACCGCCGTGCGCACCTGTGCCGGCGTGAGGCCCTTGCGCTCGGCCAGCTGCTGCGCAAAGCCCGGCGACACCGCGATGCCGTCGAGCGCGCGCGTGACCAGCGCCTCGCGCGCGCCGGGCGGCGGGCTCTTGAGTTCCAGGTGGTACTGGAAGCGGCGGCGGAACGCCGGGTCGATCTGCTCGATGCGGTTGGTGACCCAGATCACCGGCACCGGGTTGGTCTCCAGGATCTGGTTGACCCAGGCCTTGCCGCTCACGCTGCCAGAGAGCGCGCCGTCGCTGGTGTCCAGCCGTGCCATGAGCTGGGCCGCGTCGGTGCTGATGGGCGGGAACACGTCTTCCACCTCGTCGAACAGCAGCGCCACCTGCGGGCTGCTCTTCAAGAACACCTGGCTGATCTGCAGCGAGCGGTAGCGGTCGCGGCCGGAGAGCGAATTGCCGTCTCGGTCGGCGTATTCCACCTCGTACAGCTCCAGCCCCGCGGCCTGCGCGGCCACCTTGGCCAGCTCGGTCTTGCCGGTGCCGGGCGGGCCGTAGAGCAGCACGTTGACGCCGGGTTCCTTGCGTGCCACGGCGTTGCGCAGCAGCGAGGTCAACACCAGGCGGTCGTCGCCCACGAAGTGGAAGTCCTCGGCGGTGAGTTCGCTGCGCGTGGCCGGGCGGGTGAACACGGCCATCAGGTCCGACGGCCCTTCGTAGTGGCGCATCAGCACGGGTGGCAGCTGCTCGCTGACCTTCATCAGGTCGGCCAGGTCGGTGATGTTGTGCTCGGAGATCAGGTTCTCGACCATGCCCGTGCGCTCCAGGCGCGAGCCGGCGCGCAGGGCTTCGGCCACGTCCTGCTCGTTGACGCCGGCCACCGCGGCGATCGCGGCATAGGCCTCCTGCGCGTTCGACACCTTGAACTCGACCAGCAGGCCGCGCAGGTCACGTTGATAGCGTGCCAAGGTTCCGTACAGCAGCAGCGCGCGCTCGGCCGGGTTGAGCTGCAGCAGGCCGGCCAGCGCGTCGATGTTCTTCTGGACGAGGGTGGATTCCTTCTTCAGGCTGCGGTCCAGCCAGTCGGCCGTGGCACCCAGCACCAGCAACAGGTCCTTGGGGGCGTCCTTGATGTACTCGTCGATGTAGAAGAAGAGCGTGCCTTCTTCGTAGGGCCCGTTCCAGGCGCCGTGGCGCTGCATGAAGGCGGCGTCGCTCAAGGACTCGTGCCCGCTCCAGTGCTCGTTGCCCTTGCAGCGGGTGTTGAGGAAGCTGCGCAGCCGCGCCAGCACCGAGGCCGGCCACACCAGGTGCTTGCCGGTGAGGGCGAGCAGGCCGTTGGAGTCGCGCCGCACGTTGAAGCGCCCTGCATGCCGCACGGTGAGCGTCAGCACAAACTGCGAACACATGCGGTCGAGGACCGGTGCCTCTTTCAGGCCGGGAGACAGCAGCACGCGGGCATCAACGTGAGGGGTCGCCATGGCAGCTCCTGCGGGGACTCGCGGGCCATCTTGGCGCAGCAGGGGCGAGGCGGCAACCCCCCGAGAGGGAAAGCCCGCAGTGCACGCGGGCCCTAGCCGGTGCGAATGAGGATTAGTGCAGGATCAGCGGGTTCAGTGAAGCACCAGCGGTTTCAATGAAGCACCAGCGGGTGCTGCATCAGCGAGGTGTAGCGCTCGATGTAGTCGTCCATCTCCTCTTCGGAGGGCGAGCTCTCGATCAGCGCGGCCACGCCTTCCTTGAAGCTCTCGGCCATCGCGCCCTCGATGAAGATTTCCTTGCGGGCGAACTTGTCGACGATCTCGTAGCCGCCGCGCGTGGGCGTGTCGGGGTTTTCGTCGGCGCCGGGGGGGACGTCGAATTGAACCACCACGAAGTTGTCCGAGTTGTAGAGCATTTGCATGAAAAGCATCTCCTTGCCTGGCAACTCGGGGCGAAGACGCAATATTCAAGCCAAGCGATGGACCTCAGGATGCAGGTTGTGCGTTCTGCAAGTTGAGCTCCAGAGAGGAGCCTTCGCTGCTGAGGCGTGCTTTTGCCGGCAAATAGTGCAGGTTGGGCGCCAGCCACGCCTCGACCTTGGTGTCGTGCGGCTTGCGCGGCTCGCGTTGCAGCTTGATGGCCTGCACGCGGGTGTCGCCGGTGGACACCTCTTCAATGCCCAGCACCTGGAAGGTCCAGACGTCGGCGTCGCCGCGCGCACCCACCACGTACATGGCCACCCGCGCGCCGGGCGCCAGGCGCTTGGGGTCGGCGCTGGCGATGGCGGCGATCTGGATCATCCAGCTGAGCCGGTCCTGCGTGCCCTTGAGCAGCGGGAACTCGGCCGCGTCGCCGGAGAAGCTGATCTTGCCGGCGTCGCGCTGGAAGTTGGCCGCCAGGGCCGCCTTGTTGCGCCGCTGGTCGGTGTAGCGCACGGGGGCGAGGCCGGCATCGTCGAAACCGCCCTGGCTGACCCAGGTGAGGATGTTGAAGCCCGCCACCTTGCCCTGCATGCGCGCCTCGTAGCTGCTGCCCGCGGGGCGCCACTGCAACTGGCCGGTGCCGCTGAAGGCGCCCTGGCGCATGTCGTAGTTGAGCGTGATGGCCGGCGGCAGGGTGGTGCGGTAGACCGGCACCTCGTCGGCCTGCGGGTGGGTGTTCAGGGCCACGGGGGTCGGTTCGAGCGCGGGTTCGGCCGGCAGGCGTGCGGCCACGAGCGTCACCTCGGGTGCGGGTGCGGGCACCGGCTCGGGCGCGGCCATGGGCTCCGGCGTTCGAGCCGGCGGGGCACGCCGAGGTGGCGCAGCGGGCTGCGCGGTGGCCACCACGGTCATCGGCTCGGCGACGGCGGGAGGAGCCAAGGTGCGCACTTGCACTGCCACCGGGCTGCGCTCGGCCGGCGGGCTGGCCGCGAACGAATCGGAGACACCCTGCCACAGCGCCGCATGCAGCAGGGCCACGCCGGCGGCGAGCGCCAGCAGGGTCAGCCGCGGGCGGCGTCGGGTCTTGGGGTCGGGGGCGGCGGTCATGCGTTGACAATACGGCAAGCGGCGTTCCCCGCCAAATCAAGAGACGAGAACCCATGAAACTTGCCAGCTACAAGGACGGCTCGCGTGACGGCCAACTGGTCGTCGTGTCGCGCGACCTCGGCACCGCCCACTACGCCACCGGCATCGCCACGCGCCTGCAGCAGGTGCTCGACGACTGGAACTTCCTGTCGCCCCAGCTCGAAGACCTGTACGTCAGCCTCAACCACGGCCGCGCGCGCCACGCCTTTCCGTTCGACCCGGCCATGTGCATGGCACCGCTGCCGCGCGCCTACCAGTGGGCCGACGGCTCGGCCTTCATCAACCACGTGGAGCTGGTGCGCAAGGCGCGCAACGCCGAAGTGCCCGAAAGCTTCTACACCGACCCGCTGATGTACCAGGGCGGCAGCGACGACTTCCTCGGCCCCTGCGACGACATCGTGGTCCCGAGCGAGAAGATGGGCATCGACTTCGAGGCCGAGGTCGCGGTGATCACCGGCGACGTGCCCATGGGCACGTCGCCCGACGAAGCGCTCGAAGGCATCCGCCTGCTGATGCTGGCCAACGACGTGAGCCTGCGCAACCTGATTCCGGCTGAACTGGCCAAGGGCTTCGGCTTCTTCCAGAGCAAGCCGGCCACCGCCTTCAGCCCCGTGGCCGTGACGCTCGACGAAGTGGGCGGCGCCTGGCAAGGCGGCCGCCTGCACCTGCCGCTGCAAAGCACCTGGAACGGCAAGCGCGTGGGCCTGTGCGACGCGGGGCCGGAGATGACCTTCCACTTCGGCCAGCTCATCGCCCACATCTGCAAGACGCGCAACGTGCGTGCCGGCAGCATCGTGGGCAGCGGCACCGTGAGCAACAAGGACTGGACGCACGGCTACTCCTGCGTGGCCGAGAAGCGCGCCATCGAGACCATCGAGCACGGCGAGCCCAGGACCGAGTTCATGAAGTTCGGCGACACCATCCGCATCGAGATGAAGGGCCCGGACGGGCAGACGGTGTTCGGCGCCATCGACCAGACGGTGCGCGCGCTCGCTCCTGACGCTGCTGAATGAAGCGGGCCGAGCGCCGGGCCGCTCCCAAGCCGGCCCGTATCCCCATGGGGGATCGTCCGACGTACCCGTCGGACGAGGGGTGGTCATGAGCCAGGAGTTCCCGCGCACGCTGAAGATCGCCACCGTCTGGCTGCTGCTCGGCGTGGTGGTGTTCCTCGGCTTTCGCGCGTGGGAGCACCAGCGCGAGCAAAGCCGCTTCAGCGCCAGCGGCGGCGTGATCGAGATCCGCCGCGGGCTCGATGGCCACTACCACTGGCCGGGCAGCATCAACGGCGAGGCCTTCGACTTCCTCATCGACACCGGCGCCACCGGCACCGCCCTGTCGCAGGCCACTGCGCGCCGCCTGCAGCTCGAACCGCTGCAGCGCGTGCAGAGCAACACGGCGGGCGGCGTGGTCAGCGGTGAGTTGGTGCGGGCCGACCTGGCGCTGCAAGGTGGGGTGCGTTTCGAGCGCCTGGCCATGGTGGCCTTGCCCGGCCTGGGCGAGCGCCCGCTGCTGGGCATGGACGTGCTGGGCCGCCTGCGCTGGCAGCAGCGCGATGGCGTGCTCACCATTGACACTGCCGGAGCGCGCCGATGAAGCGCTGGTTCGCAGCCGTGCTGCTGTGCATGGGCCTGCACGCCTGGGCACAAATTGCACAAACTGCACCAACCGACTGCCCGCCCGGCCCCCGCGCGCCCACCGCAGACGAGCGCGCGCAGATCGTGGCGCAGGCGCGCGACCACGGCTTCCTGTGGCGCGTCAGCAAGCGCGGCAAGAGTTCCTACCTGTACGGCACCATCCACGTCGGCCGCATGGAATGGATGTTCCCCGGCCCGCAGACCCTGGCGGCGTTGAAGGGCAGCCAGCTGCTGGCCGTGGAGCTCGACTTCACCGACACCGAACTGATGCAGCGCCTGCAGAAGGGCATGGCGCCGCAGACTGACCAGGCCGCGTCACCACTGCCCGACGACCTGGCCGAGCGCCTGCGCAAGGCCCTGCACGCCGCCTGCGTGCCGCCGGAGCTGCTGCAGAGCATGGCGCCCGAGATGCTGGGCACGCTGCTGGTGATGATGTCGGCCCGCCGCGACGGCCTGGATGCAAGCTATGGCATCGACCCGACGCTCGCGCAGCTGGCGCGCCAGCTGCTCAAGCCCGTGGTGTCGCTGGAGACGCCCGAGATGCAGCTTGCGCTGCTGCGCAGCACCACCCCGGCCGAGTTGCGCGAAGGGCTGGAGAAGATGCTCGACGACCTGGAGCACGACCGCTCGCGCCCGCTGCTGCTGCGCGTGGCGCGGGTGTGGGAGCAGGGTCGGGCCGACGAGATGGCCCGCTACCGCGAGTGGTGCGACTGCGCCGGCACTGCGCGCGAACGGGCGGCGCTCAAGACCATGCTCGACGACCGCAACCCCCCGATGGCAGAACGCATCGACGCCCTGCACGCGAGCGGCAAGACCGTGTTCGCCGCGGTGGGCAGCCTGCACATGTTCGGGCCCACCGGGCTGCCGGCCTTGATGGCCAAGCGCGGCTACAAGGTCGAGCGCATCACGTTCAAGGCGGTGAAATAGCCGCAGTGGATCCCGGCGTGCGCCGGGATGACGGCAATGTCTGTCACCCCGGCGCACGCCGAGGTCCACTGCCACCAGGCCGCTCAGTTGATGCTCAGCGTGTAGCTGCCTCCCGTGGCGCCCGTGCCGCCGCTGTAGAAGCGCACCCGCACGTAGTAGGTGGCCGCGGCGCTGCCGCTGTTGGTCACCGTCACGGTGTCGACCTGGCCGGTGCCGAGGATGCTGCGGCCCACCTGCGTGCCGCTGCTGTTGTAGACGTAGAGGTCGTAGTCGGAGCTGGCGTTGGGCGTGAGCCGTGCGGTCAGCGAGGCGCGGCCGGCCACCGTGACGCGGAAGTAGTCGGTGTCGCTGCTGCTGGCCATCGTGCCGTTGATGGTGGTGCCTGCGGTCACGGCCTGTGCCGTGCCGGTGCTGTTGTTGGGCTCGACCTCGTTGCCCGTGGGCGGCGGGGTCGTGTTGCCGGCTGCATCGACTGCCGCGCTGGCGTCCACGATGCCGGCGCCGCACTGCGAGCAGGTGGCGGGGAAGGCACGCGCGGACGACTTGAGCCGCGCCGCCACCTCGTCCGGCGTGAGGGCCGGGTTCTTGGCGAGCATCAGCGCCACCACGCCCACCACGTGCGGCGTGGCCATCGAGGTGCCCTGGTAGTAGGCGTAGCTGTCGGCACCGGGTGCGGTGGCGCCGTTGTTGAGCGTTGAAAGGATGCCGTTGGCGCTGCTGCTGCGAACGTCACCGCCCGGGGCGGCCACGGCGACGAGGCTGCCGTAGTTGGAGTAGTAGGCCCGCCCGCCGCTGCGGTTGGTGGCCGCCACGGTGATCACGCCCGCGCAGCTGGCGGGCGAGAAGTTGGCCGCGTTGGCGTTGCTGTTGCCGGCGGCGACCACCACCACGGTGTTGCGGCTGCGCGCGGCGTTGATGGCGTTCTGCGAGGTGGTGTCGCAGCTGCCGCTGCCGCCCAGCGAGAGGTTGATCACGCGTGCCGGGTTGGGGTTGAGCGGCAGGCTGCCCACCGTGCCGCCCGAGGCCCAGACGATGCCGTCGGCAATGTCCGAGGTGTAGCCGCCGCATTTGCCCAGCACACGCACCGGCACGACCTTGGCGTTGAAGGCCACGCCGGACACGCCGTTGCCGTTGTTGGTGACAGCCGCGATGGTGCCGGCCACGTGCGTGCCGTGCCAGCTGCTCGACAGGTCTTGCGTGGGCTGGCCGCTGCCGCAGGCGCCTGCCGTGACGGCGTCGCCCGGGTCTTGCGGGTCGTTGTCGCGCCCCGTGCCGTCGTTGGAGACGAAGGTGTCGGCGATCATGTCGTAGCCGGGCAGGATGTTGGCCGCCAGGTCGGCATGCGGGCGGTAGCCGGTGTCGATGACGGCCGCCACGATGCCGCTGCCGGTCGACTTGTCCCAGGCGGCGGGCAGGTTCAGGCCGCCGGTGGCTTCGAAGTAGTGCCACTGCTGGCCGTACTGCGTGTCGTTGGGCGTGAACATCGCCTGCAGGATGCGGTCGGGCTCGGCGTATTCCACCGCGGCGTCGCTGGCCATGATGTCGCGCGCCAGCTGCTCCACGCCGGCCTGCGGCAGGGCGCGGTCCAGGCGCATCACGTGGGTGTCGAAGGCCCCCACGCGCACCAGCTGCAGGCGCAGGCCGGCGCGCGAAGCGGCGTCTTGCGCGCCACGGTGCAGCAGGGCGCGATCCGAGGCGGCGGCCGAGGCGGTGGCGCCGGCCACGCCGCTGCGGTACTTGATGATCAACCGGTTGGTGGGCCGGCTGTCGGAAGTGGCGGTGGTGCTTGCGCTCGCGCTGCCGGCCTGTGCGGCCAGTGGCACGCACGACAGCACGGCGATGATGATGGCGAGCGCGGCTTGTGGCCGCAGGACGCGGTTTCGTTGACGTGTCATGGTGGTGGGTCCCTGTGAGTTGAGAGGTGTCGCTGCCGGCTCCGGCGGGTGGCCGGGCCGGCCGATGCAGGGTCGCGCGAGACGCTGCGTGCGTCACCTGCAAGAGCTTGCAGGGGGCACAATGTCCAAAACTCCAGGAGACACCATGGCCGACGCCTCCAACTTCACCAAGATGGTCCCCGGGTTCGATTTCCTGCAAGGCCTCGTGAAGAACGCGGGTTCGGCCTTGCCCAACATCGGCCAATGGGTTGCCCCCACCCTCAACCCCGAAGAGCTGGAAAAGCGCATCGAAGAGCTGCGCACCGTGCAGTTCTGGCTGGAGCAGAACGCGCGCATGCTGGGCGCCACCATCCAGGCGCTGGAGGTGCAGCGCATGACGCTGTCCACGCTGAAGACCATGAACGTGCAGATGACCGACCTGCGCGACTCGCTCACCATCCGTCCGCAGGGTGCGGCGGCTGCCCCCGCCGAGCCGACCGCCAAGTCGGCACCCGCTGCCAAGAAGGCGCGCAAGGCCGGTGCAAAGGCTGCTCCCGACGCGCTGACGCCCCCCCCGGTCGACCCGATGCAGTGGTGGGGGGCGCTGACCAAGCAGTTCACCGAGCTGGCCGCCACCGCCATGAAGGACAGCGCCACCGATGCGGCCAAGAACCTGGCCGGCGCGATGATCAAGCAGTCGGTCGACGCGGCCGGGCAGACCATGAAGAAGGCCGCCAGCGTGCCCGTCAAGGTGGCCCGCAGCGCGACCGGCGCTGCACGCAAGCGCGTGGCCGCCGCTGCCAAACCGCGCTGAGTGCCTCCGAGCCCGCAATGAAGCTGTTCGCCCACGCCCATGCCACGCACCCCGACTGGCGCATGGCCCTGGCGCTGGCGGCCGCGCAGATCGAGGCGCAGCGCGCCGACCCGGCGGGCCTGCACGTCCGCCAGCCCACGCTGGGCTGGGCCTACTTCAGCGATCACTACGCCGCGCAGGCGCAAGCGCTGCTGGCCGAGCTGCAGCAGCGCTGGCCCGGCGTCTCGTGGGTGGGCTCGGTGGGCGTGGGCGTCTCGGCCAATGGCGTGGAGTACTTCGACGAGCCCGCGCTGGTGCTGATGCTCTCCGACCTGCCGCGCGACCAGTTCTGCGTGTTCTCGGGCGCGCGCCCGCTGGGCCAGGCACCGAAGGGCTTCGTGGCCAGCACGGCGCAGGTGCATGCCGATGGCCGCGTGGCCGACCTGGGCGAGCTGCTCGTCGACCTGAGCGGGCGCACCGACACCGGCTACCTGTTCGGCGGGCTGGCCTCGGCGCGCACCCAGCCGCTGCACCTGGCCGACGGCGTGTTCGAGGGGGGCCTGTCGGGCGTGGCCTTCGGGCCCGAAGTGGCGCTGGTCTCGCGCGTGACCCAGGGCTGCCAGCCGGTGGGGCCGGTGCGCCACATCACCCAGGCCGACCGCAACGTGATCGCCCAGCTCGACGACGAGCCCTCACTCGAATGCCTGCTGCGCGACCTCGGGGTGAGCGGCCGCGAGCCGCGCGAGGCGCTGCCGCGCATTCGCGAGACGCTCGTGGGCCTGGTTGACCGTAGCGACGATGCCTTGTCGCGCCCCGGCCAGTTCGGGGCCGACACG
>NZ_DASSRA010000041.1:0-12382 GCF_035702065.1 Rhizobacter sp.
GAAGGCGATGTCTTCGCCCTGCGGCGCCGGGGCGGGCCATTGTTGCCAGGCGGCGCCCGACTCGGGCTCCCACGGAGCGGCGGTGTCGTCGTCGGTGGCCAGCGAGACCTCGCGCCCGCTGCGCCGCCAGATGTCGATCACACGGTGGTTGGCCAGCGTGAAGAGCCAGGTGCGAAAGCTCGCGCCCTGCGGCTGCCATTGCGCTCGCGCGTTGACGACCTTGAGCCAGGTGTCCTGGAACACCTCGTCGGTCTGCGCGGTCAGCGTGCTGCCCAGCAGTCGGCGGATGAAGCGGTACAGCCCGGCCTGGTGGCGCGTGTACAGGCGCTCGAACGCGGCGGCATCGCCGCGCGCGTAGGCGGCCATCAGCTCGTCGTCGGTGGGTTCGGGCGCTGCACTCATGGGGTGGGAAGTCTGCCTCACTCCGTGGTGCTACGTGCCAGGGTGGGAAACGGGGTGAAGCTGCGGCGAATTTTCTTTTCACCCCATTGCATGCGGTGCTGCGTGTCAGTGCAGGTCACTCATTCACTTTGGAGACTGCCATGCCGATCGCCCCACCACGGTCCACACTGCCGGCCCTGCTCATCAGCCTGCTGCTTTCCGCCTGCTCCGCCACGGCGGGTGAGCGCGACACCTGGCCGCCGGCCTGGCAAGACGCGCCGCCGAACGCCGCCGTCGACTTCACGCCCCCCGCCTTCGAGGCGCCCTCGGCCACGCACTGCCACCGCCTGCCGAGCACGCGCGAGGTGCCAGGTGGCGGGCGCGAGCAGGCCGACGGGCGGCGCCGGGGTGAGGCAGAGATGCTCTCGCGCAAGGTGCTGCCGGGCGCGTCGGCGCGCAGCGAAGCGGCCGGCGCCGCGCCGCTGGCCGCCCCGGTTGCCGAAGCGCCCGCCATGGCCGACGCCGCACGCTCGGCCCCCAAGCCGCAACCCGACGCCCCACCGCGCCCGCCGCGCGAGACCGTCACCGCCGGCATGGTCGACGACAACGCCGACTTCGGCGAGTACCTGGCCTACCGCCAGCGCACCGGCCAACTGCCGGTGCGCGAGCGCGACATCAGCGAGCGCTACCTGCTCGAAGTGACCGACGCGCAAGGCCGCCCCGTGCACGACGCCGAGGTCGCGGTGCAGCGCCCCGGCATCGCGCAGCCGGTGGCCTGGGCGCGCACCGACACCGCGGGTCGCGTGTGGCTGCATCCGCGCGCCTTCCTCTCACCGGAACTGAACGGCGAGCGCACGCTGGGCGTGGCGGTGCGCAAGAACGGCGTGCAAAGCCGCGCGCTGCTGACGCGCGGGCAGGCCAATGCCGTGCAGGTGCGCCTGGGCGTGGCCAACAACGCGCCGGTGCGGTTGGATCTCGTCTTCCTGATCGACGCCACCGGCTCCATGGGCGACGAGATCGCCAAGCTCAAGGCCTCGATGCGCGCGATGGCACAGCAGATCTCGCAGCTGCCCGGCCAGCCCGACATCTGCTACGGCCTCGTGGCCTACCGCGACCGCGGCGATGCGTTCATCACCCGCACGCACGACTTCACCGACGACCTGGGCGCCTTCCAGCAGCAGCTCGCCAACGTGCAGGCGCATGGCGGCGGCGACACGCCCGAGGCGCTGAACGAGGCCCTGCACGAGGTGGTGCACGGCTTGAGCTGGCGCACCCAGGCGGCGCGCATGGTGGTGCTGGTGGCGGATGCGCCGCCGCACCTCGACTACGGCGGTTGCACGGCAGCCCCCGACACCTACGGTGTCAGCCCCCCGCGGGGGCAGCGGGCGGTCTTGGGGCGGCCCGGCGACTGCCCGCAGTACGACCGCGACATGCAGGCTGCGCTCGCCAAGGGCATCAAGCTCTTTGCGGTGGGCGCGAGCGGCCTCGACCCGGTCGGCGAGTACATCTACCGCCAGATGGCGCAGTACACCGCCGGGCGCTTCGTCTTCCTCACCTACCGCGACGCCGCCAACCCCGGCAGCGGGCCAGGCGACAAGACCTTGCACGACGTGAAGCAGTACTCCGTGCAGACGCTCGACAAGCTGGTGGTGCGCCTCGTCAGCGATGAGCTGGCGAGGCTCAAGCGGAGTTGATCGTCAGAGGTAGGGCTGCAGCACCGCCATCTGCGGCTTGTCGACGCCGGCGGCGGGTTCGATGTTGAACATCTCGCTGCCCCACCACGGCCCGCCGGCCCAGTAGGCCCAGCCGCTCCAGACGTCGGCGTTGGCCTCCATGTAGGCCAGCATGCCGGACAGTGCCTGCTTGCAGGTGTCGTTGTTGGCACCGGCGAACTCGCCCAGCAGGCCGCGCCTGCCGTTGGCGCGCAGCCAGGCCGTGAAGGCCGTCAGGCGCTGCGCGCCAACGGTGCTGCTGGTGCAGGTGGGCGAGGTGCCGGAGCTGTTGGCGTCGAGGTACTGGTGCACCTCGATCACCATGTTGTTGCCGCTGTCCACCACCTGCAGCATGGCCTGCGCGTTGGGCGTGCCGTACCAGTTGGACGACCAGCTGTGCGCGCCCGAATAGCCGTTGCCCGGCACCGCAATGGTGTTGGTGGCGCCGGTGGCACGGATGCGGCGGATGGCTTCGTTGGCCGCGCTCACCCAGTTCTCGGTGGCCATGTTGTAGGGCTCGTTCATCAACCCGAACAGCACACGCGGATTGCTCTTGAACACGCTGGACAGGCGCGACCAGAAGTCGCCGAAGGCGGCGTAGGGCACGCCCGCCGAGCCGATCACCTGCGAGCGGTAGCGCGCGTAGTTGTGCGGGTCGATCAGCACCGTGATGCCCTTGGCGGTGGCGCCGTCGACGAAGGCCTTCAGGCGCGACAACTCGGCGGCGTCGAACGCGCCGTTCAGCGTGGGCTGCAGGCGTTCCCACAGGAAGGGCAGGCGCACGAAGTTCATGCCCTTGGCCTGGAAGTAATCGATCGAGTTCACGCTCGGGTAGATGTAGGTGCGGCCGTAGGTGCCGGGCAGCGTCCCCGGGGCGAACTCGGCGGCGGCCAGGCTGAGACCGCGCCACTTGATGCGGGACGTGGTCGTGGGGGTGGTGGCCGCGGCGGCTTCGGCTTCGGTGGCGTGGGCCGGTGCCGGGGTGGTGTCGATGGGGGTGTCTTCGGTGGCATCGCCGCTGCCGCCGCCGCAGGCCGCCAAGGCGGCGAGGAGGGCCAGTGCTGCGCTGGTGCGCGAAAGAAGAGAGAAAGAAAGTGGGAAGGTGTTTCGGCTGAGGTCGGGCTGCAAAAGAATGTCTCGCTGGTGTTCAAACAGAAGGCCCGGATTCTCAGAATTGGGTGGATGCGTGCAGTGAGGGGGCGTAAAGCTTTGTGCGTGATCCAGTTGGCGTTCTGTGGGAGCCACCGGGCGCCGTGGTGGCCGTGTACAGCGCGTCGGGTTGCAGACAGCAACAGCTTCGCAAGGCCTGGCCGTGAACTGCTGCACACGCGCTGGTGGAGACGGCGTTGTTGCACTGCGATCACGTTCTGCCGGTCATAACTCACGGCGCCGTTTGTCGCGCGCTTCCCGTCCCTTTGGGGGGAAGTTTCCTGGACGTGCGTCCGTATACTGAGCAGCACTATTGATATGAGCATGAGCAGCGAGCGCCGCGATGGTCAGGAAACGTGAGAAGAGCGAGCAAACGCTGGCTGCCATCGTGGCGGCGGGCATGGACATCGCGGTCAACCAGGGCCTGCAGAAGCTGACGCTCAACTCGATCGCCCAGAAGCTGGGCATCAGCAAGAGTGGTGTGTTCGTGCGGGTCGGTTCACTGGAGAGCCTGCAGATCCTGGTGCTCGACGAATACGAGCGCATCTTCGCCCTCACCGTCTTCATGCCCACGCTTTCCGAGCCGGCGGGCCTGCCGCGGCTCAATGCCATCGTGCACCGCTGGGTGCACCACGGCAACGAACTCACGGCGCTGATCGCGTCGCACTACGCGGTCAACACCTTCGACAACGACCCCGACGCCCACCCCGATGCCCTGCGCACCCGCCTCGTCAACGGCATGATGGCCTGGCGCCAGACGCTGGAGCGCACCGTCAAGCAGGCGCTCGACCGCGGCCAGATCCGCCCCGACAGCGATCCCGAGCAGTTGGTGTTCGAGATCTTCTCGCTGCTCACCGGCTTCCTGTACGACGCTCACGTGAAGCGCGATCCCAAGTGCTTCGAGCGCGTGATGTCGGCCTACGCGCGGCTGATGTCCACCTACCGCAGCTTCTCGGGGTGACTTAGGCCCCCCAGTCGCTTCGCTACTGCCCCCGGGGGGCGCCACCCGGCGGCCCGGCAGAGCCGGGTCCGCGGGCGTTGCTTGATGAGTCGCTTGCTGCGCTCGCTCTGTGAAAGCGCTCAGCTTTCGAGCACCCTGAGGATCTCTCTGCCATAGGCTTCGAGCTTCTTCGCGCCCACGCCGCTGATCTGGCCCAGGTCGTCGAGCGAGCTGGGTTGGCTGCGTGCCATCTCGGCCAGCGTGGCGTCGTGAAAGATCACGTAGGCCGGTAGGCCGTGCTCCTTGGCCACCTCGGCGCGCCAGGCCTTGAGGGCGGCGAAGCGCTCGGTGCCTTGGTCGTCGAGCGCGATGGGTGGCGGCTTGTCCTTGCCGCGCGTGGTCTTGCTGCTGCCTCTGCCGCGCTTGGGGGTGTCGCTGGGCACGCGCAGCAGCAAGGTCACGCCGCCGCGCAGCACCTCGCGGGCACTGGATGTGAGCTCCAGCGTCTGGTACTCGCCCTCGGTGCGAAGGTGGCCCAGCGCGATCAGCTGGCGCAGCACGGTGCGCCACTGCGCCTCGCTCACGTCGGCGCCGATGCCGAAGGTGGAAAGCGACTGGTGCCGGTACTGGTTCACCTTGTCGGTGGCCTTGCCGCGCAACACGTCGATCAGGTGCGCCGCGCCGAAGCGCTGGCCGCCGTTCTGGTGGAAGCGGTAGATGCAGCTGAGCGCCTTGCGTGCCGCCTCGGTGGCGTCCCAGGTGGCCGGCGGGTTGAGGCAGTTGTCGCAGTTGCCGCAGGGCGAGCTCTCCTCGCCGAAGTACTTCAGCAGCCGCACGCGCCGGCAGTCGTGCGCCTCGGCCAGCGCCAGCAGCGCGTTGAGCTTGCCGATCTGCGCGCGCTTGAACTCCTCGCCGGCCGGGCTCTCGTCGATCATGCGGCGCTGGTTCACCACGTCGGCCAGGCCGTAGGCCATCCAGGCATCGGCGGGCAGGCCGTCGCGGCCGGCGCGGCCGGTCTCCTGGTAGTAGCTCTCGATGTTCTTGGGCAGGTCGAGGTGGGCCACGAAACGCACGTCGGGCTTGTCGATGCCCATGCCGAAGGCGATGGTGGCCACCATCACCAGGCCCTCTTCGCGCAGGAACTTGTCCTGGTGGCGGCGGCGCACGTCGGCGTCGAGCCCGGCGTGGTAGGGCAGGGCGTTGATGCCTTCGCTCCTGAGCCAGTCGGCGGTCTCTTCGACCTTCTTGCGCGACTGGCAGTACACGACGCCGGCATCGCCCTCGTGCTCGTCGTTCAGGAAGCGCAGCAGCTGCGTGCGCGCGTTGTCCTTCTCGACGATGCAGTAGCGGATGTTCGGCCGGTCGAAGCTGCTGATGAAGACGCGCGCCTCCTGCAGCTGCAGCCGCTCGATGATGTCGGCGCGCGTGAGGTCGTCGGCCGTGGCGGTGAGTGCGATGCGCGGCACCTCGGCGTAGCGCTCGTGCAGCACGTTGAGCTGCAGGTAGTCCTCGCGGAAGTCGTGGCCCCACTGGCTCACGCAATGCGCCTCGTCGATGGCGAAGAGGCTCAGCAGCCCGCGTTCGTGCAGCGAATCGAGCTGCGCCAGGAAGCGTGGAGTGGTCACGCGCTCCGGGGCGGCGTAGAGCAGCACCAGGCGGCCGCTCATCATCTCGCGCTCGATCTTCTGCGTCTCTTCCAGCGTGAGCGTGGAATTGAGGAAGGAGGCGTGCACGCCTGCCTCTTCGAGCGCGCCCACCTGGTCGTGCATCAGCGCGATCAGCGGGCTCACCACCACGGCCACGCCCTGGCCCGCGCGGTGCCGCGCGATCGCCGGCACCTGGTAGCACAGGCTCTTGCCGCCGCCGGTGGGCATGAGCACCAGCGCGTCGCCGCCCTTCGTCACCTGCTCGATGATGGCTTGCTGCTGGCCGCGGAAGGCGGGGTAGCCGAAGACCTGCTGAAGAATGGCCAGCGGCTGGCGGTCGGGGGCGGGAGTCACGGAAGCGGTGGACAGGGGTGGCGCGGAGCTGCGATGGTACGGGAGCCGCTTGTCCTCGCCGGTGTCATCCCCCTTCCGGCGGACGCGGCAGCCGCGTGAAGGCCTCGTCGATCACCCCCAGCGCGCGCAGGTGGGTCTTGCGGCTGGCCACCATCGCCTGCGGGTGGTCGCGCTCCCATTCGGCGACGGGCAGCAGGGCGGCGTAGGCGGCGCGTGCACCGGCCGCGTCGCCGGCGCGAAAGCAGTGGATCAGCTCCACCAGGTGCTGCGGCTGCGGGTGGCCGGTGAAGAAGCCGTCGGCCCCGTGGGTCAGTTCATCGAGCCCGTGCAGCGCGCCCAGCCCGCCGAAGATGCGCAGGCGCGGCCCCAGCAGCGCGCGCACCGCGGCCATCTTGGCGGGCGTGGGTTCGGCTTCGAGCTTGACGCCGCACACCTGCGGCAGCTGCTGCGTCAGCGTGTGCAGCAGCGCGGGCGAGGGCGAAGCGCCGAAGCGTGGGTGGTCGATCAGCACCAGCGGCACCGGCGCGGCTTGCGCCACCATGCCGATGTGATCCAGCACCTGCGCCTCGGGCCCGTGCGGCGGCTTGAGCAGCAGGCCGCTCGCGCCCTGGCCCATGGCGGCGCGCGCCAGTTCGGCGGCCTCGGCCACGCTCTCGCCCAGCACCCCCAGCAGCACCGGGGCGCGGCCGGCGCAGTGGCGCACCACGCAGTCGAGCACGGCGCGCTGCTCCTCGGTGCTCAGCAAGTGGCCTTCGCCGGCGATGCTGGCCGGCACGACGCCGCGCGCGCCGTGGGCCAGGTAGTGGTCGACCACGCGCGCCAGGCCGTCGAGGTCGACGGCACCACCGGCGCGCATGGGCGTGGGGATCACTGCGAACAAGCCCTCCAGCCAGGCGGGAGGGTGGGCGGAGCTCATGCGGTGGCCTGTTGGGCCGCGGCCATCACGCCGTCGAAGAAGCGGCAGCGCGCGTCCATTGCCTCCTGCAACGCCTGCTCGATGGCCAGGGCGTGGAAGGGCACTTTCAGCATGGGGTGCAGCACCGCTTCGAGCTGGTCGGCGTGGCCGTCGTCGATGTGGATGTGCACGGTGAAGAACATCAGCGCGTCGTCATCGAGCGTGAGGGCCTGGCGCAGGCCGTGCTGGATGTGCGTGTACAGCGCCGCCACGATGCCTTCGGAGGCGTAGCACAGCGCGCCCAGGATGCCGGCCAGGCCGAAGCGCTGGCTCATGCCGAGGTAGGTGTCGATCAGCGCCTGTGTCTGCGGCAGGGCCGGCACGTCGTGCAGCTGCTCGTCGGTGTAGCCCAGCGCGCGGGTGAAGCGGCGAAAGAGGGCCGGGTGCGCGTCTTCGGGGCGGCCCTCGCCCAGCTCGTCCCACAGGTTCTCGCCGATCACCTGGCGCGCGGCGTCATCGTCACAGCTGGCCAGGGCGGTGGCCAGGAAGCGCGGGAAGGCGTGGCAGAACTTGTACATCTGCGCCGCCAGCACGCGCACCTCGGCCAGGCTCAAGGTGCCGGTGCGGCAGCGTTCGACGAAGGGGTGGTGCCACAGCGGGTGGGCTTTGGCTTGCGCCTTGAAGGCCTGCGGCGTGGCCGCAGGCACCAGGGCAGGGTGGAGGGAAGGGAGTTGGGAGAGTTCGGATTGAAGTGATTTCATGACACCAGCACACGGGTTGCAGATCGCTTTCAGCTACGAAGCGATCCGAACGGCCATGTGCAGGGGGTAGTTGAACAACGGCCCAAAAAAGACCGGGTCCAGTTCCACCATCGACGAGGTGACTGAAAGCTCTTCCACCTCGGGCATCGTCTCGAAGCCGGCTGCCCGCAAGGCCTGGAAGTAGTCTCCGAAGGTCTTGTGCACCAGTTGCACCTCGAGGGGCGTTCCGTCGCGCTTCCAGATCTTCCCGGGGAAGATGGTGTTCCGATCCGTGAAATAGCCGGCAGAACCGACCTCAAAATAAAAGGGCGGAGTTGGCGCTCGCATGAACGCAAAGGCCGGGTGCGGCACGGTGAAGATGAAGCGCCCACCCGGCACGAGCGCCTGGCGCACGCGGGTCATGGTCTGGCGCATGGCGTCCACATCCAGGTAATTGAACAGGAACACGGCCACCACCAGGTCGAACGGGCCGGCTGCGCTGTCGAGCTGCGCCGCGTCGGCGGTGTCGTAGCGGATGCCCAGTGGCTGCGCGGCTTCGGCCTGGCGCGCCAGGTCGATCATGCGCGGCGACACGTCCAGCCCGAGCACCGAGGCCGCGCCGGCCTGGCGCAGCATGCGGCTCACGTAGCCCTCGCCGCAGCCGAGATCCAGCACGCGCAGGCCGGCCACCGGCGCGCACAGCTCCATCACCCGTGGCCGCGCGGTGTAGTCCGACAGCGAACTGGGTTGCTGGCGTGACCAGCGCGAGGCGGTCTGGTCATACAGGTGCTGGGCCTGCGGCTGCTGGGTCGGCTCGGGCTTGGTCATGGCGCCTCCTGCTGTGGGGTGTTGGTGCTGGCCGGGCCGGCGCTCGCCAGGTAGGTGGACAAGGTCTGCTGCAGCGCGGCGCGCTCGAAGGGCTTGCCCAGCACGCCGTCGGCGCCCGAGCTGGCGATGCGGCTGTGGTCCACGCCCAGCATGCTGGCGGTCCAGATGACGATGGGCAGGCGCTGGCCCGGCGGCTCCTGCGCGCGGATGGTCTGGCAGGTCTCCAGGCCGTCCATGCCGGGCATGCGCAGGTCGATCAGCGCCAGGTCGTAGCGCCCTTGCGCGGCGGCGCGCACGGCGTCGGCGCCGTTGTCGACCACGTCCACACTGAGCCCCAGGGCGTTGAGGTGCAGCTTGGCCACCAGCTGGTTGACCTCGTTGTCTTCGCCCAGCAGCACGTGGCCGCGAAAGCGCTCCGGCAGCTGCGGCACGTTGTTGGCGGGGTGCCGGCCGGTGGGCAGCGACACGTGCAGCCAGAAGGTGCTGCCGCGGCCGGGCTCGCTGCGCAGGCCCACCGTGCCGCCCATCAGCTGCGCCAGCTTCTTGCAGATGGCCAGGCCCAGGCCGGTGCCGCTGTAGCGGCGGGTGGTGGAGACATCGGCCTGGGTGAACATCTCGAACACCGCTGCGTGCTGGGCGCGGGCGATGCCGATGCCCGTGTCTTCAACCTCGAACGCCTGCGTGGCCCCGTCCTGCCGCACCCGCAGGGTGATGCCCCCGGTGGTCGTGAACTTGATGGCGTTGGTGAGGTAGTTGGCCAGGATCTGGCGCAGGCGGCCTGGGTCGCCCTGCAGGGCTTCGGGCACCTCGTCATCCACCGCCACCTGCAGCGACAGCCCGCGCGACTCGGCCTGGTAGCGAAAGCTCTGGGCCAGCTCGCCCATCAGCTCGCGCAGGTCGAAGTCGATGCACTCCAGCTCCAGCTTGCCGGCCTCGACCTTGGAGAAGTCGAGGATGTCGTTGATGATGCCCAGCAGCGCGCTGCCGCACTTGGCCGCGGTCTGCGCGCATTCGCGCTGCTCGGCCGAGAGCTCGCCGCCCTGCAGGTGCGCGAGCATGCCCAGCACGCCATTGAGCGGCGTGCGGATCTCGTGGCTCATCACCGCCAGGAACTCGCTCTTGGTCCGGTTGGCCTGCTCGGCCACCTCGGTGGCCAGGGTTGCGGCGCGCAGGCTGTCTTTCTGCTCCCTCAGCCGCTGCGCGAGCTGCTGCGCGTCGGCCAGGGCCTTGTCCTTGGTCTGCAGCAGGAACAGCAGGTCCAGCACCGGGTCGTGCACGGCAAAGTCATTCAGCGACAGCCCCAGGTCCGACAGCGAAGCCAGCTTGGACACCCAGGGCGAGCCCAGGAAGAACAAGTGCCCGTCCTGCGCCACCAGCTCGCCGCGCAGGCACAGGCGGCCGCTGCGGTCTTGCAGCACGAAGAGCGAGCGTTCGTGCTGGCGCAGCGTGGCGAAGTCCAGCGTGGCCAGCATGGGCCGCGTGATGCTGAAGTGCTGCGACAGCGGCGCCCCCTCGCGCAGCGCAGGGATCACGCGCTGCAGCGTGGCACCCCATTGCAGCAGGCACAGCTGCTGGTCGAGCACCAGGTGAAACGGGAAGGCCGCCGCGAACTGCGGCGGCGTCAGGTTCCAGGTCGGGCTGGGCATGGCAGCGGCCGGTGACCGGCTCAGACGAAACGAACCTCGAAGACGTCGTGGTCTTGCCGCCCCTTGTGCGCCGTCTGCTCCACGCTGATGTTCTGCGAGAAGCGCCGGGCCAGCCCCTGCAGCAGTCCCATCACCATCGGCGCCATGCCGGCGCGCTCGCTGCGGTAGTGCAGCCGCAGCCCACCGTCCAGCGGCTCGACGGTGAACGACGGCGGCCGCAGCCCGGGGAAGGTCATCGCCACGTGGCTGTGCAGGGTGTCCAGGTTGGCCAGGAAGGACGACAGGTCTGAGCCGAACATGGCCATCATGTCGCCATAGCCGGCCTGGGCGGTGTAAAGCACCCAGTACTCGCCGAAGCCCCGCAGGATCTGCTCGCTGTCCATGCCCAGCTGGCCCGAAGCCGTTTCCACCAGCTTGGCGGTGACCTCGTCCGGGTAGCTGTCCATCGCGATGAACATGTCGGGGCAGACGCCGGAGGCGTCGCGAACCCGCTGCCAGGCTTCGTGGCCGAACTTGTGGACGACGAAGTCTTCGATGGCTTGATTGACCAGACCGTACATGTGGCCTCCCCTGGTCGAGCCGATTGCGCCTCGGTGGCACCATGCGAATGTAAGAGCCTGCCGGCCGCGGGGGAAGCCCCCTCTTCGTCGCGGGGTTCGCATCTGCGCTGCATCAACAAAGGCGGACCAAGGGATTGACGTCGCGCCTGCAACCCGTTCTCACCTCATTCGAAAGGCGTCCATGAGCACCTCTCTCTCGCCCCAGGCGCAGGCCCTGCGCCAGCAACTCATCCGCAACTTCAACGAGGCCGAGCTGCGCCACGACGTGCGAGCGCCGCTGTACGACTCGGTCGGCGCGCGGCTCGCGTCCGGCACCGCAGCGCAGAAGCTCGGCGCGAGCATCGACACCGTGGCACCGGGCATGCGCTCGTGCCCCTACCACTTCCACTACGCGCAGGAAGAGATGTTCATCGTGCTCGAAGGCGAGGGCACGCTGCGCGTGGCCGGCGAGATGCTGCCCATCCGCAGCGGCGACGTGATCTTCATCCCGCCCGGCCCCGACTACCCGCACCAGATCATCAACACCTCGGCCGCGCCGCTGAAGTACCTCTCGATCAGCACGAAGGACAACCCCGAGATCGTCGAGTACCCCGACTCCGGCAAGTACCTCGCCTCGGCCGCGCGCGGTGGCGACCCCTTCGGCTTTGCACGCATGCACCAGGAGAAGGACGACCTCGACTACTGGCACGGCGAGCCCTGAGAAGGGCTGAGCGTGCGGCACCGCACGACTGGCTTCGCCCCGGTACCAACCCTAGGGAGGGCATTCCTGCGAGGGGCCTGCCGGGAGAGCGCCCCGCCCGCATAATTGAGGCCATTCCCACCCGTTTTACCCAGGAGCGCCCCATGGCCTCGATCAACAAAGTCATTCTCATCGGCAACCTGGGGCGCGACCCCGAGGTGCGCTACACGCCCAACGGCTCGGCCATCTGCAACGTCACCATCGCCACCTCGCGCAACTGGAAAGACAAGAACAGCGGCGAGAAGATGGAAGAAACCGAATGGCACCGCGTGGTGTTCTTCGACCGCCTGGCCGAGATCGCCGGCGAATATCTGAAGAAGGGCCGCCCCGTCTACGTCGAAGGCCGCCTCAAGACCCGCAAGTGGACCGACAAAGACGGCATCGAGAAGTACACCACCGAGATCATGGCCGACAACATGCAGCTGCTCGGCGGCCGCGACGGCGGCGGGGGTGGTGACGAAGGCGGCGGCGGTGGCGGCTACAGCCGTGGTGGTCAAGGTGGCGGCAACGAACGCCAGGAACGCAGCGCCCCGGCCGCACGCCCGGCCGCCAGCAAGCCGGCAGCGAAGTCGTCGACCGGCTTCGATGACATGGACGACGACATTCCGTTCTGAGCGGTATCAGGTGTTGTCAGAAAAGCCCGTGGCTGAAAGGCTGCGGGCTTTTTGTTTTCAGGGCTGGGAGAGCGGTGCGTGGTTCTTTGCGAGGTGGATGTCTCTCTGCCGATTTGGTTGATGTTCATATCTCGTTAGACGCCGCCCTATGCACACTGCGTCCGTTCTACTAGCCTGG
>NZ_DASSRA010000042.1:0-33164 GCF_035702065.1 Rhizobacter sp.
GAGTGGCGACAGCCGCGATGAGTCGCTGGCACTGTCCAATGTGCGAATTCCGATCGTTGATCAGGAAGTGTTCGAGGGCGGCGACCCACTCGTTGCGATTGAGGTCACGGCGGACTTGAGTGGTGACCTCTCGAAGCTGGGCCAGGTGTTCGTCGTTGTTGAGGACCGAGATCAGCTCTTCTCGACCGCAGCGGTCTCACCTGGCGCGAACGGAAGAGATAACCGCCTGATCATCCAGGGCCGGCCTATCAACCTAGTCGCCGGCACGTTCTCCGGTCCGCTGCGCGTCTTTGTCTGCCTGGACGTCGAATGCCAGCGCACTGTCGCTGGCTCCCCGGTCATCGTCCCGTACACCATCACGGTGCGCCCTGGCATCAAGATGAACTTTCCGACGCCGCTGACAGTGGCAACAGGAGCCGGTTCGCCTCGTACCCTAGAGTTGCCCATCACGCTTCCGCCCGGCACCGAGGCCTGGAGTGCAGCCTTCGACTTCGGACCCAACGGCATCGCAGTAACCAACTCGGACACGCCTTCGCCAAGGGCCTTGGTCGACATATCTGCGCTCGGCGTCGGATACGCCGGCGATTGGCCCATCTGGTTCAGCGCCACTGCGCGGACCTCGAAAGGTCGCGTCGCCACAGTGCGCGTCGGCTCCCAGGTGTTCTTTCGCAGCCAGCCATGACTTCTACCGTAGGGCCGGGAACATCAGCAGAGATCCCAACCGATCGCTCAGGTTGACCACTGGCGTCTTCACGCGTTGGTCATCGTCGCCTTCGGAAGACGGCGAGACTATCGAAACCAGAGGATCCCGCCTACCGAGCCCATAGCTCCCCATAGATGCGCACGATGCGACAGCTTCCGCTTCGTGCCTTTTGGCAAGCGAACTCGATAACACCGTCCTTGATCGTCAGCGCATGCTTCACCGCCGGAATGTCCAGCCGGGTGGGCTTGTCGCCGACTTGGGCAATGCAGTCCGGCGAGACCTCGGTGATGTGTATCCACTACGCGCCGTAGAACCGGGTTTCGCCGGTCGTTCTCCGTGCCCCCCCGACGACCTGGCTCAAGCTTCAATGCCGCCAGCGGCATAAGCGCCATGCGCGTGAGTCCGCAAGCTGCAGAAGCTACTGGAGATAGCAGCCCTGACACCAGGGGACGCAAAGGCATTTGGTGTGGCGAGTGCCAGTACCAAGCGCGGGGAGAGCCTCGACCGTTGCCCTGGCCGGCGACGGAGATCGCTCAGGTCTCGATTAGAGGAGCTCCCGGCTTTGGGTGCGTGCCTGCATCGGCCGGAAAGCAGCCGCACGCAGCCATCGTGCTCAAGCGCAGGCACATCGATTGCCAAGGCGTTCAGGACAGCGAGGAAAGTGGCGAGAGGAACAAGCCACCACGAGCACAGCCGCAGCCGCGGCACGGCTCCTCCAAACAACTGCCAGATGGCATCAGGACAAAACACATATGTCTGCACTGAGCACATTGCGCCATTCCGTCTGGGTCGCTCTGCATCGCTTGAAGATGATGTCGCGCGCCGCCTGGGCCGATTGGCTGAACCTGGTGAGCCGCCGGGCCGTGATCGACGAGGGCGCCAATGTCGTGGTCAGCCTCACGACCCATGGCGTGCGGATCGGCCGGGTCCACCGCACGCTGGAATCCATCGGCAGGGGCCGTGTCCGGCCGCAGCGCATGATCCTGTGGCTGGGGCTCGGCGAACGCGAGCGGCCTTTGCCGCGCGAACTGCAGCGCCTGCGCGCGCGGGGGCTCGAGGTGCGCTACGCGCAGGACTGCGGTCCGCACACCAAGTACTTCCCGTACGTCTGCTCCGAGCCGAAGCACCACATGCCGATGGTGACGGCCGATGACGACAACTGGTACCCCGACTTCTGGCTGGACAGGCTCTGCCGCGCACACGCCGCGCAGCCCGAGCTGGTGCACTGCTATCGCGCGCGCCGCATCCAGCTGCAGGACAACGCCCTGGCGCCTTACGCCACCTGGCCTTTCGTGGAGGACGACCTCCCAGCGCCCACGGTCTTTGCCACCGGGGTGAGCGGCGTCATCTACCCGCCGGCCCTGCTGGACGCCCTGCGTGACACCGGCACTGCTTTTCAGTCGTGCTGCCCGAAGGCCGACGACCTCTGGTTGCACGCCACGACGTTTCGCAACGGCTTTGTTGCACGGCAACTGGCTCCGAAGGCCGTCGACTTCGAAACGCTGCCCTCTACGCAGTCCATTGCCTTGTGGCACCAGAACCTGCTCCAGTCGAACAACGACCCGCAGGCCGCAGCCACCTACACCGAGTCCGACCTGAGCCGCTTGCGAGCAGCCTGAAGCCGCAGGCCACTCAGCGCGGCCTGCGCAACAGCGCCCGCAGATCGGTCAGCTTCCGGCGGAACACCAGCGTCAGCACGGCCAGATAGACGACCGCACCCGAGGGGCACGCCACAGCGAGCGTGAGCAGCGGCGTCAGCCCTTCGCGTTCACACGCCCAGACGACCACGCGCAGCACCGCGGCCATGACCACCGAAGACGCGATGGGAGCCGCCAGCACCTTGGCCAGGTCGACAAGCGACGCATCGAGCAAGCGCAAGGTGACGAGCATCACCGGGATGAAGTTCACCAGGTTCGCGGCCAGGTAGAGCCCGGCCAGCACCCGCACGTCGTACTGCGCGCCGATGAAGAACGCCGACAGCTGAGTGATCGCCGTCAGGATGCCGATCCTCATCATGAGGTCGGTCCGGCCACGCGCCATGAAGATCGCGCCGGTGCTGCTCATGATGGATTGGAGAAAACCCGTCGGCGCCAGCCACATGAGGATCGCCCCCACCGGGCCCCATCCTGGCCCGAAGGCGGTGCTCACGAAGGCCTCGCGCACGCCGAACAGGCCCGCCATCAGCGGTGCGGTGATGGTGGCAATGAGTGCAATCGTGCGCAGGTACAGCGTCGCCATGTCGGCGATCTCTGTCTGCTTGCGGCTCATGATCGGATACAGCGCACGCGAGGCGACGCTCGTCAGGCTCTGGATGGGGAAGAGCATCAGGCGGTACGCCATCGAATAGAAGCCGAGCACGGTGGCGCCGAGAAAGCGGCCGATGATCATCCCATCGGCGTTGCGAGAGAAATAGTTGATGAGCTGGAAGAGGCTGAGGTTGCCGCTGAACCCGAGCAGGCCCCGAAGCTCGGAGAGACTGCCTCTTCTTCCGGGCCGCCACAGAGACTTCTTCCAGAGCAGCAGGGTGGACACCACGGCATTCACGACGGCCTGCACCACCAGGCTGAAGACGCCCCACCCCGCGGCCGCCGCGGCCACGGCGCAGACGACGCCGAGCGTCAGGGCCGTGAGCTCGATCTGCGCAATGGACTTGAACTGCGAGCGCCGCTCCAGCAGCGCCTGATGGGTGGTGGCCGACGCGGTGATCGGAAAGATCACCGCCAAGGCCCAAAGCACCGGCGGCAGTTCGGACGATCCGAACAGGTGCGAGATGGGAACGGCCCCGGCCGCCAGGACCAGGGCGAGCACCCCGCCCATCATGAGGTTCAGCCAGAACACGCTGTCGAGCAGCTCGTCTCGGAGATCGCGGCTCTGCACCACGGCGGCACCGGTGCCGAGATCGCGCATCAGCAGCGCGAAGTTGGTCACCACCGTGGCCATGGCCATCACCCCGTACTGCTGCGCATCGAGCAGGCGCGCGAGTGCGGCCAGGCTGATGAGTTGGAGCGCGATCCGGCCGACCTGCCCGATGGCCACCCATTGCGCATTGCCCACTGCCGAGGGCGGCGGGTCGTCGGGCGGATGCGAGCCCGCAGAAGGGTCGCAGGCGGGTGTCTTCTCGGTCACTGCCCGGCCTCCGTCAAGAGCAAGGGTCGAGCGCCGTATGGAATCAGGTGCATGCAGTCACGCAGTGGAATGGGTCGGCAAATCGAGGCGGGAGTTGCGTGTCTTGGCCATGCGTGAACTCACCAGATGGCTACCGCGAACTGCGCTTGGAGAGAAAGCATCGCACATCATGATGAGAAGCGGGCACGCTAGGGCCTGCTAACACTAAAGAGCGCCCGCGCCGAGGCCTGTTGGCGTGTACGGCAAGGCGCAGGTGAGGCCGTGTGCCCCTCGATCCATCACGCTGGCATGCGGCGTGCGTGACTGCACAGACCCCAAACCCGTGCAGTCGACACCGATGAATGCGCCACCCTCGCTGACAGGCGGCTGATGCAGTTGCCGACCTCGACACCCTGTCATGTGGTCGCGCGGCGAGCGGTTCGTCGTCGGCAATCTTTGCCGTCATAACAACCTGGCCGGAGCGCAAATGACCCCTGTATCCCACGAAGCCCGCCCCATGCCCGCAAGAAGCGTCAGCGTCGTGATTCCGTCGCGCGACGGGCGAGACACCCTGAAGCGCGCGCTGGATTCGATCGTGCCCGGCGCACAGCATGTGCACGAAGTCATCGTCGTCTTCAGCAACAGCCCGGCCGAGTTCAAGGCGTACTGCGAAGCCCTCCTCCCTCGGTATGCGAATGCCTTCGCAGCCCGCGCCCTCGACAGTGGCGCGGCAAGCAACGGCGCAATCGCCCGCAATGTGGGGATGCAGGCCGCCGCGGCGCCCTTGCTGGCGCTTCTCGACGACGACGACGAGTGGCTGCCCAACAAGCTGAGTGTCTACCTCGAACACATCGCACGCCTTTCCCTGTCCGGCGACTTCGTGCTGTTCTCGCAGGTTGTCTCGTGCCGGGAAGACCGCAGCGCCTGGCGCCTCTTCCCGTCGGTTTCCTACGACGGGGGGCGCTTCTCGGATTTCGTGTTGTCGCCACTCGGTGGTGCGCAGACGAGTTCCCTGCTCTTGCCCACGCGCCTGGCCCAACGCGTGGGCTTCGATCCCTCGCTGGTGCGGCACCAGGACTACGACTTCTGCCTGCGGCTCGAAGAGGCCGGTGCGCGCTTCGTCGGGATCGAACAGCCGCTGGCCTACTGGTACCAGCGCGGCAACGGCGTGGAGAAAGGCGGCACCTTCGATTTCTGTACCGCCTGGGTTCAGAAGAATGCACACCGGATATCGCGAGCAGCCTACATCGGCTACATCGAGAAGGACATGTTCACGGTGGCGCGCATCAGCAAGCGCATGAACGACTTCTTCGCCTTTCAGCGCATGAACCTGACCCGTCGCGAGATCGCGGGCTCGCTGTGGAGGCTCGCGCGGCGCGCCGTCAAGTCGGCGAGGCGCAGGCTGTCGCCCGAAGCAGGCGCGTTCGTCTCTCGCTGATCACCGGCAGGCGGTGCCTTCGTCGTCCTGATGGCGGCGCGGGTCCTGGCTGGCAAACCATTCATCGAACGACTCCTCGTGCGGCCGTCGGGAATGCCAGTAGAGCAGCCCCAGGCACAAGGCCATCACCGCAACGACTTCACCCGCAACAAGTACTTTTTGCATAGGCACCTCCTGCCTTGCTTGCTGTCGTCGCTCAGCGTAAGGCGCGGGCGGCAAGGCGCCACCGCGTGAGTCGGGGGACCGCAGTGCAGCAAACGTGACAGATTCCGCGGCGCCTGTTCCTGCACTTCAGTGCAAATTTTTCAAGACCTTCCAGGGTGCTCCAGTACTCGGGAAATCCGCTGTACCTCGCTTGAAGCAAAGACTAGATTGGCCCCCTGCGCGCAAGGCGCGATTCCTTTCTGTCTTGCTGTTTCGAAGGAAAGCGAATGCCCAGGAATCCGGGCCCACCCAAGTCCAAACGCCTCGTGTGGCGCATCTCCGATCACGCGCCTCTGGGTGAGTGGGTCGACCCGAACATCCCGGTGTCGCCCCCCAAGAAAGACCTGCCCGAAGTGAGCCACGGCCGCTGGATGCGCTCGTCGTTCGACCTGCTGAGCGGGGTCGAAGTCGACGACAGCCCGAACACCGTGCCCGACGACCTGTTCGATGAGCTGTTTCCGCAGGCGGCACCTCCGGGCGACAAGCGCAAGTCATCGGGCCGCTGAAGGCGCTGCAGACTGGAACGGCATGGCGAAGGCCGGGTTCACACAGGTGGCTCAGGCAGCAGGGTGAAACGCTCAGAACCCCAGCCGCAGCGTGAGACCGACCGACACCCCGCTCTAGACGCTGGTTGGCCCGGCGGCCTTCAAGGCTTGGCGGCGACGACGCGCGGCCAGGAAAGGCTCGGTGAGCATGAAGGCAGCCGTGACCGCATAGGAGCCCCACACGTAGAGGCCGTAGCCGCCCATGGCGAAGAACTCGGCAGCGCTGTTCCAGTTCATGCGTGTGCTCCTTGCTTGGCGAGCTGGGCGACCCACTCGGCATGCCGCTCACGCTCCAGGATGATGGCGCGGCTGCGGGTGAAGACCACCGCGAAGGCGTAGGCCCAGAAGGCCAGCGTCATCAGCAGCATGGCAGTGAGCATGGTCGCGGCCATCTTGGGTGCCGCGGTGGCGCTGATGGTGGCGCCCTGGTGCAGCGTGTTCCACCACTTCACCGAGAAGTAGATGATGGGCACGTTGATGGCTCCGATCAGCGCGACGAGTGCGCCGGCGTTGTCGGCACGGCGCGTGTCGTCGATGGCTTCCACCAGCGCGATGTAGCCGAGGTAGAGAAACAGCAGGATCAGCTCGGAGGTGAGCCGCGCGTCCCACACCCACCAGGTGCCCCAGGTGGGCTTGCCCCAGAACGCGCCCGTCCACAGCGCGACGAAGGTGAACATGGCGCCGGTGGGCGCAATGGCGCGCGCCACCATCGAGGCCAGCCGCGCCTTGAAGGCCCAGCCGATGCCGGCCCAGAAGGCCATCACCAGGTAGAGCACCATCGACATCCAGGCCGCCGGCACGTGGATGAAGATGATGCGGTACGACTCGCCCTGCGTGGCGTCGGTCGGTGCCACGAAGAAGCCGATGTACAGGCCCCACAGCGCAAGCACGATGGCCACGGCCCAACACCAGGGCGTGAGCGCGCCGGCCAGGCCGTAGAAGCGCGAAGGCGCGGCGAAGGTGAAGAAACGCAAGGAGGGCTTCATGGGAGGTGTGCCTCGGTGTTCATTCGGTAGAAATGCGCAGGCCCGCAGCCGTGGCCCAGGGCGCGAGCAAGGTGGTGACGATCAGCAGCGCGCCCAGCAGCGAATAGTGCCCCGCCGCCGAGATGCCCGACTCGACCGCGCCCACCGCCCCGGTGCCGAAGATCAGCGCCGGGATGCACAGCGGCAGGATCAGCAGGATGAGCAGCACGCCACCGCTGCGCAGGCCCAGCGTGAGCGCCGCCCCCACGCCGCCCAGCAGGCTCAGGATGGGCGTGCCCAGCAGCAGGCTGAAGGTGAGCGCGGCGATGGATTCGCCGTGCATGTCGAACAGCAGGCCGAAGAGCGGCGCCACCACGATCAGCGGCAGGCCGGTCAGCAGCCAGTGCGCCAGCGCCTTGGCCGCCGCCAGGCCGACGGCCGATTCACCGCTCAGCAGCATCTGCTCCAGCGAGCCGTCGGCGTGGTCGGTGGCGTAGAGCTGGGTCACCGACAGCATGGCGGCGAGCAACGCGCACACCCACACCACGCCGGGGGCGATCTGCCGCAGCATGGCCGGCTCTGGGCCCACGCCCAACGGGAACAAGCTGGCCGCCACGACGAAGAAGGCGATGGGCAGCAGGGCCTCGATGCGGCGGCGGGCGGCGAGGCGAAGGTCGCGCGCCAGCAGGGCAATGAAAGCACCACTCATGCTGCCACCATCTCATCGAGCTGCACCACCACCGGCACCGGCTGTGCCAGCGTGAGCGCCTGGTGGCTGGTGAGCACCACGCTGCCGCCCCGCGCAGCGTGCTGCGTGAGCAGGGCGTTCAGCGTGGCGATGCCTTCGACGTCGAGCGCATCGAAGGGCTCGTCGAGGATCCACAGCGTGGGCTGCACGTCGAGCGCCAGGCGAGACAGCGCGACGCGGCGGCGCTGGCCTTGCGAGAGCGTGCGCACGAAGGCGTCGCGCCGGTTGACGATGCCGAACAGGCGCATGGCGTCGGTGAGCGTGGCGTCGCTGTCATCGCGGCCATGCAGGCGCGCGAGGAAGCGCAGCGATTCGAGCGCTGTGAGGTCTTCCTTCAGCGCATTGGCGTGGGCGACGTAGACGCGCTGGCGCGGCGTGCCGTTGAAGCGCACCTCGCCCGCCTCGGGCGTGGACAGCCCGGCCAGAAGGCGCAAGAGGCTGGTCTTGCCGCGGCCGTTGGCCCCGCGCAGCCACACCACCTGGCCGGCATCCACCGCGAAGTTCAGGCCCTTGAACAGAATGCGGTCGCCGCGGCGGCAAGCCAGGTCGTGGGCGGCGAGGGAAGGCAGCGAGGGCGTCAGCATGGTTTCAACCCCGCATTGTCTGTCAGGCCGCGGGGGTGGAAGTACCATGGCCCACACTCCCTGGAAACCCCCATGAACAAAGACCTGCTGCAAGCCGCCGGCGCCATCACCGCCGCCCTGATCACCAACCCGTCGCCGGGCGTCTCGCGCACCAAGCTGAGCGACGTGGGCACCCTGTTCGCCAACGTCTACATCGAGCTCGAGAAGTCGCAGGGCATCGTCGACAAGGTGCGCGCACAGGGAGCGACGCCCGCACCTTGAGCACCCGGCCCTATGTCGTCGCCGTGCGCGCGCTGTGCGAGTTCACGGCGAAGGCGGGGGACCTCGACCTGCGCTTCACGCCCTCGCCCACCGCGCAGGAGGGCCAGCTGGGCCACGCCGTGGTGGCCTCGCGGCGCAAGGGGGCGCACTACCAGGCCGAGCTGAGCCTCGCTGGCGAGTACGGGCAGCTCAGCGTACGCGGCCGGGCCGACGGGTACGACAGTGCACTCAACCGGCTCGAAGAGATCAAGACCCACCGCGGCGACCTCGCCCGCCTGCCGGCCAACCACCGCGCCCTGCACTGGGCGCAGGCCAAGGTCTACGCCTGGCTGCAGTGCCAGAAGCTCGGGCTGCCCGAGATGCAGGTGGCGCTCGTGTACTTTGACATCGGCACGCAGCAGGAGACCGTGCTGTGCGAGACCCACAGTGCCGCCGCGCTGCAGCAGCACTTCGAGCTGCAGTGCGATCGGTTCCTGCAGTGGGCCGGGCAGGAGCTTGCGCATCGGGCCCAGCGTGACGAAGCGCTGGCGGCACTGCGCTTCCCCCACGAGAGCTTCCGCGCCGGGCAGCGCGAACTGGCCGAGGCCGTGTACCGATCGGCCAGCCGCGGCCGCTGCCTGATGGCACAGGCGCCCACCGGCATCGGCAAGACGGTGGGCACGCTCTTCCCGCTGCTCAAGGCCGCGCCCGGCCAGGCGCTGGACAAGGTCTTCTTCCTCACCGCCAAGGGCTCGGGGCGACAGCTGGCGCTCGATGCGGCCGAGCGCATCCAGGCCGGCGGCACTCAGAGCACAAAGAAAGCCCTGCGCGTGCTGGAACTGGTGGCGCGCGACAAGGCCTGCGAGCACCCCGACAAGGCATGCCACGGCGACTCGTGTCCGCTGGCGAAGGGCTTCTACGACCGACTGCCCGCGGCGCGCGCCGAAGCCGTCACGCAGGCCACGCTCGACAAGGCCGCGCTGCGCGAGATCGCCCTCCAGCACGAGGTCTGCCCCTACTACCTGAGCCAGGAACTGACGCGCTGGGCCGACGTGATCGTCGGCGACTACAACTACTACTTCGACCTGGGCGCCCTGCTGCACAGCCTGGCCCAGGCCAACCAGTGGCGCGTGGCGGTGCTGGTCGACGAGGCGCACAACCTGGTGGAGCGTGCGCGCGACATGTACTCAGCTGAACTCGACCAGTTCGATTTCAAGCTGATGCGCAAGACCGCGCCGCCGGCGCTCAAGGCACCGCTCGGCAAGCTCCACCGCGCGTGGAACGCGCTCACCAAGGCGCAAACCGAGCCCTACCAGGTGCACGCCGCCGTGCCCGAGGCCTTCAGCACCGCGCTGCAGAAGGCCACCGCCGCCATCACCGAGCACCTGGCCGAGCATCCGACCGAGGTCCACGCCGAGCTGCAGCGCTTCTACTTCGACGCCCTGCACTTCGCCCGCGTGCTGGAGCTGTTCGACACCCATTCGCTGTTCGACGTCACCCTGCCCGACCCGCGCAGCAGCGTGCTGTGCCTGCGCAACGTGGTGCCGGCCCCCCACCTGCAGCCACGCTTCGAGGCCGCGCATTCGGTGGCGCTCTTCTCCGCCACGCTCACGCCACAGCGCTTCCATGCCGACACGCTGGGCCTGCCCGAGGACACCGCCTGGGTCGACGTGCCCACGCCCTTCTCGCCCGAGCAGCTGCAGGTGCGCGTCGCCGGGCACATCTCCACCCGCTACCAGCACCGCGAGGCCTCGCTGGCACCCATGGCCGAGCTGATGGCCGAGCAGTACGCCACCGAACCCGGCAACTACCTGGCCTTCTTCAGCAGCTACGACTACCTGCACAAGGCGCTGGCCGAGTTCCGCACCCTCGCCCCGCAGGTGCCGGTGTGGGAACAGTCGCGCCGCATGGGCGAGGCCGAGCGCGAGCAGTTCCTGGCGCGCTTCACGGCCGACAGCCAGGGCATCGGCTTCGCCGTGCTGGGCGGCTCCTTCGCCGAGGGCATCGACCTGCCGGGCCGGCGCCTGATCGGCGCCTTCATCGCCACGCTGGGCCTGCCGCAGCTCAACCCGGTCAACGAGCAGATCAAGCAGCGCCTGGGCGAGCGCTTCGGCGAGGGCTGCGCTTACGACTACGCCTACCTCTACCCCGGCATCCAGAAGGTGGTGCAGGCGGCCGGCCGGGTGATCCGCACCCCCGCCGACCGGGGCGTGGTCTGCCTGATCGACGACCGCTTCGCGAGCCCCAAGGTGCGCCGCCTGCTGCCCGGCTGGTGGCAGATCGGCCGAACTGGGCGGGAAGCCCCCTTCATCTCCAGCCTGTAACAGATTGCGCTTCCGTTAATGTGCGCGTACTTCCGCGCCCATTCGTCCCAGGAGGGTCTCCTTGGTATCGCTTTTCGCCTTCGTCGTGACCGCCTACGGCATGAACCCGTACCTCGTGGCCAGCTTCAATTCGAGCCTGGCCTGCGAGACCGCCAAGTCGGCCATCATCTCGGCCGCCCTGGAGCAAAGCGTGGCCGGCACCAGCACCTACGCCATGGCGCCCAAGACCCTGAAGTGCATCGCCACCCCCGGCCTGGTGGCAGGCGGCAACCGTCCGCCCGAAGCCAGCCCGCCTCCGGCCAAGCGCCCCGCCAAGAAGTGAACTCCACCGCGCTGGCCCGCGACGGGCGCTTGCGCCATCGCGTGCAGGCGCTCGCGCCCTTTTTCGTCACCTTCGGCCTGCTGGCCCTGCTGTGGACGGTGGTGCTGGTGTCGTCGGGCATCCAGCAGGCGCGCATCACCAACGACGCCCAGCAACAGCTGCGCCTGGTCAACAACGCCGTGGTGCAGCACACCCGCGGGCTGCTGCAGAACGTCGACGGCAAGCTGCAGGTGATCGACCACTGGGTGCAGGCGCACCCGCAGGCCGACCCGCGCCAAGACCGGGGACTGGCGGCCCTGCTCGCGCTGCAGAACAACTCGCTGGAGGGCCTCATCACCATGAGCCTCGCCACGGGCGACGGCAAGGCTTTCACGATTCCGCCCAGCCAGTCGTGGCTGAGCGAGATGCCCCCCGTCACCTGGGCCGACCAAACCGGCCGCCTGCACATCGGCGCCCCCGTGCGCAGCTCGCCGAGCGAGCCCTGGCGCTGGCCGGTATCGCGGCGGCTGGCCCGCCCGGCAGGTGAAGTGGCAGGCGCGGTGGCCTGGATCGACCTGGCCAGCCTCTCCGCGCTGCACGAGAGCCTGCGCGACAAGCCGGCCGGCGCCATCACGCTCACGCGCACCGACGCGGTGGCGATCGTGCGCACGCCCCACATCGACAGCCTGGTCGGCCGGGACCTGCGCAAGACCGGGCCGGTCTTCATCGAGCCGGCCAGCGCACCGGAGGGCCAGTTCGTCTACGACGGCTCGCTGACCGACGGCACGCCCCGGGTGGTCTGCTACGAACGCCTGGGCGACTACCCGGTGACGGTGCTGTCATCGCAAGGCGTCAACGAGACGCTGGCCACCTTCCACGCCCGCCGCCGCGTGCTGGTCGGCGGGCTGATCGCCGTCACCCTGTTCGCACTGGTCGCGTCGGTGCTGCTGGTGCGCAGCCGCAGTGCCACGCGGCGCAGCCAGGCCGAACTCGCGACCTTGAGCAATGCCTTCCCGCTGGGCATCTTCCGCACGGACTTGCAGGGCGAAACCACCTATGCCAACGAGGCCTACTTCCAGAAGCTGGGCCTCACGCGCGACCGCATGGCCTGGGGCTGGAGCGAGATCGCACAGGACAACGCCGAAGGCGACCTGATGAAGGCCTGGCGCAAGGCCGTGGCCGAAGGCCTCCCGCTCAAGAACACCTTGCGCGTGCGCCGCGCCGACAACGGCGAGGAAGCCGTGCTCTCGGTGCACACCGCCCCGCTGTGGGTGGACGGCCAGCTGGCCGGCCAGGTGGGCTCGCTGGAAGACGTGACCGAGCGCATCCAGGAGCAGCGCGCCCAGCGCATGCTCACCGCCATCTTCGAGCAGAGCACCGACGTCGTGGCCCAGCTCGCCCCCGACGGCCGGCTGCTCTACCTCAACCCGGCCGGGCGCGCGCGGCTCATGCTGGGCCGCAACGACTCGCTCGACGCCCTGCGTTTCGAGCACTTCACGCCGCCGCAGCGCGCCGCCCAGGTGCGCGACGTGATCATCCCGGCGGCACTGGAAAACGGCGTCTGGGTGGGCGAAACGGCCGTGCTGGGCGGCGACGGCCGCGAGATCGCGATGAGCGAGATGCTCATCGTCCACCGCGACGACGACAACAAGATCGAGGCCTTCTCGGCCGTGATGCGCGACATCAGCTTCGACCTGCAGGCCCGCGCGGAGCTGCAGCGCAGCGATGCCATCCTCAACGTGGTGGCCGCCACGCTGCCGGCCCTGGTGGCCGTGGTCGACAAGGAACAGCGCTACCTTTTCACCAACGACGCCTTCGCCCGCTGGGCCCAGCGCGCCAAGGAACGCCTGACCGGCCACCATATCAGCGACGTGATCGGCGAGCACGAATACGCCCAGAGACGCCTGCACATCGAGGCCGCCCTCGCCGGGCACCGCACCATGTTCGAGAGCGAGCGCGTCCTGCGCAGCGGCTCGCAGTTCTACGAGACCACCTACATCCCGTTCCACAGCGCCGACGGCGAGGTGGCCGGCTTCGTGGCGCTTTCGCAAGACATCACCGCCCACCGGCTGGAGCAGCAAAAGCTGCTCGACGCCTCGCAGACCGACGTGCTCACCGGCGTGCTCAACCGCGCCGGCTTCGACCAGCGCATCCACGAAGCCCTGGACCGCGCCGAGCGAGAGCCCCACCTGCTGGCGCTGCTGTGCCTGGACCTCGACGGCTTCAAGCCCGTCAACGACGAGCACGGCCACGCCGCCGGCGACGCCTTGCTCACCGCGGTGGCCCGGCGCCTGCAGCGCATCCTGCGCCCGCCGGACATCCTGGCCCGGCTGGGCGGCGACGAATTCGCGGTTGTGTTGCCCGATGTAAAGAACCTTGCTGCCGCCACGGTGGTGGCCCGCAAGATCGTGAGCGCCCTGGGCGAGCCCTTCCAGATCGACGACAAGATGGTGCACATCGGTGCCAGCGTGGGCGTGGCCCTGGCCGTCAACGGGCAGGACACGGCGGCCGTTCTCATGCAACGGGCCGACACCGCCCTGTACCGGGCCAAGCGGGCCGGGCGCGGCCGCCACGAGATCGCAGCCTGAGACGCCGCGCGAAAAGAGGCGCGAAAAGAGGCGTGAACAGACCCTAAAAAGGCTTGAAACTAAAGCCCCTCGCGGCCCTCCAAGCGGGGTCGCAGTTTTATACTGGAATAGCGTGAAATCTCCGTATCAGGTAGGAAGCAGGTCGTATATGGGCGCCAAACTCAAAGTTGCCGGCTGGGTCACCTTGGGGGCCGTCGCCGGCGCCCTGGCCACCATGCAGTTGCAGGCCACGGCCAGCAACCCGGTCACGCCGCTTCCGCTGGAAGAGCTGCAACAGCTCGCCAAGGTGTTCGACGTCATCAAGAACACCTACGTCGACCCGGTCGACGAGAAAAAGCTCATCACCGACGCCATCGGCGGCATGGTCAGCGGCCTCGACCCGCATTCCCAGTACTTCGACAAGAAGGGCGTGAAGGAATTCAGCGAAGGCATCACCGGCAAGTTCGTCGGCGTGGGCATCGAGATCGGCATGGAAGACGGCCTGGTCAAGGTGCAGACCCCGATCGAAGGCTCGCCGGCCTTCCGCGCCGGCATCAAGAGCGGCGACCTCATCACCAAGATCGACGACACCGCCGTCAAGGGCCTGACCATGGACCAGGCGGTGAAGAAGATGCGCGGCGAGCGCAACACCAAGGTCGAGCTGACCATCTTCCGCAAGAGCGAAAGCCGCAGCTTCCCGGTGACCATCATCCGCGAGGAGATCCGCACCCAGAGCGTGCGCTCCAAAATGGTCGAACCCGGCTACGCCTGGCTGCGCGTGAGCCAGTTCCAGGAACGCACGGTGCAAGACTTCGCCACCAAGCTCGAAGAGCTCTACAAGCAGGACCCCAACCTCAAGGGCCTGGTGCTCGACCTGCGCAACGACCCGGGCGGCGCGCTCGAAGCCTCCATCGCCATCTCGGCCGCCTTCCTGCCCAAGGATGCACTGGTCGTGTCCATCAAGGGCCAGACCTCGAAGGCCGAATCCAAGGCGCGCCCCTTCGACTACATGCGCGACAACGGACCCGATCCCCTGCGCAAGCTGCCTGATGCCGTGAAGAAGGTGCCGCTGATCGTGCTCGTGAACGAAAGCTCGGCCTCGGCCAGCGAGATCGTCGCCGGCGCCCTGCAAGACCACCAGCGCGCCACCATCATGGGCGCGCAAACCTTCGGCAAGGGCTCGGTGCAAAGCGCGATCTGCCTGAACGAGCGCGTGCGCCTCGACGCCTGCCCCAGCGCCGCCATCAAGATCACCACCGCGCGCTACTACACGCCGAGCGGCCGCTCCATCCAGGCCAAGGGCATCGTGCCCGACGTGATGCTCGACGAGACCGCCGAGGGCAACGTGTTCGCCGCCCTGCGCATGCGCGAGGCCGATCTCGACAAGCACCTGCAAAGCGGCCAGGGCGCCGAAGTAAAGGACGAAGCCCGCGAGAAGGCCCGCGAAGAAGCCCGCAAGAAGCTCGAAGCCGAGGCCGCCAAGACCAACGCCCCGCTCAAGCCGCTGCCCGAGTTCGGCACCCCCGAAGACTTCCAGCTCGCTCAGGCGCTCAACCGCCTGAAGGGCAAGCCGGTGATGGTGTCCAAGACGGTGGTCGAGCGCAAGCCCGAAACCCCGAGCGCCAACTGAGCATCGCCTCCACCCCACCGACGCCCGTGCAGCCCACGGGCGTTTGTGTTTGGGCCTCTTGAAGGCCTCATGACGCCATGAACGACAACCAGCTGCTGCGCTACTCGCGCCACATCCTGCTCGACGAACTGGGCATCGAAGGGCAGCAGCGCCTGCTGGCCTCGCACGCCCTCGTCATCGGCGCCGGCGGCCTGGGCTCGCCGGTGGCGCTGTACCTGGGCACGGCGGGCGTGGGGCGCATCACCCTGGTCGACAACGACACGGTGGACCTCACCAACCTGCAGCGGCAGATCGCGCACGACATGTCGCGCATCGGCCAGCCCAAGGTGGCCTCGGCCGCGCAGTCCATCGCCGAGATCAACCCGGAAGTCACGGTCGTCGCCCTGCAGGAGCGTGTGGATGCGCAGCGCTTGCAGGCTCTCGTCGCCAGCGCCGACGTGGTGATCGACTGCTGCGACAACTTCGCCACCCGGCATGCCGTCAATGCTGCCTGCGTCGCGCACGGCAAGCCGCTGGTCTCGGGTGCGGCCATCGGCTTTGACGCGCAGATCTCGGTCTACGACACCCGGCAGGCCGACTCGCCCTGCTACGCCTGCCTGTTCCCACCCGATGCGGCCTTCGAGGAAGCGCGCTGCGCCACCATGGGCGTGTTCGCGCCGCTGGTGGGCATCGTCGGCAGCATGCAGGCCGCCGAGGCGCTCAAGCTGCTTGCAGGCACCGGCTCGTCGCTGGCGGGGCGGCTGCAGATGCTGGACGCGCGCACCATGGAGTGGAGCGAGATCCGCACTCTGCGCAGCGCCGACTGCGCCGTGTGCAAGGCCCGATCTCAGAGGTAAGCTGCGCCCCATGGACAAGCGCAAGAAACTCAAAGCACGCAACTTCCCGCCGGCCCAAAAGGAAGCCGAAGCCCAAGGCCCCGTCCCATCGCTCTACGACGGCCCGGAAAGCTCGTATCAACTGGCCTTCACAGACAACAAGTTCCTGCTGCGCGACGACCTGCGCCCGGTGCGCATGCAGCTGGAGCTGCTCAAGCCCGAGCTGATCCAGAGCGAGCAGGGCATCGAGTCGACCATCGTGATCTTCGGCAGCGCGCGCATCGTGCCGCCCGAGGTGGCACAGCGCCTGCTGAGCGACGCCAAGTCGGCCAACAACGAGACCGCCATCCGCATCGCCGAGAACCACATCCGCATGTCGCGCTTCTATGAAGAAGCACGCCGCTTCGGCGCGATCGTCACCGAGAAGTCGCGCCAGCTCGCCACGCCGATCTACGTTGTGACAGGCGGCGGCCCCGGCATCATGGAAGCCGGCAACCGCGGCGCGCACGAGGTGGGCGGGCGCAGCATCGGCCTGAACATCGTGCTGCCCCACGAGCAGGCGCCCAACCCGTACATCACGCCGGAGCTGTGCTTCCAGTTCCACTACTTCGGCCTGCGCAAGATGCACTTCCTGATGCGCTCCATCGGGCTGCTGTGCTTCCCCGGTGGCTTCGGCACGCTCGATGAGATGTTCGAGGTGCTCACCCTCATCCAGACCGGCAAGTGCCGGCGCCGCCCCATCCTGCTCTTCGGCCGCGAGTTCTGGACCAAGCTCATCAACTTCGACCACCTGGTCGAGACCGGCATGATCAGCGCGGTCGACCTGCAGCTCTTCCGCTACGTCGAATCGGCCGAAGAGGCCTGGAGCATCCTTGAGGCCGAGTACGGCTTCGACCTGCCCGCCACCGAGCTGGGCGACTTTGACATCGAGGAATGAGCACAAACATGAGCAATGCCTCGCGCAAACCCGTCAGCATCATCGGCGCCCCCACCGACATCGGCGCCGGCACACGCGGCTCGAGCATGGGGCCCGAAGCCCTGCGCGTCGCCAACATCGTGCCGGTGCTGCGCAGCCACGGGCTCGAAGTCGAAGACCGCGGCAACCTCACCGGCCCGTCCAACCCCTGGCAGCCGCCGGTCGACGGCTATCGCCACCTGCCCGAGGTGGTGGCCTGGAACCGCCTGGTGCACGACGCGGTGTACGCCGAGCTGTCGCAGGACCGCCTGCCCATCCTGCTGGGCGGCGACCACTGCCTGGGCCTCGGTTCGATCAGCGCCGTGGCCCGCCACTGCCGCGACCGCAAGAAGAAGCTGCGCATTCTCTGGCTCGACGCGCATGCCGACTTCAACACCAACGTGCTCACACCCAGCGGCAACATCCACGGCATGCCGGTGGCCTGCCTGTGCGGCAGCGGGCCCAAGGAGCTGATCGAGATCGGCGGCCATGTGCCTGCGATCAGCCCGAAGTGGATCCGCCAGATCGGCATCCGCAGCGTCGACGAAGGCGAGAAGCGCTTCGTGCACGAGATGGACCTGGAAGTGTTCGACATGCGCTACATCGACGAGATGGGCATGCGCCACACCATGGAGCTCGCGCTTGCCACGCTCGACGTCAACACCCACCTGCACGTGAGCTTCGACGTCGACTTCCTCGACCCGCCCATTGCCCCCGGCGTGGGCACCACCGTGCTCGGCGGCCCGACCTACCGCGAGGCGCAGCTGTGCATGGAGATGATTGCCGACACCGGCCGCCTCGCCTCGCTCGACGTGATGGAGCTCAACCCCGCGCTCGACGTGCGCAACGCCACGGCCGAGCTGGCCGTCGACCTGATCGAGAGCCTGTTCGGCAAAAGCACGCTGATGCGCAAGTGAGGCTCAGGGGTCGCACGGCCCGTGCGACTTGCGGAACTCGCGCGGCTCCATCGCCGGCGCGGCGAACAGCCCTCGGCGCGCGGCACGCGCCTGCTGCTCCTCGGCGGCATACGGCCCCAGGCTGCGGCGGTAGCGGTAACTCCAGGCGTGCCCCTCGCGCACCATCCAGGCAGCGATGTCTTCACCGTTCATCCACAGCCCGCCGATGACGCGCTGGTAGTCGTCATAGGCACGCTGCTTCACCTGCACGTGCTGGTTCAGCACCCGCGAAGCCAGCGCGGCCTTGGCCTGCGGCCCCCAGGGCTGGCAGCGCTCGGGTGCGTCGATGCCCTCCATGCGCACCTTGACCGCCCGGCCACCGTCATCGGGGCGCAGCCAGAGCGTGTCGCCGTCGGTCACGCGCACGACCACGCCGCTGAATGCCTGCGCGCCCGCGCACAGGGCCAGCCACAAGAGACTCGCGATCGCCTGCTTCACGCGCTCGCCACGAGGCGGGCCAGCCACCAGATGAAGAGCCCCAGGAACAGCAGCCAGATGCCAACGATCAGCAGCACACCCCACCACACGCGTGGCAGCTTCTCCGTGGACCGCTCGGCCTCGCGCAGCTGCGCCTCCCACAACGGCTTGGGCGTGAGACGGCTGACCAGGGCCACGCCCAGCGGCACGATGACCAGGTCGTCGAGCTGGCCGAGGATGGGGATGAAGTCGGGGATCAGGTCGATCGGGCTCAGCACGTAGCCCAGCACCAGGATGGCCACCAGCTTGGCGCTGCGCGGTGTCTGCGGGTGCTTGAAGAGCTTCCACATCGCGACCACGTAGGTCGCCAGTCGCGCCGCATTGGCAACACGCAGCAGCTTGCCCGCCTTGAAACCCATGATCAGGAACCCTCCGTCTTGCCCGTACCCACCAGCGCCACCCGCACCCGCGCGATGCGGCCTTCCACCATTTCGCCGATCTCGAAGTGTGCGCCGTGCCACTCCAGGCCGTCGCCTTCGTCGTGACCGCGCGCCAGCGTCTCGGTCATCCAGTCGCACAACGTGGCCGCCGCGTTGTGAGGCAGCGGCAACTTGAAGAAGCCGAACACGTCGGCCAGCGGCAGGCCGGCGTCGAGCACCAGGCGGCCTGCCACCGGCCCCTGGCCCGGCGCGGGCTCCTGCGGTGGTTCCACCACGCCCAGCGAGCGTGCCGCCCATGCGAGCGTGGTGCCCTGCAGCAGCAGCGAGAGCAGCACCACCGCGAAGGCCACGTTGAAGAAGCGGTAGCTGTCGGGCAGCTGCGCGAGCAGTGGGAACAGCGCCAGCACGATGGGCACTGCACCGCGCAGGCCCACCCAGCCGACGAACAGGCTTTCGCGCAGCGAGAAGCGCATGGGCAGCAGGCACAGCGCCACCGCCAGCGGCCGCGCCAGCAGCATCAACACACCCGCCACGGCCAGCGTGGGCCACAGCGCATTGAGCAGATGGTGCGGCGAGACCAGCACGCCCAGCAGCAGGAACATGCTGGCCTGTGCGGCCCAGGCAAAGCCGTCGAGCGCGGAGGACGCCGCATGCGCGGCCTCTTCAGCCCGCTCGCGCACGCTCAGGCCGAACAGGTACACCGCGAGGAAGCCCGAGCCTTCCATCAGGCCGGCAGCGGCGAACACCACCACGCCGCCCGAGACGATCACCATCGACAGCAGGCCGCTGTACGACGCCGTCACCGCCAGCCTGCGCGTGATGCGCCGCAACAGCCAGGCCACCGCCGCACCGCCCAGCAGGCCGCAGGCGGCGCCCAGGCCGGCCTGGCGCAGCAGCAGAAGAAGCACCTCGTCGGTCCCGGAATGGGCCTTGATGACTTCGATCAGCGCCAGCACCAGGAACACGGCCATCGGGTCGTTGAGGCCGGACTCCATCTCCAGCGTGGCCGCCACGCGCTCCTTCAGCCGCACGCCACTCTGGCGCAGCAGCGAGAACACGGCCGCCGCATCAGTGGAGCCGACGATGGCACCCAGCAGCAGGCCATAGCGCCAGTCGACGCTCATCACGAGCATGGCCACCGCACCCACGCCCACCGCAGTGAGCACCACGCCGAACGTGGCCAGCGCCAGCGCGGGCCGCAGCCCGGCGCGAAAGGTCTTCATGGGCGTGCTCACACCGCCCTCGAGCAGGATGATGGCCAGCGCCGCATTGCCCACCCAGGCGGTGAGCAGCGGGTTGTCGAAGCGCACGCCGCCCGGGCCGTCGACGCCGACCAGCATGCCGGCGACGAGAAACACCAGCAGGAATGGCAGGCCCAGGCGCGCCGACATCACGCCGGCCACCAGACTCACGAACACCAGCAGGCCGCCAGCCAGCAGCAACAGGTTGAAGCTCTGCATGCGGCGACGGTAGCAGAGCGGCCCACCTTTCTCGACATGGGGGCGACCTGCCCGAGGGGTTCACACGCGGGCGCTGCGCAAGACCTCGCGCCTGTCACGCCCTGCCGCGGGGCGCACGGCGGGCTCGTTGGCAGCACACCAGAGCAGCACGATCAGCGCGAGCACCGGCAGGTTCTTCACCAGCGGGCCACAGTGGTCGAGCGTGAGCTCGGGCATGTGGATGGCCGCGGTGACGGTGTAGCCGATCACCGCCGCAACCTGTAGCGCCTGCAGCCACGGCGTGGCACGGCGCAGGCTCAGGAGGCCCAGCGCGACGTTGAGGCTGCACGAGAACACCAGCGCGGCCACGCCCACCTGCCCTTCGAAGCCGCAACGCGCCAGCAACTGCCGCACGCCCGACTGCTGCGGCAGCAGGGCACTGATGAGCGCGGTGTACAGCCACATGAAGGCGAGCGACAGGCGTGCCGCACAGGCCATGGCGGGGCTCAGGTGCACGCGCAGGTCGAGCAGCGGCTCGGGCGCGCTCACCGCCAGGCCCTGAGCCATCGCCGTCGGCATGCGGCCCAGCAGCGCCGGCAGGGCGTTCTCGCGCGGCACGCTGCCACGCTCCAGCAGGCGGATGGTGTCGCGGCAGAACACCTTCTGCGGCACCGCCTCGGCCAGCCACGCCGTGAGGCGCATCAGCGGCATGGGCAGCGGCAACCACAGCGCGCCGCCCAGGCCGAGCACCGCGCGGTAGCTGGCCAGCATGGCGCGGTAGCTCAGTGTCTGTGGGCCGCCCAGCTCGTGCACGGCGCGCGTCTCGCCCGGCCGCTCGACCAGCAGCGCGATGGCCTCGGCCAGTTCGTACACGTGCAGCGGCTGCACGGGCTGCAGACCGCACCCCGGCAGCGAGATGAGCGGCAGGCTCGCCAGCGTGGCGAAGAGTGCCGCGCTCTGGCTGCCCGGGCCGTAGATCAGCGAGGGGCGCAGCACCACCCAGTCGAGCGGCAAGCTGGCCAGCGCATCGTCGGCCAGCAGCTTGCTGTGCAGGTAGGGCGTGCCAAGCGTGTCGGCGTCCCCGCGCACGCCCAGCGCCGACACCTGGATCACACGTGCCACGCCGGCCAGGGCCGCGCCGCGAAAGAGCTCGATCGGCCCCTGCGTGTGCACACGCTCGAAGCTCTGCCCACGCGAGGGCATCAAGATGCCCACGCAGTTGACCACGCTGTCGATGCGCTCACGGCGCAGCGCCTCGGCCCAGGCATCGGGCGCGCGGGTCTGCATGTAGTCCACATGCAGGCTGTGGCGCGTGTCGGCCGCGCTGCGCGCCCCTTCGATCACCGCATGGCCACGCGCGCGCAGCGCATGCACCACCGCGCGGCCGACACAGCCGGTGGCTCCGCAGACCAGGACTCTCATGTGGGCCTCCTATCGTGGTGATGAACCTCGCACTGCCCCTCGGCGCAGCGTCGCATGCGCTCGGCCATGCGCCTGGCGCGGTGAGCGCGGATCGCGTCGATCACCGGCGCCGCCGCGGCCGAGATGCGCCGCCGGTGGCGCGCGAAGAGGCGGTAGCCCGCGTCGGCGAGCGGCCTGAACGGCCCCCAGCCGGTGGGCCGCATCACCCAGCCCAGGCCCACGGTCTCGTAAGCCAGCCGCAGGGCCGGCACGCCGACGACGAGGCGGCCGTCGGCGCCGCACGCGTGCAACTCGGCATCCATCTCGGCCAGCGTCGCGCCGTAGGGCGCGGGGTCGAAGCCTGCTGCGCTGATGTCGACGAAGCGCAACCTGCCCTCGTGGTTGCGCGCGCGCAGGTGGTCCATCTCCAGTGCGCAGACCGGGCAGCTGGCGTCATAGAGCAGGGTCACGGGGTAGACAGTGTTCATGTTTTCCTCCATTTATTTCAGTCAAAACAGAAATACCTGCTCAAAAATTTTTTGCTCGTCAAGGCCCCAGCAGGTGCGCAGGCGTGACCTCGGCTCCGAGGGCGGCCTCGGCATCGCGGCCGATCAGCTTCTTGACCTTGGCGCCCAGCTTGAGCACCTTGGCGAGGGTTTCGGTATCGAGCCGCAGCATCTCGTCGCTCCAGGCCGTGAGGGTCTGCAGGAACTCGAGCGTCTCGCGCATGCGCAGCTTGGCTTCGGCCGGGTCGCGGCTGATGGCCGGGTCGGCCAGCAACTCGCTCAGCACCTCGACCGTGGGCGCGATCTCGCGGCGCTGGCGTTCGCGGACGATGATGCGGAACAGCTCCCACACCTGGGTGCTGGTTTCGAAATGGTCGCGCCGGTCGCCGGCCAGGTGCACCAGCCGCACCAGGTTCCAACCCTGCAGTTCGCGGATGCTGTTGCTCACGTTGGAGCGGGCCACCCCCAGCGTGTCGGTGATCTCCTCGGCGTGCATGGGCCGGCCGGTGATGTAGAGCAGCGCATGGATCTGCGCCACCGTGCGGTTGACCCCCCAGCGCGTGCCCATCTCGCCCCAGTGCAGGACAAAGCGCGAGAGGGTCGGTGAGAGGTCCATGGCTGCACTCTAGGTGCGCCAATAATTTCTGTCAATACAGAAATTCGGAATCAAGACGATGGCTTCAAGGGACCGCCGTCCGCCGGCTTGCTTGCAGCGTGCGCCTCACCCTGCATCGCATCGCGCAGCACCGGGTCGCCGAGCGAGGCGCCCGGGTCTTCTTCTCCGGCCGAGGATTCACAAGGCGCAGGCGCGTCCGACGGGTTGGCGGGGCGGGGCGGTGGTGGGGTTGGAGCCATGGTGAAAAGCCTGCCGCAAGATCTGCCTTCAGCCGGCGCCAGCGCTGCCGCCCTGGTTGAGCAGGTGCTCCTCGACCGCCTTGGCCATCGGGCCGACCGCCTGCACCGCTTCGCACAACTGCTCGACGGTCACACCGAAGTACTCGCACCAACGCCTGACGGCAGCCGGGTCGGAGAGTTCGATGCGAGGAGGCATGGTGGCCATGCGTTCCCGCAGCAAGCCGCGAGCCTGCGAAGCCGCCACGCCATCAGGGCACGGCGCTCACGATCCAGCCTTCCAGCGTGTCGGCATCGGCCGGCAGGCCGTGGCCCGGCTGCCCGCTGGCCCAGGCCGCCTGCACCAGGCACAGCACGGCATCGAGCGAGTCGCCCGACGCATCGGCCACCAGGGCATCGCGCTGCGCGTGCGAGAGGCGCAGCCGCAGGCCAAGGCGGGTGCGGCCCTGCTCCAGCGCGTCGACGATGTCCTTGCGGGCGATGAGGCGCTCCGGCGTCTGCCTGGCCTTGTCGTCGGACTTGTACGAACGGCGGGCGATGAGTTCGCGCGCCAGCAGGCCAGGGTAGGCCTCCAGCGCAACGCGCGAGGGGTCGCCCGTGTGCAGACCCGGCAGGTGCACGCCAGCCTCCAGCAGCAGCGGCACGCCGGCATGCAGCATGTAGGCCACCGGCGGGTTGACCCACTTCATTGACGGCGACGAACCCGCTGGCCCGTCGCAGGCGCGGTGCGCAAACTTGGCGCCCGCGGGCCGCGCGTCGCAGAAGGCGGCGAAAGTGTCGCGGATCTCTTCGCGCGAGAGCGCCGCGTAGTGGCGCATCAGCGGCAGCCACTCGGTGGGCCAGCCCAAGCCGAGCACCAGCTCGCGCGGCAGGCCGAAGGGGAAGTCGCACGCGGCCAGCCACGGACCGGGCGTGCGCAACCAGGCCAAGAAGCCCTCGAAGCTCTCGTGCGTGTCCACCCGCAAGAGCTTCACCACGCCACGGTCCAGCGCGCCCAGCGCCACGGTGATGGGCTTGCGCCGCGTGGGGCGGCTGGTGAAGTCGATGCCGGCGAGTTGCATGGCGAACATCATCCCAAAGCCAGACCGGCCACGCCCAGCCCGATGCACACCGCGCCGGCGATGCGCAAGCCCCGCTCGCCCTCGCCCAGCAGCTTGCCGCCCAGCAACGCGGCAAACAGCATCGACACCTCGCGCGCCGGGGCCACGTGCGACAGCGGCGCCAGTCGCACGGCATACAACACCATCACGTAGGCCAGCGGGCTCACGGCGGCGATCAGCAGCGCGTGCTTCCATTGCGTGCGCACCGCGTCCATGAAGCGCGCACGGTCACGCAAGGCCGCCGGCAGCATGAATGGGATGCGCGCGAAGTTGCCGAAGTAGTCGATCAACACGGGTGAGATCAGCCAGACCTTGACGGCGTAGCCGTCGATGAGCGTGTAGGCCGAGATCAGGAGGCCGGTGGCCGTGCCGTAGGCCAGGCCGGCACGCACGCGCTGGCGCTGCGCCGGGTCGTGCGCCTTGGCCCACAGGCCGGGGCCGCCGGCGATGAGGAAGACCCCTCCGGTCACGGCCAGCACGCCCAGCACACCCAGCGCGCTCATCGACTCACCCAGCAGCAGCAAGGCACCGAAGGCCGCCACCAGCGGGCCGGTGCCTCGCGCCACGGGGTAGACCACGGTGAGGTCGCTGGCCGCGTATCCGCGCAGCAGGACGTTGAAGTACACGAGGTGGGTGACGCCGCTCGCCACGATCAGTCCCCATTCGGCCCAGCCCCAGCGCGGCACGGCGTCCCAGCCCGCCCACACGCCCACCGGCGCCCACACCACCACGATGAACAAGGCCACCAACAGCACGAAGCGGCTGTCGCCACCGGCCTTCTTGGCGACCACGTTCCAACCGGCATGCAACAGGGCGGCAACGAGGACGAGGCTCAGGGCGAAGAGAGACATGAAGCCCTCGATTGTGCCCGCGGCTACAGTCGCGCCATGAACCCTCTCCTGGTTGAAGTGACGCGCGGCGGGCACGTGGAATCGCGCCATGCGGGCGCGCTGGCGGTCGTCGATGCCGCGGGTGCGGTGCTGGCGTCGCTCGGCGACATCGACCGTCCCGTCTTCCCGCGCTCCGCCGTGAAGCTGCTGCAGGCCCTGCCGCTGGTGGCCAGTGGTGCCGCCGACCAGCTCGGCCTGAGCAACGCCGAACTGGCGCTCGCCTGCGCCTCGCACAACGGCGAAGCCGCCCATGTGCAGACCGCCGCCGGCATGCTGGCCAAGGCAGGCCTCGATGCGAGCGCGCTCGAATGCGGCATGCACTGGCCCTATCTCGACACGGCCAGCCGCGCCCTGGCCGCGAGCGGCGGGGTGCCCACGCCGCTGCACAACAACTGCTCGGGCAAGCACGCGGGCTTTGCCTGCCTCGCCTGCGCAATCTCCGGCGGTGTCGACCTGCGGCGCTTCATGGCCGGCTACGTGCGGCCCGAGCACGCGCTGATGCGCGAGGTGAGCGCGGCGCTGCAGGCCGCCACCGGCGCCGATCTCTCGAAGGCCGCGCGCGGCACCGACGGCTGCGCCATCCCCACCTACGCCATCCCGCTGCGGCAACTCGCCCTCGCCTTCGCGCGCGTGGCCACGGGCGAGGGCCTCTCCCCCGATCACGCACGCGCGGCGCAGCGGCTGCGCGAAGCAGTCGCCCGCGAGCCTTTCATGGTCGGCGGCACGGGCCGCTTCGACACCCGGGTGATGGAGCGCCTGGGCGAGCGCGCCTTCGTCAAGGTGGGTGCCGAAGGCGTCTACTGTGCGGCGCTGCCGCAGCGCGGGCTGGGCGTGGCCATCAAGGTGGACGACGGCAACAACGCGCGGGCGGTCGAGGTGGTGATGGCGTCATTGATCGAAGCGCTGGTGCCGCTGAGCGATGACGAGGCGGTGTTCATGCGCTCCTTGAGCGAGCCCGTCTTGCGCAACTGGAACGGCACCGAGGTCGGCGGCTTGCGTCCCGCGCCGGCACTGCGGTCGATCCGGGGCTGAGGGCGACGCAGGCCGCGCCACACGGCGCGCCAGAAGCTGTCGATGGCCTCAAGGCGCAGCGCCACCGCACGCAGTTTTGCCTCGTCCATTCGGGCTGCAAACTCCTGCGGCGACAAGCGTGTGGGCGTGTGATCGTGGGTCATGGTGGCCTCCTATTGCAGTGAAGCCACTCTAGGCAGCAGTGCCCGGCCCGGAAACATCGCCGATCACAAATGCGTGTTGCACCACGCGCAAAGCCAGCGCCCCTACCATCGGCCCATGCACGGCCTGAGCTTCGACGACCTGACCCTCTTCGCCCGCGTGGCTGCCCTGGGCACGCTCTCGGCCGTGGCGCGCGAGCGTGACGTGCCGGTGAGCCAGGTCTCGCGCTCGCTGGCGCGCATCGAGCAGGCCGCAGGCGCACGCCTGATCCACCGCTCCACCCACGGCCTGGCGCTCACGGCCGAAGGGGAAACCTTTCTCGACTACTGCCACCGCCTGGGCGGCACGCTGGAGGAACTGGAGAGTGAGTTCGCGGCCAAGTCACGCGAACCCAGCGGCGTGGTGCGCGTGGCGGCCAGCACGGTGATCGCGCAGTACCAGCTGCTGCCCAGCCTGACCGGTTTGAACCAGCGCCACCCGCAGCTGCGCGTGGAGCTGGAGGTGAACGACCGGCTGGTCGACATGGTGCGCGACGGCATCGACATCGCCATCCGCACCAGCGCCGCCCTGCCCGAGACGCTGGTCGCGCGACAGATCGGCACGCTGGGCCGCGCCCTGTACGCCTCGCCCGCCTACCTGGCCCGGGCCGGCGAGCCCGCCCACCCGAGCGAGTTGCACGCGCATCGCCTCATCACCAACAGCGCTGCCACGCAGCTCAACCAATGGCCCTTCATCGTGGACGGCAAGGCGATCAAGCTCGCGGTGCAAGGCTTCTGGCGGGCCAACGACACCGGCCTCGCGGCCAACATGGTGCTGCAGGGCTTGGGCATCGGCCGGCTCGCGAGCATGGTCGCCGAGCCGCTGGTCCAGCAGCAGCGGCTGGTGCCGGTGCTGGCAGGGTTCGTGGATCTGCAGCCGTCACCCGTCTATGCCGTGACGGCCAGCACGCGGCAGCGCCTGCCCAAGATCAAGGCCTGCCTCGACTACTGGGGAGAGTGGTTCGCGCGTCAGGACTGAGTTGAACGGCTCTGCGGGGTGTTGTCCTGCACGTAGAGCGCGCCGGCCAGCCCGTCGCCCGCGGCGTTCTTCACGTTGTTGCGGCGCCAGGCCCAGGTCTTGATGGCCTGCGGCAGGATGGACAGGCAATTCGCGTAGTAGATGAACTTGAAGCCCAGCAGGCGCGGCCACACCGGCGTGTTGCGGAACAGGTCACCGGCCAGGATCGACAGCAGCGCCTCCTGCATGCGCCAGATGTTGCGCGGGTGCATGAAGATGTTGCGGATGGCCGGCGAGGTGATGCGGTAGATGAACCACGAGAACATCTTCGGACCGTGGATCATCACCTTCTCGAAGCGGCGGAACTGCTTCTCGGCGGCCTTGGCCTCGCCCTTGAGCCAGAGGTCGATCGCCATGGCGCTCTCGAACGAGCTGTTCATGGCCAGGTACACGCCCGAGGAGAACATCGGGTCGACGAAGGCAAAGGCGTCGCCCACCATCACGAAGCGGTCGCCGCGGCAGAACTTGGAGTCGTAGGCGTAGTTGCCGGTGGTGGTGGCCGGCTCCAGCAGCGTGGCGTCCTTCAGGCGCTCGGCCAGCTTGGGTGCGAGCGCGATGGTCTGCATCAGGAAGTCGTCGAGGCTCGCGCCCTTGCGATGCTCCTTGAAGTAGCCCGGGTGCGCCACCGCGCCGACGCTGGTGGTGCCGTCGAGCAGCGGGATGAACCAGAACCAGCCGTGGTCGAACCAGAACAGCGTGATGCTGCCTTCCCACTTGCCCGGCGTGCGGCGGGCGTTGGCGAAGTGGCCGAACAAGGCAGCGCTGGCGTGCTTGGGGTTCTTCTGCTTGGCGTCGAACTGGTTGGACAGCAGCGTGTCGCGGCCGCTCGCGTCGACCACGAAGCGCGGCCGCCAGGTGGTCTCGGAGCCGTCGTCACCGGTCACCTTGACGATGGAGCGGCCGTCGCCCGTCTTGCCGGCGTCCATGTCAACGCTGCGCACGCGGTGGCCTTCGAAGGTGCGCGCACCCTGCTTGGCGGCGTGGCGGAACAGCAGTTCGTCGAACTCCGAGCGCCGCACGTGCACGGCGTAGGGGAAGGACTTGTCCATCGCCTCGGCGAAGAAGAAGCGGCTGGTGTGGTCGTGCCAGGGCGAGACGAACTCGGCGCCATGCTTGACGATGCCGATGCGCTCGACCTCGGCGCGCACGCCCAGGCGATCGAACAGCGGCATGTTCATCGGCAGCAGCGATTCGCCGATGTGGAAGCGGGGGTGATGGGCCTTCTCGAACATCACCACGTCGTGGCCCTTCTCGGCCAGCAGCGCCGCCATGGTCGAGCCGGCAGGGCCGCCTCCGATGACGACGACGTCGGGGTTGGTGCCGGAGAACTGCTGCGGGGCCATGGGGGTCATGTTGATCTGTCTCGTCTCGGTAGGGAAATGCGCCGGCAAGGCCTGTCTCGCCGAACACGCAAGTCTAACGAGTGAGCCGGGTGCACCTGCCGCCAACGGGCCACATTGGCCCGGGGAGAACCCGCAGTTCAGGGCCGAGCAAGGCCGTTCAGCTCGGCCCAGCCCCTCCACATGATCTCGATGCCGATGCGCAGCGGGATGAAGCCCATCATTAGCAAATCCCGGGCCCCTTCCCTCAGCTGCCCACCACGCGCAACACGTCTCGCATCGTCACGAACTCCTCCGCCCCGGTGGGGTGGATGCCCAGGGTGCGGTCGAACACTGCCTTGGTGAGCCCGCCTTGCAGCGCCACGGCAAAGCCCTGAATCACCTCGCCCGCGTCGTGGCCCACCATGTGCAAGCCGACCACGCGGTCGCTGGCGTCGTCGACCAGCAGCTTCATCAGCGTGCGTTCGGTGCTCTCGGACAGGGTGTGCTGCAAGGCCTTGAACTCGGCGCGGTAGACGCGCACGCGGCCACACCTCTCTTTGGCGGCGTCTTCGCTCAGGCCCACGGTGCCCACGCTGGGGTGGGTGAAGATGGCGGTAGGCACCAGGCCGTAATCGAGCGGCTGGCGCGCTGCCTTGCCGGCCGCCGGGCCGAACAGCTGGTCGACCAAGTACATGGCCTCGGCCAGTGCCACGGGGGTGAGTGCCTTGCGGCCGATCAGGTCGCCCAGCGCGTAGACCGAGGGCACGACCGTCTGCAGGTGCTCGTTCACCGGAACCGACCCGTCGCTGTTGAGCGTGATGCCGAGATTCTCCAGCCCCAGGTCGGCGGTGCGCGCGCGCCTGCCGGTGGCGTGCAGCACGGCATCGGCCTCGACCAAGCTGCCGTTGCCGAGACGCACATGCTGGACCGCCCCCACCCTCTCGACGCTTTCGATGGTGGTCTGCAGATGCAGGGCCACGCCCTTCTTGCGCATCTCGGCGGCCAGGAAGCCCGCCGCTTCGCCATCGAAGCCGCGCAGCAGCTGCGGGCCGCGGTGCACCTGCGTCACCTGCGCACCCAGCCCCTGGAAGATGGACGCGAACTCGCAGGCGATGTAGCCGGCACCCACCACCAGCAGGCGTTTGGGGAAGGGGTCAAGGTCGAACATCTGATCGGAGTTGACCGCCCATTCGGCGCCCGGCCCCGCCGCCTCTACCGGCGCGCCACCGGTGGCCAGCAGGATGTGCCTGGCCGTGAGCCGCTGCGAGCCGCCTTCGCAGTCGACCTCCACCGTGTGCGCGTCGACCAGCCGAGCCCAGCCGCGCAGCAACTGCACGCCTGCACCGTTGAGAAGGCCGTGGTAGACGCCGTTCAGGCGCCTGATCTCGGCGGCGCGGCGTTGCTTGAGCACGCCCCAGTCGAACACCGGCTTCTCGCCCTGCCAGCCAAAACCGTGCGACTGCTCGAAGCTCTCGCCGTACTGCGCGGCGTAGCTGTACAGCTTCTTGGGGATGCAGCCGACGTTGACGCAGGTGCCGCCCAGCGGCCCGGCCTCGGCCACCACCACACGCGCGCCGCGCTGTGCAGCCATGCGGCTGGCGCGCACGCCGCCGCTGCCGGCGCCGATGACGAACAGGTCGCAATCGAAATGGGGGGTGCTCATGGAGGGTCCTCGCCGAGGTTCATCAGGGCTTGCAGTGTCGCCAATGTGTCGGCTTCGTGCAGCGGCTTGTCATTGCGGATGCGCAGCATGCGGGGGAATCGGACGGCAATGCCGCTCTTGTGGCGCGAACTGTGGTTGATGCCTTCGAAGCCCAGCTCGAACACCATCGTCGGCCTGACACTGCGCACCGGGCCGAACTTCTCCAGCGTGGTGGCGCGGATCACGCGGTCGACCTCGCGGAACTCTTCGTCGGTGAGGCCGGAGTAGGCCTTGGCGAAGGCCACCAGCTGCAGCGCCTCGGGCTGCGGTGGCTCGCGGCGCTCGATGGCGTCGATGACCGCTTGCGCCTCGGCGGCGTCGCCCGGCTGCCGATTCCACACCGCGAAGGTGTAGTCGGTGTAGACGCTCGCGCGGCGGCCGTGGCCGGCCTGGGCGTAGATGAGCACGCAGTCCACGCTGAGCGGGTCGATCTTCCACTTCCACCAGGTGCCTTCGGCCAAGCCCTCCTGTTTCCTGCGGCCGGTGCCATAGCGGGCGTCACGGTGCTTGAGCATGAAGCCCTCGACGCCACGGGCGCGCGACTCCTCGCGCAGCGTGGCGAGCTCGGGCCAGGTGGCGAGTTCGAGCGTGGGCGACACGCGCAGCGCCTGCCCGCTCACCTGGGCGGCCAGCGCGAGCAAGGCCTCGCGCCGGCGGTGCTGCGGCCAGGCGCGGATGTCTTCGCCCTGCCACTCCAGCAGGTCGTAGGCGATGAAGGTGACGGGCGCGTCGGCCAGCACCTTCTTGGTCAGCGTCTTGCGGCCGATGCGCTGTTGAAGCAGCGCAAAAGGGGCGGGTCGGTCGTCCCTCCAGACCAGGATCTCGCCGTCGACCACGGTGCCGTCGGGCCACTGGCCGGCGATGCCCATCACCTCGGGAAAGCGCTCGGTGATGAGCTCCTCGCCGCGCGACCACACCCAGATGTTGCCGCTCCGGCGCACCACCTGGGCGCGGATGCCGTCGTACTTCCACTCCACCAGCCAGTCGGCGGGCGGGCCCAGGCGCGCCTCGAAGTCGGCCACCTGCGCTTCGACCGCATGGGCCAGGAAGAAGGGATAGGGCTGGCCCGAGTCGCCCGCGGCCTGCACCGACTCGTGCGCCAGCAGCGCGCGGTAGCCGGCCGCGTCGGGCCGCGCCGTCTTGTCGGTGTAGCCCATCATGCGCTGCGCGATCAGCTTGGCGTCCACGCCGGTGTGCGCGGCCAGGGCGCGCTGCACCAGCAGCTTGCTCACGCCGACACGGAAGCCGCCGCCGATCAGCTTGGTGAGCAGGAAGCGGCCGGAGGTGTCGAGTTCGTTCCAGTAGGCGGTGATGCGCTCGGCCTGCTGCTCGGGCGTGGCCTCGCGCAGCGGCAGCAGCCGCTTCTCCACCCATTCGGCCAGGCCCACGTCGCTCGTGTGCTCGGCCATGGGCAACACGTGGGCGATGGTCTCGGCGAGGTCGCCCACGGCCTGGTAGCACTCGTCGAAGAGCCAGGGCTCGATGCCGGCCTGGCGGCGTGCCATCTCGCTCAGCACACCGGTCGGGATCACCTGCCGCGGCTTGCCGCCGGAGAGGAAGTAGACCGCCCAGGCGGCGTCGGCATCGGGGGCGTCGCCGAAGTAGCGCTTCAAGGCCTCGACCTTGGCGCTGGTGGCGGTGCTCGCGTCGAGTTCGTTGAAGAGCTGCGAGAAGCGCTTCACTCGTTGCTCCCCACATCACCGGCGGGCTTCTGCACGTCGGCGCGCTCGTCGTCGTATTCCGTCTCGAAGGCTTCGGCCTGCAGGCCCTGCTCCTGCAGCCATCGCACCATGATGGCCTCGTAGCCGTGCGTCACGATCACGCGCTGCGCACCGGTGGCCGCGATGGCGCGCTGCAGGCCCGGCCAATCGGCGTGGTCGCTGAGCACGAAGCCGCGGTCGACCGCGCGGCGGCGGCGAGCGCCGCGCAGCTGCATCCAGCCGCTGGCGAAGGCATCGCTGTAGTCGCCGAAGCGCTTGGTCCAGGCGGAGCCTTGCACCGAGGGCGGCGCGACGACCAGGGCCCTGCCGAGTGCGGCCTTGTCGAGGTCGTTCGCCCGGTGCGTGGCCGGCAGTGCCACGCCGGCCGCGCGATAGGCCTCGTTGAGCGGGTCGACCGCGCCGTGCGTGACGATCGGCCCGATGCTGGCATCGACACCGGCCAGGATGCGCTGCGCCTTGCCGAAGCTGTAACCCATCAGCAGGCTGGCGCGCCCGGCCTCGGCATTGCCGCGCCACCAGGCGTTGATGTCGTCGAACACCTCGCGCTGCGCCTGCCAGCGGTAGATGGGCAGGCCGAAGGTCGATTCGGTGATGAAGCAGTGGCAGCGCACCGGCTCGAAGGGTTCGCAGGTGGTGTTGCTGTCGTCCACGCCCGAGACGAAGTAGTCGCCCGAGGCCACCCACACTTCGCCGCCGTGATCCAGGCGCACCTGTGCCGAGCCCAGCACGTGGCCGGCGGGGTACAGGCTGAGGCGCACGCCGTGGTGCTCGATGGCCTCGCCATAACCCAGCGTCTGCAGCGGGATCTCGCCCAGGCGTGAACGCAGCACGCCTTCGGACTTCGCACTCGCGAGGTAGTGACCATGGCCCACGCGGGCATGGTCGCCGTGGGCGTGGGTGATGACGGCGCGGTCCACCGGCCGCCAGGGGTCGATGTAGAAGTCGCCTGGCGGGCAGTACAAGCCCTCGGGGCGTTGGACGATCAGGTCCATGGCGGAAACCGTCCGGCGCCGGGCCGCCCCAAGCCGGACTGCGCCCCTTGGGGGCTGAGCACGGACACAAGCA
>NZ_DASSRA010000043.1:0-11414 GCF_035702065.1 Rhizobacter sp.
ACGCCCAAGAGGCTGGCGTAGTACACCGGGCTGTAGACATCCGACAGCGCGTTGTCGAGCGTGATCGCCCCGCCGTTGGCAAAGTAGGTGAGGTAGGCGCGGAAGATGCCCAGCGTGCCCAGTGTCACGATAAAGGGCTCGATGCGGCCCTTGGTGATCAGCAACCCGTGCGCCAGGCCGAACAAGGCACCGAGCAGCACCGCGAAGCCCATGCCCAGTGCGACCACCAGCACCGGCGAACCGATCGAGCCTGCCACGCCATTCATCAAGAGGATCACCGAACCCGCGATCAGCGCGGCCATCGAGCCCACCGACAGGTCGATGCCGCCGGAGATGATCACGAAGCACATGCCCACCGCGATGATGCCGATGAAGGCGGTGCGGGTGAGCAGGTTCATTGCGTTGTCGAGGCTGGCGAAGTCGCTGTTGAGCAGCGTGCCGGCAATGCACAGCAGCACCAGGCCCAGCACGGGCCCGAGGCTGTGGAGGCGGCCGCCGCGCAACCAGGCGCTGGCCCGGAGGCCGGCGGCCGGCTCTGCGGCCGCCACGGCCACGCCGGAATCAATGGGTGCCGGTGGCATGGGCGATGAGCTCCTCTTCGGTGAGTGGGTGAGACGCGAGCGTGGCCTGCAGCGTGCCGGCCCGCATCACCGCGACGCGGTGGCACAGGCCGATCAGCTCCATCAGTTCGGACGAGATCACGATCACGGCGCGGCCCTGGTCGGCCAGGCGCTGGATCAGGAAATAGATCTCGCGCTTGGCGCCCACGTCGACACCGCGCGTGGGCTCGTCCAGCACCACCACGCGCGGGTCGGGTTGCAGCACCTTGGCGATGGCGAGCTTCTGCTGGTTGCCGCCGGAGAGCGACGAGGCACGGTCGTGCGGGTTGCCGCGGATGCCGAAGTCGGCCACCGCCTTAGCCAGCGCCGCCTGCTCGGAGGCTGCATCGAGCAGCGGCCGCGCGTGGCGCGCCAGGTCCATCAGCGTGAGGTTCTGGTACTGCGGCAGCGCCACGTGCAGGCCCTTGCCCTTGCGGTCTTCGCTCAGGTAGGTGAGGCCGTGGCGGGCGGCTTCGCGCGGGTTGCGAAAGTGCACCCGCTGGCCGTTCATCGTCACCTCGCCGGCGCTCACGGGCCGCAGGCCGAGCAGGCCCTCGAACAGCTCGGTGCGGCCCGCGCCCACCAGGCCGGCAAAGCCGAGGATCTCGCCCGGGCGCACCTCGAAGCTCACGTCGCGGGCCCAGCCCGGCACGCTCAGGCCGTGCACGCGCAGCAGCGGCTCACCGGTCGGCGCGTCGTGCCGAGCAGGGAACATGTCGGACAGCTCGCGGCCCACCATCAAGTTGGCCATGCGCTGGCGCGACAGCCCAGCGGTGGGCTCACGCGCCACCAGGCGGCCGTCGCGCATCACCAGCACCTCGTCGGTGATGCGCTCCACTTCATCGAGCTTGTGCGAGATGTACAGAAGGGTCACGCCCGAGGCCTTGAGCTGCTCGATCAGCGCAAACAGGCGTTGCGTCTCAGTGGGCGTGAGCGTGGCCGTGGGCTCGTCCATCACCAGCAGCCGCGCCCGCCGCGCCAGCGCCTTGGCGATCTCGACCAGCTGCTTCTCGGCCACGATGAGGTCGCCCACGCGCCGGCTGGGGTCGACCTGCAGGCCGACCTGCGCCAGCACCTCGCGCGCGGCCTCGTGCATGGCCGCGTCGTCGAGCCACCAGCCACGCCGCAGCTCGCGGCCGAGAAAGATGTTCTGCGCGATGGTCAGGTCGTCGGCGAGGTTGAACTCCTGGTGGATCAGCACCACCCCCGCCGTCTCGGCGTCGCGCGAGCCGGCGAAGCGGCAGGCCTGGCCGTCGATGAAGAGCTCGCCGCCGCTCGCGGGCTCGTAGCCCGACAGGATCTTCATCAGCGTCGACTTGCCCGCGCCGTTCTCGCCCAGCAGGCCGTACACGCGGCCGGGCTGCAGCTCGAAGCTGACGCCATGCAGCACGCGCACCGGACCGAAGTCCTTGGTGATGTCGGCGAATCGGACGTGGAGACTCATTGAGGAACTGTTGCAATCTGGTCAGACCAGATTGAATTTACCAGCCCGCGCTGCCCATGGACGGAGGGTTTTCAGCAATGCGACCTGAGCGTGCTCAGAGCGGCAACTGCGCATCGACCCAGCGCCCATCGGCGCGGCTCGACTCGACCACCGCCTCGATGAACTTCATGCCGCGCGCACCGTCTTCAACGCCGGGCACCCAGCAGGCGCGCGGGTCCGGCGCGCGGCCTTGCCAGCGCGCATGGATCTGCTCGGCCACATCGCGGTAGAGCTGCGCAAAGCCCTCGATGTAGCCCTCGGGGTGCCCGGAGGGCGTGCGCGTGGCGTACTGCGCGGCCTCGCCACTGCCATTGCCTGCGCGGGTGATGAGGCGTGGCTGCTGGCCGAGCGGGCTGAACCACAGGTGGTTGGGCTGCTCTTGGCAGAAGTCGAGCCCGGCCTTGCTGCCGTACACGCGCACGCGCAAGGCGTTCTCGTTGCCCGGCGCCACCTGGCTGCTCCACAGCAGGCCGCGCGCACCGTTGGTGTAGCGCAGCATCACGTGGGCGTTGTCGTCCAGGCGACGGCCTTCGACGAAGGTGTGCAGGTCGGCGCTCACGGCCTTCAGCGTCAGGCCCGAGATGAAGCGGCCCAGGTGCTCGGCATGGCTGCCGATGTCGCCGAGCGAACCACCTGCGCCGGCCTGGCTCGGGTCGACCCGCCACGCGGCCTGCTTCTGGCCGGTGAACTCGAGGCCGGTGCTCAGCCAGTCTTGCGGGTACTCGGCCTGCACCAAGCGGATCTCGCCCAGCTCGCCGGCCAGCACCATCTCGCGCGCCTGCCGCACCATCGGGTAGCCGCTGTAGTTGTGCGTCAGCGCGAACAGGCGGCCGCTGCGCTTCACGCGCTGCACCAGGTCGAGCGCCTCGGCCAGGGTGGTGGTGACGGGCTTGTCGCAAATGACGTCGATGCCGGCGTCGAGAAAGGCACGCGCAATCGGCGCGTGCAGGTGGTTGGGCGTGACGATGGCCACCACGTCGATGCCGTCTTCGCGGGCGGCTTCGCGCACGGCCATCTCGCGGTAGTCGGCATAGCTCCGCTCGGGCGCGAGATGCAGCTCGGCGGCGCTCGCCATGGCGCGATCGGCCTGCGACGACAGCGCGCCGGCGACGAACTCGTAGCGGTCGTCCAGCCGCGCAGCCATGCGGTGCACGCCACCGATGAAGGCGCCTTGGCCGCCGCCCACCATGCCCAGGCGGATGCGCCGGGGCGTCGCGCTGTGTGCGCGAGAAGCTTCGATGGTCATCGCGTCACCTCTCAGGCCAGGCCGAGGATCTTCTTGTTCTTGGCCACGTCGGCGCCGCCGGCCGCGAAGTCGTCGAAGGCGCGCTCGGCCACGCGGATGATGTGGTCGGCAATGAAGCTCGCGCCTTCGCGGGCGCCGTCCTCCGGGTGCTTGAGGCAGCACTCCCATTCGAGCACCGCCCAGCCGGGGAAGTCGTACGCCGCCATCTTGGAGAAGATGGCGGGGAAGTTCACCTGCCCATCGCCCAGCGAGCGGAAGCGCCCCGCGCGATTGACCCACGACTGGAAGCCGCCATACACGCCCTGCCGGCCGGTCGGGTTGAACTCGGCATCCTTCACGTGGAAGATCTTGATGCGCTCGTGGTAGATGTCGATGTAGTCGAGGTAGTTGAGCTGCTGCAGCACGAAGTGGCTTGGGTCGTAGAGCAGGCAGGCGCGCTTGTGCTGGTTCACTCGGTCGAGAAACATCTCGTAGGTGACGCCGTCGTGCAGGTCTTCGCCGGGGTGGATCTCGTAGCAGACGTCCACACCGCTCGCGTCGAAGGCGTCGAGGATGGGCCGCCAGCGCTTGGCCAGCTCGTCGAACGCACCCTCGACCAGGCCCGCCGGCCGCGGCGGCCACGAGTAGAGGTAGGGCCAGGCCAGCGCACCCGAGAACGTGGCGTGCGCCGTGAGGCCGAGGTTCTCCGAGGCCTTGGCGGCGTACAGCATCTGCTGCACCGCCCACTGCTGGCGCTTGGCCGGGTTGCCGCGCACCTCGGGTGCGGCAAAGCCGTCGAAGCCCTCGTCGTAGGCCGGGTGCACGGCGACGAGCTGGCCCTGCAGGTGGGTCGACAGTTCGGTGATCTTCAGGCCGTGGCGGGCCAGCGTGCCCTTCACCTCCTCGCAGTAGGTCTTGCTTTCCGCCGCCTTCTTGAGATCGAACAGCCGGCCGTCCCAGCTGGGGATCTGAACGCCCTTGTAGCCAAGGCCCGCAGCCCACGCGGCGATGGTGTCGAGCGAGTTGAAGGGCGCTTCATCGCCCGCGAACTGGGCCAGGAAGATGGCGGGGCCCTTGATGGTCTTCATGCGTGTCTCCTCGGTGTGCTGCCTGCCGACACGGCGATTGGTCAATCGGCGTGGGGTCGGATGATCACGCCGCGGTTCGGCGGTGTCAACATCTGGTCAGACCAGTTGACTTCGACCCAAACCGCTCCTAAGCTCGGCCCGCCGAGGCGGCCTGGGCAGCCCGGTAAAGTTCTCCTTCACGCAGGGCGCGCGGCAACGCCTGCCTCGGACCGAAGGAGACACCATGCACATCGCCGCCCACAACTGGATGCGCGCCGAACCCCTACGACGAAGCCTCGAGCGCATGCACGCCCATGGAATCGACGCCATTGAAATCGCCGGCGAGCCCGAGCAGTACGACACCCGCGAGGTGCGCGCCCTGCTCAAGGAATACGGCCTGCGCTGCTGGGGCGCCGTGACGCTGACCCTGGGCGAACGCAACCTCGCCGCGCGCGACGCCGCACAGCGCGAAGCCACCGTCGACTACATGAAGCGCGTGGTCACCATGACGAAGGAGCTCGACGGCCAGATCGTCTCGCTGGTGCCGGTGACGGTGGGCAAGGTCGTGCCCGACGGCACGCCAGAAGAAGAGTGGACGTGGCTGGTCGAAGGCGTGAAGGCGGTCTACGACCATGCCGAGCGAGCCGGCGTGCGGCTCGCGATCGAGCCGCTCAACCGCTTCGAGACCTACCTCATCAACCGCGGGGACCAGGCGCTGGCACTGGCCGATGCGGTGGGACCGAACTGCGGCGTGTGCCTCGACGTCTTCCACATGAACATCGAAGAGGCCGACCTGCATGCGGCCTTACGCCATGCCCGGGGTCGCATTCACGACGTGCACCTGGCCGACAGCAACCGCTTCGCGCTGGGCATGGGGCAGCTCGATTTCGGCGCCATCGTCGAGACGCTGCGCGGGGTGGGCTACGAGGGCGCGCTCTCGCTCGAGTTCGTCGCCACCGTCGACCGCACGCCGGCCAACCCCTACGGGCCGCAGGTCGAGACGCAGCCGGTGGACATCTCGCCGCAGCAAAGGCAGTTCATCCTCGACCACGGCTCCAACCTGCTGTCCGACGAGTTCTACAGCTCGCTCTTCGAGCGCTCGATGAACGTGCTGCGCCCCCTGGTCGCGCGCACCTGATCTCCACAAGGCCACACAGCATGCTCTTCGGCAAACTCTTCCACACCGGCCTGCGCACCGCCGACCTCCCCGCCAGCGTGCGCTTCTACACCGAGGTGCTGGGCATGGTCTCGGTGCCACGCCCGCCCTTCGACTTTCCCGGTGCGTGGCTGGCGCCTGCGCAGGCCGGGGCCGAAGCCACCATCCACCTCTACGCCGGCACAGCCGCGCAAGAGGCCGACGGCTCGGTGCAAACCGGCTCGGGCGCCATCGACCACCTGTCGATCGTGTGCGGCGGCTACAGCGCGTTCCGTGCGCAGTTCGAGCGCTTTGCGCTGCCGTACCGCGAGAACCTCGTGCCCGGCACGCCGCTGTGGCAGCTCTTCGTGTACGACCCGAACGGCGTGCAGCTGGAGCTCACCTTCCACTCGGCGGCCGAGCGCGAGCCGGTGCCCGTCATCCCACCTCATCGCCTGTACCAGCCGCGCGAGCGCTGGTTTCAGCCGGCGGCCTACCAACAGTTCACGAACGCATCCGGGGGACACCATGGAAGGCCTTGAACAGACCGCCAAGCTGCTGCAGATGATCCGCGAGCGCGGCTTCAAGCCCGGCGACAAGCTGCCTTCCGAACGCGACCTGGCGACGGAGTTCAACATGAGCCGCAGCGCGCTGCGCGAAGGGCTCATCCGCCTCGACACGCTGCGCATCATCGAGTGCCGGCCCAAGTCGGGCATCTACCTGCAGCCGTATGGCGCCGAGCGGAGCATCGAGGCGATGGTGCTGTTCGCCGAGACCAACACGCCGCTGTCCGCCGCCGAGGTGGCCCAGTCGGTCGAGCTGCGCAGCGTGCTCGAGACCGAGGCCCTGCGCCTGGCCTGCATGCGCCGCACGCAGGACGATCTGGATCGTCTGCAAGCGCTGCTGGCACAGAGCGATGAAGTCATCCAGCGCGGCGACAGCCTGGCCGACCTGGACGCCGAGTTCCACAAGGCCATCGTCGCGGCCACGAAGAACGATGTGTTGCTGCGCTTCATCAACGTGTTCTACCGGATGTCGCGCCAGCGCCGGGAGATCTACTTCGACACGCCGATGCAGAGCAAACGCTCGCACGCCCAGCACCTGCAGCTGTACCGGGCCATCGAGCAGCGGGATGTGGAAGGTGGGCTGCAGATCCTGCGCCGCCACCTGAAGGGCGTGGACGCCTACTTCCGCATGTTCTTCTCTGAAGGGCCGGGCGCGGAGACCGGCACGCGAACGGCTGCCAAGCCGAAGCGTCCTGCCGCACGGGCCGTGGCGCGGCGGTGAAGGCCGCCTTGCCGCGCGTTCTGCTGACGAACGCGATCCACCCCGACGCCCACGCCCGCCTGGCGCGCTCGGCCGATGTGGTGGTGGCACCCGACGCCAGCGCCGACACCTTGCGCGACGCCGCACGAGGCTGCACGGTGGTCGTGGTGCGCGCGCAGTTGCCCGACGACATCTTCGACGCGGCCCCGACGCTCATCGGCGCGGTGCGGCACGGTGCGGGCGTGGACATGATCCCGATCGAGGCCGCGACCGCGCGCGGCGTGCTGGTGGCCAACGTCCCCGGCGTGAACGCCAATGCAGTCGCCGAACACGTTCTACGCAGCATGCTGTCCTTGGCCCGCCAGACCGAGCAGCTCTCGGCCGTGCTGAGAGAGCGAGGCTGGGCGGCCGCGCGGGCCGCGGCCGAAACTGGCGTTGAGTTGCGAGGCCGAACGCTCGGCGTGGTCGGCTACGGCCACGTCGGCCAGGCGGTGGCGCGGCTCGCGCACCTCGGGCTGGGCATGCGGGTGCTGGCACACAGCCGCTTGCCCTTGCGCGAGGCCGGCCACGCCACCGCAGCACCGCTGGAAGAACTGATGGCGCAAAGCGACGTGGTGGTGCTCGCCTGCCCGCTCACGCCGCAGACGCGCGGCCTGGTCAGCGCCGCCCAACTCGCCCGCATGCGACGCGGCAGCTGGCTGATCAACGTGGCACGCGGGCCGGTGGTCGATGAGGCGGCCTTGCTCGATGCCCTGCAGCGGGGCCACCTGGCCGGTGCGGCGCTCGACGTGTTCGACACCCAGCCGCTGCCCGACGACCACCCGTTCTGGCAGATGCCGCAGGTGCTCATCACCGCGCACTCGGCCGGCATCACCCACGACAGCATGCTGGCCATGGGCATGGGTGCGGTGGAGGCGGTGGAGCACCTGCTGCGCGGCGAGTGCCCCCCGACCTGCATCAACAGGCAGGCGTTGCAGGCGTTCAGCGCTCGCATCCAGCCTTAGACCGGCGCCAGCTGAGCACCGGGGAGTCCGCCCGGCGGACGGCCGGCTGCCGCGTCTTGCCATCGGCATCGAGCTGGACCAGCTCGGGATGTTCGCGGGCCGGACACCCCCTCGCAAACCCCGATGTATTGATGATTGATTTATTTATTTGGATGCCTACCATCAAACCATCAAGCTCCCGCCCCATGTCCGCCACCGCCACCATCGCCGACATCGCCGCCCGCGCGGGCGTCGGCACGGCCACGGTGGACCGCGTGCTCAACAAGCGCCCCGGCGTCAATGCCGAGACGGTGCAGCGCGTGCTGCAGGTGGTGGCCTCGCTCGGGGCACCTCCGCCGAGGGGCCGGCCGCGGAAGGGCGAGAACTTCCGCTTCGCCTTCGTGCTGCCGGCCGAGGCCTCGCCCTTCGTCGAGCTGGTCGACCGGCTCATCGCCCAGGCCGCGGGCGAGTTCCGCCACCAGCACATCACCGAGGTGACGCACCGCATCGCCACCGGCGATGCGGTGCAGTTCTCTGCCGAACTCTCCCAGCTGGCCGACTGCGACGCCGTGGCCGTCATGGCCCCCGACCTGCCGCCGGTGAAGCTGGCGATCAATGAGCTGGTGCGCACCGGTGTCCATGTGGTCACGCTCTTCAGCGACGTGGCCGGCTCCATGCGCGAGACGCACATCGGTGCCGACAACCGCGCCGCCGGCCGCACCGCCGGGCTGCTGCTCGGCCGCATGGCCGCCGGGCCACGCGACACGCTGTTGCTGAGTTCGCAGGCGACGCGCATCTCGGCCGAGATCGAGCGGCGCATCGGCTTCGCCCAGGTCGTCGAGGAGCGATTCCCCAAGCTCAAGGTGCTGCGCACCCCCGACCTGCCGCCGGGCGATGCCGCCGCCAGCCGCGCGCTGTTGCGCTTCCTGCGCAGCAAGAGCGTCGACATCGCCCGCGTCGCGGGCATCTACAACGTGGGCTCAGGCAGTGCCGGTGTGGCGCGTGCCCTCGAGAGCCTGGGGCTCACGGGCACGGTCGGCGTGGTCGCGCACGACTTCACCGACGAGCACCGCGCCTTGCTGGGCGCCAATGGCCTGGCCTACGTGCTGCACCAGGACATCCATTACTGCATCTCCACCGCCGCGCGCGTGCTGCGCGCGTTGTGCGAGAACGTGCGCGGGGCCCTGAACGTGGTGCAGCCGCGCGTCGAGATCCTGACGGCCGAGAACCTGCACTGAACGGCGGTCGGATGTGTGTGCTCGTGAGTCGAACAAACGTTAGGAGACCCTCATGACTTCGTTTCTCAAGAAGCTGCCGGCGTTGTCCACGTTGGCGGTCGCCGCCCTGCTCGGACTGGGCGGCAACGCCGCGCAGGCGCAGGACAAGACCATCACCCTGTGCTGGGCCGCCTGGGACCCGGCCAACGCCCTGGTGGAACTGTCCAAGGACTTCACCGCCAAGAGCGGCGTGAAGATGAAGTTCGAGTTCGTGCCCTGGCCGAACTTCGCCGACCGCATGCTCAACGAGCTGAACAGCAAGGGCAAGCTGTGCGACCTGATCATCGGCGACAGCCAGTGGATCGGCGGCTCGGCCGAGAGCGGCCACTACGTGAAGCTGAACGACTTCTTCGCCAAGGAAGGCATCAAGATCAGCGACTTCGCCCCGGCGACGGTGACCGGCTATGCCGAGTGGCCCAAGGGCACGCCGAACTACTGGGCGCTGCCCGCAATGGGCGACGCACTGGGCTGGACCTACCGCAAGGACTGGTTCGCCAGGCCCGAGCTGCGCGCGGAGTTCAAGAAGAAGTACAACCGCGAACTCGAGGCCCCCAAGACCTGGACCGACTTCAAGCAGGTGGCGGAGTTCTTCTCGGGCCGGCAGATCGACGGCAAGAAGGTCTACGGCACCTACCTCTTCACCGAGCGCGGCTCCGAGGGCATCACCATGGGCGTGAGCAACGTGCTCTACCCGATGGGCTTCAAGTACCAGGACCCGAAGAAGCCGTACGCGATGGACGGCTTCGTCAACGGGCCCGACGCGATCAAGGGCCTGGAGTTCTACAAGTCGCTCTACAAGTGCTGCACGCCGCCGGGCCTCACCAACTCGTACATGGGCGAGGGCCTGGATGCCTTCAAGTCGGGCCAGGTGGCGATGATGATGAACTGGTTCGCCTTCTTCCCGGGCTTGTACAAGGACCCGAACGTCGGCGGCGACAAGATCGGCTTCTTCGTCAACCCGAGCGACAAGGGCAAGGGCTCGCAGCTCGGTGGCCAGGGCATCTCGGTGGTGGCGTATTCGCCCAACCGCAACGAGGCGCTCGCCTACATCAAGTGGTTCGCCTCGCTGGACGTGCAGAAGAAGTGGTGGGCGCTGGGCGGCTACTCCTGCCACAAGGGCGTGCTGAACGACGCCGGCTTCAAGAAGAGCGCACCGTTCGCGGCCGAGTTCCTCGACGCGATGGACCAGGTGGTCGACTTCTGGGCCGAGCCGAGCTACGCGCAGCTGCTGCTGGCCGAGCAGAAGCGCGTCCATGACTTCGTGGTGGCCGACAAGGGCACGGCGAAGGAAGCGCTCGACGGCCTGGTGTCGGACTGGAAGAAGGTGTTCAAGGAAGACGGCAAACTGAAATAGGACCACCCCCGGAGCGCCTGCGGCGCTCCCCCTCAAGGGGGCGCCGCGGGTGGCCTGGCAGAGCCAGTTCCACCGCGGCCGCTTGATCAAAACTCACGCCCGACTTTCGCCATGAACGGACCTCCGAGCATCGCCGAACGTGCTGCACTCGCGACACCGCCCCCGCTTGCGCGGCGCATGCGCGGCCTGTCGGACCGCGCCATCGCCTGGTTGTTCATCGCACCCACGATGTTGCTGCTGCTGGCGATCAACATCTTCCCGTTGATCTGGACGGTGCGGCTCTCGTTCACCAACTTCCGCGCCAACCGGCCGAATGCCGAGGTGCTGGGTGTGGGCATCGACCATTACGTGAGCATCCTCACCGACCCCGACATCTGGGGCCCGATGCAGGCCACCGCGCACTTCCTGTTCTGGACGATCACGCTGCAGACCCTGATCGGCTTCACGCTGGCCTACCTGATCGACCGCAAGTTCCGCGGCCACGGCTTCTGGACCACGCTGATCCTCATCCCGATGATGTTGTCGCCCGCGGTGGTGGGCAACTTCTGGGCCTTCCTCTACCAGCCGCAGATCGGCCTCTTCAACTACGCGGTGAGCTTCTTCACCGGCATCCCGCCGTCGAGCTTCGAGATGCTCGGCTCGGTGAAGCTCGCGCCCTGGGCGATCGTGATCGTCGACACCTGGATGTGGACGCCCTACGTGATGCTGATCTGCCTGGCCGGCCTGCGCAGCATCCCCGACTACATCTACGAGGCGGCAGAAGTCGACCGCGCCTCGGCATGGCGGCAGTTCTGGAGCATCACGCTGCCGATGGTGCTGCCCTTCGTGATGCTGGCCGTGCTGTTCCGCGGCATCGAGAACTTCAAGATGTTCGACCTGGTGAACCTGCTGACCAACGGCGGGCCGGGCTCGACCACCGAGGTGGTGTCGATCACGCTCAAGCGCGAGGCCTTCGAGAAGTGGCGCACTGGCTATTCGTCGGCGCTGGCCATCATCCTGTTTGTGGCGGTGTTCGGCCTGGCCAA
>NZ_DASSRA010000044.1:0-7281 GCF_035702065.1 Rhizobacter sp.
AGGTCTTCCAGGTCGGCCATCACGTTGCGGATGGTGGGGGGTGACAGGTCGAGCCCGGAGGCGCGCGACAGCGTGCGTGAACCCACTGGCTGGCCGTCAGCGATGTAGCGCTCCACAAGCGCTTTCAGCAGGGTTCTGGCGCGGTCGTCCAACATGGTTTTCATTGTAGGCCGCGAGGGAGTTTGACCCCGTTCTTTCACAGGCGCTGTGGTGTAATCCCGCGCATGCCTTCACGCTTTCGACACGCCGCTCTCGTGGGCAAATACCAGGCCCGAGGCATCCGCGGGGTGCTCGAAGAGATCGCGCACTTTCTGGTGCGCCAGGGGCTGGAAGTTTCACTCGAACGCGAGACCGCGCTCAACACCGGCATCGCCGATTTCAACGCCCTGAGCGTTCCCGAACTGGGCAAGAACTGCGACATGGCGGTGGTGGTGGGCGGTGACGGCACCATGCTCGGTTTCGCCCGCCAGCTGGCCCGCTACAACCTGCCGATGGTGGGCATCAATCAGGGCCGCCTGGGCTTCATCACCGACGTGCCCATCGGCCAGTTCGCCGAGGCACTGGCGCCCATCATCGCCGGCGACTATGAAGAAGAACGCCGCACCATGCTCGAAGGCAACGTGCTGCGCGACGACCAGAAGATCTTCGACGGCTTCGCCTTGAACGACGTGGTGGTGAGCCGCAATGCCACCGCCAGCATGATCGAGGTGAAGGTCGACATCGGCCCCGAGTTCGTGGCCAACCTGCGGGCCGACGGCGTGATCATCGCCTCGCCCACCGGCTCAACGGCCTATGCGCTGTCGGCAGGCGGGCCGATCCTGCACCCGGGCATCGGCGGCTGGCTGCTGGTGCCCATCGCGCCGCACGACCTGTCGAACCGGCCGATCGTGCTGCCCGACAACCTGGACATCACGCTCGAAGTGGTGACCGGCCGCGACGCGAGCGTCAACTTCGACATGCAAAGCCTGGCCAGCCTGCTGCCGGGCGACCGCATCGTGATCCGCCGCTCGGGTCACCAAGTGCGCTTTCTTCACCCGCGCGGCTGGAGCTACTACGCAACACTGCGCAGAAAACTGCATTGGAACGCTGGAGTCAATTGAGATGTTGAGGCGGCTCGCCCTGCGCGACTTCGTGATCGTGACCTCGCTGGAAGTGGAACTCTCCGGCGGCTTCTCGGTGCTGACGGGTGAAACCGGTGCCGGCAAGTCCATCCTCATCGACGCGCTGCAGCTGGCGCTGGGCAGCCGTGGCGATGCCGGCGTGGTGCGCGAAGGCGCGGTGCGCGCCGAGATCACCGCCGAGTTCGACACGCCGGCCAGCCTGGCCGCCTGGCTGGACGACGCCGGCTTCGAGCCGGCCGAGAGCCTGATGCTGCGCCGCGTGATCGACGCGCAGGGCAAGAGCCGCGCCTGGGTCAACGGCAGCCCGGCCACGGTGACGCAGCTGCGCGAGGCGGCTGACCACCTGGTCGACATCCACGGCCAGCACGCCTGGCAAAGCCTCACGCGCAGCGCCTCGGTGCGTGCACTGCTCGATGCCTATGCGGGTGTGGACGCCGCGCCGCTCGCCACCGCGTGGTCGCGCTGGAAGGCCGCCGGTGAGCAGCTCGCCATGGCGCGCTCGCAGCAGGCCGACCTGGAGCGCGAACGCGAGCGCCTGGCCTGGCAGGTGGGCGAGGTCGACAAGCTGGCCCCGGGCGCCGACGAATGGGAAGAGCTCAACGCCGACCACCAGCGCCTGTCCAACGCCCAGTCGCTGATGGACGCCGCGCGCACCGCACTCGATGCCATCAGCGAGGCCGAACTGAGCGCCGACGGCCTGACCGCCCGCGCCGTCGACGCGCTGCAAGACGTGGCCTCGTTCGACACCCGCCTGGCCAACGTGGCCGAGGTGCTGCAAAGCGCGCAGGCACAGCTGCAGGACGCCGCCCACACGCTCAGCAGCTACCTCAACCACGCCGAGCTGGAGCCCGAGCGCCTGCAAGAGCTCGACGAGCGCCTGTCGGCCTGGATCAGCCTGGCCAAGCGCTACCGCCGCCCGCCGGCCGAACTGCCGGCGCTGCTGTCGCAGTGGAAGGACGAGTTGCGTGCGCTTGACGCCGCTTCCGACCTCGACGGGCTGGAGCGCGCATTGAATGACGCGCAGGCCGCCTTCAGCACCGAAGCCCGCCGCGTCTCGGCGCAGCGCAAGGCCGCCGCGCCCAAGCTGGCTGCGGCCATCACGCAGGCCATGCAGCAGCTGGGCATGGCGGGTGGCCGCTTCGAGGTCGCGCTGACCCCGCAGGATGCGCCGCAATCCTTTGGCCTCGAATCGGCCGAGTTCCTGGTCGCCGGCCATGCGGGCAGCACGCCGCGGCCGCTGGCCAAGGTGGCATCGGGCGGCGAACTCTCGCGCATTGCGCTGGCCATCGCGGTCACCACCAGCCAGCTGGCGCAAGGTGGCGAGGCCGCAGGCACGCTGATCTTCGACGAGGTCGACGCCGGCGTGGGCGGCGCCGTGGCCGACACGGTGGGCCGACTGATGAAGCAGCTGGGCCGCGACCGCCAGGTGATGGCGGTGACGCACCTGCCCCAGGTGGCGGCCTGCGCCGATCACCACTTCGTGGTGAGCAAGGCCTTGCGCGATGGCAGCACGCGCAGCGAGATCAGCCCGGTGGCAGGCGAGGCACGCGTCGCCGAGGTGGCCCGCATGCTGGGCGGCGAACGCCAGTCGGGAACCACGCTCGCGCACGCGCAGGAGCTGCTGTCCGTCGCGGCCGAATCCGTCCCCGCCCCGGCCGGGCGCAAGCGCAAATGAACACGACACCGGACACACCGGCGGCACCGCATGAGGTGGTGCTCGTCACGGGCATCTCCGGCTCCGGCAAGTCGGTGGCGCTGCATGCGCTCGAAGACGCCGGCTTCTTCTGCGTGGACAACCTGCCGCCTGAGCTGCTGCGCGACTTTCTGCGGCTGGAGCACGAGCGGCTGCAGCGCCGCGTGGCGATCGCGGTCGACGTGCGCAGCGCCGGTTCGCTGCCGCACCTGCTCAAGCTGGTGGAAGAGCTGCGCGGCGAAGGCACGATCGTCCGCTCGATCTTTCTCGACTCGAACACCGATGCGCTGGTGCGCCGCTTCTCCGAATCGCGGCGGCCACACCCGCTCACCCAGCTCACGCTCACCAACCTGCCCTCACGCCGGCGCGACGACGAGGTCTCGGCCACCCACCATGCGCTGAGCGACGCCATTGAGCTGGAGCGCGAACTCCTCGCCGGGCTGCGCGAAGTGTCCACCGTGGTCGACACCAGCCAGCTGCGCCCGGCCCAGCTGCGCATCTGGGTGCGCGACCTGGTGCAGGCCAAGACGCGCGCGCTGACGCTGGTGTTCGAGTCCTTCGCCTTCAAGCACGGCGTGCCACTCGACGCCGACTACGTGTTCGACGTGCGCGTGCTGCCCAACCCGCACTACATCCGCGAGCTGCGTGCCCAGACGGGCCGCGACGCCGAGGTGGCCGCCTACCTGCAGGCCCAGCCCGAGGTGGGCGAGATGCTGGCGCAGATCGAAGGCTTCATCCGGCGCTGGCTGCCCGCCTTCGAGAACGACCAGCGCAGCTACCTCACCGTGGCCATCGGCTGCACCGGCGGCCAGCACCGGTCGGTCTACTTCGTCGAAACACTGGCCGCGCGTTTCGCCAGCCGCGGCGTCACGCTGATCCGCCATCGAGAACTCGATGCCCGAGACTGAACTCTTCTCGCTCCCCTTGTTCCCGCTGCAAGCGGTCTTGTTTCCTGGCGGCTTGCTGAGCTTGAAGGTGTTCGAGGCGCGTTACCTCGACCTGATCAGCACCAGCCTGCGCGAGAGCAAGCCGTTCGGCGTGGTGGCGTTGCGCCAAGGCAGTGACGTGCACACGCCCGGCAAGCCGGTGGTGACGGAAGAGATCGGCACGCTGGCCCAGGTGATGGACGTCGACAGCGCCCAGCACGGCATCCTGCAGGTGCGCTGCCGCGGCACGCAGCGCTTCGCGGTGAAGTCGCGCGAGCAGCAAGGCGACGGCCTCTGGCTGGCGCAGGCGCAGAGGCTGGACGATGACGACGTCGTCACACCGAGCGCTGCAGTGCTCGACACCGTGCGCGGCCTGGCCAATGCCATCGCCACGCTCAAGCAGCAGGGCTCCGAGCCGTTCCTCAAGCCCTTCACCTTCGAGAGCGCGGGCTGGGTAGCCAACCGCTGGTGCGAGATCCTGCCGATCTCCATCGCTGCCAAGCAGAAGCTGATGGAGCTGCCCGATCCGCAGGTGCGGCTTCAGCTGGTGGACGAGTTCCTGCGCACCAAGGGCGTGGTCAAGTAGCCTCGCGCAGCAGCAGCTTGCGCAGGGGTGCGGGCAGGCCCATGGCGAGCGCTTCGTCGAGGGTGAACCAGCCCCCTGGCGGCAGCTGGGCGGTGATCGCGGCCAATGCGTTCTTGGACATGCGCTTCGGCAAGGCCCAGCGCATCGGGTGCAGCGTCCAGTCGAGGTGGGTCAGCACATGCGTGAAGCTGGGCAGGGCCGCGCCCGAACCCGGCCAGGCAGCGCTCGATGCTTCGAGCTGGCTCGGCGTGTCGAACTCCGGCAGGCTCCACAGGCCGGCCCACACACCCGTGTCGGGCCGCTGGCACAGCCACAGCATGTCGTCATGCTCCAGCCACAGCCAGGCGTTGTCGCGCCGGCCGCGCTTGAGCTTGCGGCTCTTGACCGGGAACTGCTCCTGCGTGCCCGCACGGCGCGCGGCGCAATGGGCCTGCACCGGGCACAAGAGGCATTGCGGCGAGCGCGCGAGGCACACGGTCGCGCCGAGGTCCATCACCCCCTGCGTGTAGGCCTCGATGCCCTCATGCGGCAGCAACTCGGTGGCCTGCTCCCACAGCTCGCGCTCGTGGCGGGCGACGGCGAGGTCGGCATCGAAGGCCAGGAAGCGCGTCAGCACCCGTTTCACGTTGCCGTCGAGGATGGCCACCCGCTCGCCGAAGCAGAAGGCCGCGATGGCCGCGGCGGTGGAGCGGCCGATGCCGGGCAGCGTCTGCAGCTGCGCACTGCTGCGCGGGAACGCGCCGCCGTGTTCGACGACCACGGCCTTGGCGCAGGCGTGCATGTTGCGCGCGCGGCTGTAGTAGCCCAGGCCGCTCCACAAGCTCATCACCTCATCTTGCGAGGCGGCCGCGAGGTCTCGTACGGTCGGGAAGCGCTGCAGAAAGCGCTCGTAGTAGCCCAGCACGGTGCCCACCTGCGTCTGCTGCAGCATGATCTCCGACAGCCACACGCGGTACGGGTCGGTGGTGCGCTGCCAGGGCAGCGTGTGGCGGCCGTGCTGGCGCTGCCACGCGATCAGGGGCGTGGCGAAGTGGTCTGTCTTGTGGTTAGCGCTCAGAGCGCGCTCAAGCCTGCGCGGCGTAGAGCACGCCGGCTTCGCTGTTCTGCGCTTCCGCCAGCGGCTGCGGGTCGAGCCGCGCCTGCTCCTTCACGCGCACCGCCAGCTCAGCGCTGCGGGCTTGCAGAGCCTGCAGTTGCGCGTCTTGCGCTTCGAGCTCGGCGATGCGCTGCTCCAGGTCGCCCGATGCGGTCTGGATGCGCTCCAGCGCCTCGCGGCGGCGGCGGAAGCCACGGCGACGCTCGCGCAGCTGCGAATCGACCTGTGCCGAGGCCATCTTGTTCCACAGCTCCAGCTCGCTGCTCGCGTTCTCGAACACCACGCGCAGCTTGGAGACGAGCATGCGGCGGAACTGCTCCATGAACTTGGGCTGCGACAGGCGCAGTGCCTGCGTCAGGCCCAGGTACTGCACGTAGTTGCGCTGGATCAGCATCAGCTCCTGCACGAAGCGGCCGAGGTCGGGCGTCTTGCTCACCGCCAGGCTGAAGCCGAACTCGGCATTCAGCTTGGAGAACGAAGCGCTCAGCATGTCGTGGATCTCGTTGGCGCGCACATGCGAGGCCTCGAGCAGCTCGCGCAGGCGGGCGCACAGTGCGAGGAAGGCCTTCTTGGCACCCAGGTTGAGCAGCGAGGCGTTCATCGCCGTCTGCATCTCGTTGACTTCTTCACGCAGGCGGTCGCTGGTGAGGTCGACCAGCGCGTTCTTGAGCATGCGGCTGTGGACCATGCGCATGGCCTGCAGGCGGGAGGTGCACAACTCGAACTCAGCGGTTTCCGCGTCGACGCGCTCGAGCATCATGCGGGTCTTGGCGCTGCTCTTGCCGCGCAGGCCGCGCAGTTCGAGCATCTGCTCGGCCGTCTGGCGGCGGCGGTCGCCCAGGCGGCGCGCCACCTGCGACTCCATGCGCTGCGTGGCTTCGACCACCATCTCTTGCAGGGTGTCGCGGCGTTGCGGCAGCAGCTGTGCGCTGAGCGCGGCTTCGAGCGCGGGCAGGCGGCTGTCGGCCAGCGCGCGGGCATCGCCGTCGATGCGGGCAGCCAGGGCCTGGCGGGCCGAGAGGGGGAACACGCGATCGGCGTCGGTGCCGAGCGTGCGGGCCGTGGCCTGGCGCTGCGACTCGATCTGCTCGCGCACCTGCTCCACCGTGGCCAGCGGGTCGAGCAAGGCGTCGATCTTGTTGAGCACGACGAAGCTCGCACCCGAAGGCGAACCGAGGTGGTCGCGCCAGATTGCCATGTCGGACTTGGTGACGCCGGTGTCGGCACCGAGGATGAACACCATGGCATGCGCCGACGGCAGCAGGCTCAGCGTGAGCTCGGGCTCGGCGCCGATGGCGTTGAGCCCCGGGGTGTCGAGCACCACCAGGCCCTGCTTGAGCAAGGGGTGCGGATAGTTGATCAGCGCGTGGCGCCAGGCCGGCACTTCGACCAGGCCTTCGTCATTGGTGGGCGGGTTGTCTTCGGGGTGCTCGTCGTCCCAGAAACCGAGTGCCTTGGCGTCGTCGACGCTGACCCATTGCGTGCGCATGACCTCGCGCAGGGCTTCGGTCAGCTTGTCGGGCGAGCTGATGTCGAGCGACAGGTGCGTCCAGAGCTTGGGTTGGCCACGCAGTTCGGTGAGCGACAGGCCTTCGAGCCGCGTCGAGATGGGCAGCAGCGCGAGCGCCGGCTCTTCGCCGGCCTCGAAGCCGAGCTCGACCGGGCACATGGTGGTGCGCCCCGGTGTGGCCGGCAGCACGCGCCGGCCGGTGTCGGACAAGAAGATCGCGTTGATCAGCTCGGACTTGCCGCGCGAGAACTCCGCCACGAAAGCGACGATGAGCTTCTCGCCGGACAAACGGCGACGCAGGGTGTCGAGCGATTCGTGGGCAGCGGGGTCTGCAACATCTTGCTCGGCG
>NZ_DASSRA010000045.1:0-5445 GCF_035702065.1 Rhizobacter sp.
GAACAAGAAGCACATCGTCTTCGACTTCGGTGGTGTGGTGTTCCAGTGGCGGCCACACGAGCTGTTGCGCCGTACGCTGCCGCACCGCGCTGTCGACGAAGCTGCGGCGCAGCAGCTGGTGGTCGACTTCTTCCAGAACTACAAGGGAGACTGGGGGCGCTTCGATCGCGGAACGATCACGGTGCCTGAACTCGCCCCGCTGATTGCCGAACGGCTCGGCTTCGAGCTGGGCGAAGTGCAGGCGGTGATCGAGGCCGTGCCGGGCGAGCTCGAAGCGCAGCAGGCCACCGTCGAGCTGCTGCATAGCCTGCATGCCAAGGGCCACAAGCTCTTCTTCCTGTCCAACATGCCCGAGCCCTACGCGGCGCACCTGGAGAGCACGAACGAGTTCTTCTCGCGCTTCACCGATGGCGTGTTCTCGTCGCGCGTGAAGCTCATCAAGCCGGAACCGGCGATCTACCGCTTGGCCATCGAGCGCTTCGGCATCGAGCCTGCACAGACTGTATTCATCGACGACCTGGCCGAGAACGTGGCGATGGCGCGAGCCGAGGGCTGGCACGCCATTCAGTTCATCGACGCGAAGCAGGTCGAAGCCGAACTCGACGCGCTCGGCTAAATCCTGAGTCGGCTGTGCCTCGGCACGCTGGCCAGCAGGAACTCCATCTGGTCGGCCAGGATGCGGCGCCCGCGCAGGATCATGTCCTCGTGCAGGCTGGGCACGTAGGGCAGGTACATCAGGCTCATGTGCGCCTCTTCGGGCAGGCGGTTGCCCTTGTGGCCGTTGCAGGCGCGGCAGGCGGTGATGCAGTTCATCCAGGTGTCGTGGCCGCCGCGCGAGGTGGGCACGATGTGCTCACGCGTCAGGTCGTCCACATGGAAGCGGCCGCCGCAGTAGGCGCAGACCAGGCGGTCGCGCGCAAACAGCTTGGGGTTGGAGAGGGCCGGCGTCTGCCGCCAGGCGCGGCTGGGGATGGCGCCGCGCACCGCGATGATGGGGTGGACTTCGATGCGCGACTGCAAGCCGGTGCGGCGTTGCATGCCGCCGCGCAGGACATGAAACGCATCGCCGAGCGTCCAGGCTACGCCGTCACTGGCGTAGATGATCGCCGCTTCCTTGGCCGAGATCCACGATTGCGGCCGGCCGGATACATCGAGCTGCAGCACTTCCACGGGAGATTCTCCTGAGCCGGAGAGTAATCCATTCCTTGCAGTTCGCTCAATAGCGGTGCGGGTTGCGGCGGTGATTGCGCCACATTGTCATCAAACGATCATCAAGGCCCGAGTGTTCAACGGTGACAGCGCCTAAGTCGCGGGTTTACCCTCGCGGCCGGACCATCTAGGCATGCGTGCCTAGAAAAAGACAAAAAAGCGGCGCGAAAACTTTCCCCACGCTCGCAAAAACTCGGTAAGAATAGAACGATCGTTCGTTTTATTTCTACCGCGAGTCCTTGCATGAGCGTAGCCCCCAAGACGGTTCACGACAGCCCCCGGCAGCTGCAGAAGGGTCAGCAGACACGCGCCGCCATTCTCGAAGCGGCGCTCGGCCTGGCCTCGCACATGGGCCTCGAAGGCTTGTCCATCGGCGCATTGGCCGACGTGATGCACATGAGCAAGTCGGGCGTCTTCGCCCACTTCGGCTCGCGCGAAGAGCTGCAGATCTCGGTCATCCGCGAGTACCACGCCAAGTTCGAAGAAGAAGTGTTCTTTCCTGCGCTGAAGGAAGAGCGCGGCCTGCCGCGCCTGCGCGCACTGTTCGAGCGCTGGATCAAGCGCGTCTCCATCGAGCTCGACTCGGGCTGCATCTACATCAGCGGCGCGGTCGAGTTCGACGACCGGCCCGGCCCGGTGCGCGATGCCCTGGTGACCATGGTGCGTGCCTGGCACCTCGCGCTCGAGCGTGCCATCCGCATGTCCATCGACGAAGGCCAGCTGCGCCCCGACACCGACGCACAACAGATGCTCTTCGAGATCCACGGCCACATCCTCGCGGTGCATCACGACGCACGCTTCCTGCGGCTGCCCGGTGCACTGGACCGTGCGCGCGTCGGCTTCGAGCGCGTCGTCGCCTACTACGCCATGCCGGGCCAGGCCGCTCCGCCCGCGCCCCGTCAAGCCTCGCGCTCGGCACGTCGATAGCCCGCTACCCCTGTTTCCCGTTTCCACATTCCTACATTCAAGGAGTTCACCATGGCCCAGTACACCCCCCCGTTGCGCGACATGCAGTTCCTGTTGCATGAAGTGCTCAACGTGCCGGAGGAACTGAAGGCGCTGCCGCCTCACGCTGAGATCGACGCCGACACCATCAATGCCGTGCTCGAAGAAGGCGGCAAGTTCGCCTCGCAGGTGGTGTTTCCCCTCAACCAGAGCGGTGACGAAGAGGGCTGCACGCTGGACAAGGCCACGCACGAGGTGCGTGCACCCAAGGGCTTCAAGGAGGCCTACGCGCAGTACGTCGAAGGCGGCTGGCCGGCACTGAGCTGCGACCCGGCCTACGGCGGCCAGGGCCTGCCGGTCACCGTCAACCAGTGCATCTACGAGATGCTCAACTCGGCCAACCAGGCCTGGACCATGTACCCCGGCCTGTCGCACGGCGCCTACGAGGCCCTGCACGCCCACGGCACCGATGAGCAGAAGAAGACCTTCCTGCCCAAGCTCACCAGCGGCGAGTGGACCGGCACCATGTGCCTGACCGAGCCGCACTGCGGCACCGACCTCGGCCTGCTGCGCACCAAGGCCGAGCCGCAGGCCGACGGCACGTACAAGATCACCGGCGCCAAGATCTTCATCTCGGCCGGCGAGCACGACCTGGCAGCCAACATCGTCCACCTGGTGCTGGCACGCCTGCCCGATGCACCGGCCGGCTCAAAGGGCATCTCGCTGTTCGCGGTGCCGAAGTACCTGGTCAATGCCGACGGCAGCCTCGGCGCGCGCAACCCTGTCTTCTGCACGGGCCTGGAGCACAAGATGGGCATCCACGGCAACGCCACCGCCCAGATCGCGCTCGACGGCGCGATCGGCACGATGGTGGGCCAGCCCAACAAGGGCCTCGCTGCCATGTTCGTGATGATGAACGCCGCCCGCCTGGGCGTGGGCAACCAGTCGCTGGGCCTGACCGAAGTGGCCTACCAGAACGCCGTCGCCTACGCCAAGGACCGCCTGCAGATGCGCGCCCTGTCGGGCCCCAAGGCGCCCGAGAAGGCCGCCGACCCCATCATCGTGCACCCCGACGTGCGCAAGATGCTGCTGACGGCCCGCGCCTACGCCGAAGGCGGCCGCGCGATGTCGATGTTCACCGCGCTGCAGCTCGACAAGGAGCTCTCGTCCGACGACGAAGACACCCGCAAGGAATGTGGCGACCTGGTGGCGCTGCTCACCCCGATCATCAAGGCCTTCATCACCGACAACGCCTGGATCGCCACCTCGCATTGCATGCAGGTCTACGGCGGCCACGGCTTCATCAAGGAATGGGGCATGGAGCAGTACGTGCGCGATGCGCGCATCAACATGATCTATGAAGGCACCAACACCATCCAGTCGCTCGACCTGCTGGGCCGCAAGGTGCTGGGCGACAACGGCGCCAAGCTGAAGAAGTTCGGCAAGATCGTGCAGGCTTTCGTCGAAGACGAAGGCACCAACGAAGCCATGCAGGAGTTCGTGAACCCGCTGGCCGACCTGGGCGACAAGCTCACCAAGCTGACCACCGAGCTGGGCATGAAGGCCTTCGGCAACCAGGACGAAGTGGGCGCCGCCGCCGTCGACTACCTGCGCGTGGCCGGCCACCTGGTGTTCGCCTACTTCTGGGCCCGCATGGCCAAGGTGGCGCTCGAGAAGCAAGGTTCGGGCGACCCGTTCTACACCGCCAAGCTCGCCACCGCGCGCTTCTACTTCGCCAAGCTGCTGCCCGAGACCGCGAGCCTCATCCGCACGGCGCGCGCGGGCTTGAAGCCGCTGATGGAGATGGACGAGGCCTTGTTCTAAGCTGACCCAATCCCCGAACAGGCAGGAGACACCATGAAGAAAGTGCTGATGGCGCTGGCCGCCACCATTGCCATGACCTCGGCCATGGCCCAGTCGAACCCGGCCGGGCTGTGGAAGAGCATCGACGATTCGTCCAAGACCGAGAAGTCGCTGATTCGCATCACCGAATCGAACGGCATCTACACCGGCCGCATCGAGAAGCTGCTCGGCCCCGATGCCAAGCCTGACGCCGTGTGCGACGAGTGCAGCGGCGCCGACAAGGGCAAGCCCATCGTCGGCATGACCATCATCCGCGGCATCAAGAAGAACGCCGAGAGCGAGGGGCTGTGGGACGGCGGCACCGTTCTCGACCCCGCCAACGGCAAGATCTACAAGCTGCGCCTCAAGCCCAGCGAAGACGGCAAGAAGCTGGAGGTGCGCGGGTACGTCGGCGCCCCCATGTTCGGCCGTTCGCAGACCTGGCACAAGGCCGACTGACTCCGCCGAACGCCCTTTCAGTTCCAGACCGACATATTCCCCTAGGAGAAGCCATGAGCCGATTCAATGTTCGCAAGGTCGCCGTGCTCGGCGCCGGCGTGATGGGTGCGCAGATCGCCGCGCACCTGGTCAACGTCAAAGTCCCCGTGGTGCTGTTCGACCTGCCTGCGAAAGAAGGCCCGAAGAACGGCATCGTCACCAAGGCTGTCGAAGGCCTGAAGAAGCTCAAGCCCTCGCCGCTGGGCATCCCTGAAGACGCGGCGCTGATCCAGCAGGCCAACTACGAAGAGCACAGCGAGCTGCTCAAGGACTGCGACCTCATCATCGAGGCCATTGCCGAGCGCATGGACTGGAAGCTCGACCTCTACACCAAGATCGCGCCCTTCATCGCCCCGCACGCCATCGTCGCGTCGAACACCTCGGGCCTGTCGATCACCAAGCTGTCCGAAGTGCTGCCGGCCGAGATCCGCCCGCGCTTCTGCGGCATCCACTTCTTCAACCCGCCGCGCTACATGTACCTGGTGGAGCTGATCCCCACCCCGACGACGCGCCCGGAGATCCTCGACCAGCTGGAAAGCTTCGTCACCACCGCCGTTGGCAAGGGCGTCGTGCGCGCCAAGGACACGCCCAACTTCGTGGCCAACCGCGTGGGCATCGCCAACATGCTCTCCACGATGAAGGAAGCCGAGAACTTCGGTCTGTCTTACGACGTGGTCGACGACCTCACCGGCAAGAAGCTCGGCCGTGCGTCGAGCGGCACCTTCCGCACCGCCGACGTGGTGGGCCTGGACACCATGGCCCACGTCATGAAGACGATGCAGGACAACCTGAAGGACGACCCCTTCTACGGTGCCTACGCCACGCCCAAGGCCGTCGCCGGCCTGATCGAGAAGGGCGCGCTGGGCCAGAAGACCGGCGCCGGCTTCTACAAGAAGGTGGGCAAGGACATCCAACGCCTCGACCCGGCCAAGGGTGAGTACGTGCCCGCCG
>NZ_DASSRA010000046.1:0-2897 GCF_035702065.1 Rhizobacter sp.
TGCAGCGTCATGAAGCCGCCGCCGCCCAGGTTGCCGGCGGCCGGGTACACCACCGCCAGCGCGTAGCCCACGGCCACGGCGGCGTCGACAGCGTTGCCGCCGTCCTTCAACACGTCGACCCCCACGCGTGTGGCCAGGTGCTGCGCCGTGACCACCATGCCGTTGCGCGCTGCCACCGGGGCGACCGAGGCCGCCTGCGCGGTGGCGAGACAACAGGCCGCGAGCAGCGCGGCGGCGGCATGCCGCCAGGGGAGTGTGAAAGCCTGGGTCATCGCGCGGTCTCCGTCGGGTGGGTGGAGCGGGGATGTCACCACGAAGGCAGTGCCCGTGTCCAGAACGCGGTGACTGGCGCGCGTCCGTCAGAATGTCAGCGCAACCGGGAGAGGCGCACATGGGACTGCTGGACGGCATGCTGGGCAACGCGTCGAAGATCGACGCCACCAAGATCGAATCGGAGTTCGGCCGCCTGCTCGCGCCGGGCGAGCGCATCGAGCACGCGTACCAGCTGATCCGCGACTACTTCGTCTTCACCGACAAGCGCCTGGTGCTGGTCGACAAGCAGGGCGTGACGGGCAGCAAGGTCGCGTACCACTCGATCCCCTACAGGAGCATCACGCACTTCAGCATCGAGACCGGCGGCACCTTCGACCTTGATGCCGAGCTGAACATCTGGATCTCGAGCACGCCGGCACCGATCCAGAAGCAGTTCAACAAGCGGCTGAGCATCTACGAGGTGCAGGCCGTGCTCGCGAGCTACGTGCTGAAGTGAAAGAGAGCATGAGCGCACCCACCGACTATTCCATCTCGACCGACAAGACGCGGCTCGACATCGACACCATCCACGGCTTCCTCACGCGCAGCTACTGGTCGCCCGGCATCCCGCGCAGCGTGGTCGAGCGCGCCATCGCCCACTCGCTGTGCCTGGGCCTCTACCTCGGTGACGAGCAGGTGGGCTTTGCGCGCGTGGTCACCGACCGCGCCACCTTCGCCTACCTGGCCGACGTGTTCGTGCTGGAGGCACACCGCGGCAGGGGCTTGTCGAAGCGGCTGATGCAGGCCGTGCAGTCGCACGAAGACCTGCAGGGCCTGCGGCGCTTCATCCTCGGCACCAAGGACGCACACGGGCTGTACCGCCAGTTCGGCTTCGGCGAGCTGGCCAATCCGTCGCGGATGATGGAGATCCTCAAGCCCGACGTGTACCGGCAGATGGCGGCATCGGGGGGCTGACGAGATGCCCCGCTACGTCGCCCTGCTGCGTGGCGTGAGCCCGCTCAACGCCAAGATGCCGGAGCTCAAGCGCGTCTTCGAGACGGCCGGCTTCACCGAAGTGCGCACGCTGCTGTCCAGCGGCAACGTGGTGTTCGACGCGCGCTCATCGGCGCCGAGTGCGCTGGAGAAGCGTGCCGAGCGCGCCATGCTGGCCGAACTGGGGCACAGCTTCGGCAGTTTCGTGCGGCCCCTGCGCCACCTGCAGGCGCTGCTCGACGCGCAGCCCTTCGCCGCGTTCAAGCTGCCGCCGCAAGGCAAATGCGTCGTCACCTTCTTGCGCCAGCCGCTCGAAGCGCCCATCGCCCTGCCGCCCGAACGCGACGGCGCGCGCATCCTCAAGGTGGAGGGCAGCGAGGTGTTTTCCGTCTACGTGCCCGGCGACAAGGGGCCGGTGTTCATGAACGTGCTCGAACGAACCTTCGGCAAGGACATCACCACGCGCACGCTCGACACGGTGACGAAGTGCGCACGTGCGTGATCTGTACAGCATGCAAATGCATTCCGCGCCGGGGCGAGGGGGCACTCGAGTGAGGATCCAGGCCGTGCTGTTCGACTTCGACGGCGTGCTCACCCGCGACAAGACCGGCTCGCTCACGACGCTGCGCCATCTGAGCCGGCGAACCGGCATGGCCCACGAGCGCCTGCGCGATGCGTTCAAGCCCTACAACGCCGACCTCAACCTTGGGCGCACAACGCACGAGGCGATCTGGCCCGACGTATGCGCGGCGCTGGGGTGCCGGATCGACATCTCGCTGCTGCGAGAGGCGTTCGAGAGCACGCCCCGCCACACCGACATGCTGGCGCTAGCGCGGCACCTTCGGCGTAAGCATGCGGTCGGCATCGTCACCGACAACAAGAAGGACCGCCTCGATTGCCTCAAGGCGCACTGGAACCTGACAGCCTGGTTCGACCCCATCGTGGTGTCGGCCGAGGTCGGTGCCGACAAGACCGGCCCGCGGATCTTCGAGCATGCGCTTGGGCTGCTGGGCCTCGCGCCGGGTGACACCCTCTTCATCGACAACAGCCCCGAGAACCTGCTTGCCCCACGGGCCCTGGGCATGCATGTGGTGCACTTCGACGACGAGCGCAACGATGTCCCGGAACTCATCGCCACGCTGCACGACGTTTACGGCCTGCTCACCCCAGGTGCTTGAGCCGGCTGCGTCCTCAAGCTTGCGGATGACACTGCCCCGCTCCCAAGCGAAGCTGCGCCACCGCAGCCACGCCAGGGAGCACGCCATGCCGATCGCCCGCTTCGTTGTCAGACAGCAGAGAAGCCGCACGCACGACAAGTTCGGGTCGGGGCAGTACGGCGCGCGCCGCGATGGCGGCACGCGAACGCACCGTGGGCTGGACGTGGTGACGACGCCGCGCGAGGCCGTGTTCTCGCCCATCGACGGCACCGTGGTCCGCGAGGCACGGCCCTACCCCGGTGACCGGCTCATGCGGGGGCTGGTGATCCACGGTCGCGGCGAGTGGACGGGCTACCGCGTGAAGATCTTCTACGCCGAGGGCCTGGTCTGTGGCGATGTGCAGGCCGGCCAGCCGATCGCGCTGGCGCAGGACCTGTCGCTCAAGTACCCGGGCATCACCAACCACATCCACCTGGAGCTGAGCCGCGACGGCAA
>NZ_DASSRA010000047.1:0-10964 GCF_035702065.1 Rhizobacter sp.
CTGCCGCAGTGGATCGCCAGCCCGCGCTTCCACAGCGGCGTGCACGACCCGCGCTCGGGCCATCTCAACCCGCTGCAGTACAGCCTGGGCCTGGCGCGCGCTGCGGCCAGCCTGGGTGTGCGCATCTTCGAGCACACGGCCGTCACAAAGCTCACGCCTGGTGCACCCGTGCGATTGCAGACTGCCTCGGGCGAAGTGCGCGCATCGCACGCGCTTCTGGCCGGCAACGTGTACCTGCAGGGCCTGGCGCCCAAGCTGTCGGCGCGGATCATGCCGGTCGGCACCTACATCGTCACCTCGGCCCCGCTCGACCCGGCGCTGTGCGACTCGCTGATCCCTTCACGCTCAGCGGTGTGCGACAACAACTTCGTGCTCGACTACTTTCGCCCTACGCCGGACCACCGCATGCTGTATGGCGGGCGGGTGAGCTACAGCACCGCCACGCCGATCAACCTCGCTGCCAGCATGCAGCAGCGCATGGCGCGAAGCTTTCCGCAGCTCACGGGTACAAAGGTCGAATACGCCTGGGGCGGCTTCGTCGACATCTCGATGAACCGCGCACCCGACTTCGGGCGCCTGCATCCCAACGTTTACTACCTGCAAGGCTTCTCCGGCCATGGCCTCGCCCTCACCGGCCTGGCCGGCAAGCTGGTCGCCGAGGCCGTTGCCGGCAGTGCGGAGCGCTTCGACACCTTCGCCCGCATCCGGCACCGCAACTTCCCTGGCGGGCGCTGGCTGCGCACACCTTCGCTGGTGCTCGCCATGGCCTACTACCAATTGCGCGACATGCTCTGAAGCCCATGCGCGGTGCTTTGCCGATGTTGACTTCGTGCACAAGCCGGGCACACTCATTGCTCACGAACGGTATACAGAAAGCCCAGTGCGCCGGCCAAGAACCGCAGCGCAGCAAGCCCAATGAACGCCACCCCAGCCAGTGTGCCGGCCCAGAAGCCGGTGGTTCTGATTCCCGCCTGCAACCGCATGATCGGGGCCCACCCCTTCCACGTGGCGGGCAAGAAATACATCGACGCAGTCCGCCTCGCGGGTTGCCTCCCGCTCATCGTGCCTTTCGTGCACGCCACCGAAGTCGATGAGCTGCTGGACCACGCCGATGGCGTGCTGCTGACCGGCTCCCCCTCCAACGTCCACCCCAGCCACTTCGGCGAAGAGGTGCACGACACCACCCTCCCCCTCGACCGCGACCGCGACGCCTGGGTGCTGCCGCTGGTTCCTCGCGCGCTGGCACGAGGCATTCCGCTGTTCGCCATCTGCCGCGGCTTCCAGGAGGCCAACGTCGCGCTGGGCGGCAGCCTGTATCAGGCCGTGCAAGAGATCCCCGGGCAGCACGACCACCGCGGCATCACCGACAAGACACCCGAAGAGCAATACGGCTTCGCGCACGACGTGATCGTCGAGCCGCGAGGTCTGCTGTCGTCCATCGTCGAGCAGCGCGAGTTCAAGGTGAACACCGCCCATGGGCAAGGCGTGAAGGACTTGGCGCCGGGCCTGGTGGTCGAAGGACGCGCACCCGACGGCCTGGTCGAAGCCTTCTCCATGCCCTCGGCCAAAGGCTTCAACCTCTGCGTGCAATGGCACCCCGAGTGGAAGGCCGCCGAAAACCCCATCTCGCTGCGCCTCTTCAAGGCCTTTGGCGCAGCCTGCCAGTCCTTCCGCAACAGCCACAGAGAAGTCCCCCACGACCCCGACCCTGATCGATAGCGAGCCCTGCACACGGCGGCTCCGGCCAGACCAGCCCTCTGGCCCACAACTCAGACAGGTGACCCATGGTGGACAAGAACAACTTCAGCTTCAGCGACCTGGAGCAATGGCTCAACGACAAGCGCGTGACCGAGATCGAGTGCCTGGTGCCCGACCTCACCGGTGTGGCGCGCGGCAAGATCCTGCCGCGCGAGAAGTTCACTGAAGACCGCGGCATGCGGCTGCCCGAGGCCATCGTGGCGATCGGCGTGACGGGCGAGGTCCCCGAGGAAGGCCCGTACTACGACGTCATCCACGCCACCGACCGCGACATGCACCTGCGCCCCGACCCGAGCACGGTGCGCATCGTGCCCTGGGCCGTCGACCCGACCGCGCAGGTAATCCACGACTGCTTCGACCGCAACGGCAAGATGATCCCGTATGCGCCACGCTCGGTGCTGCGCAACATCTGCGACCTGTATGCGGCCGAAGGCTGGGAGCCGGTGGTCGCGCCCGAGCTCGAGTTCTATCTGATCGAGCGCAACTCCGACCCCAACACGCCGTTGCGCCCGCCCAAGGGCCGCAGCGGCCGCGCCGAGACCTCGCGCCAGGCCTATTCGATCGACGCGGTGAACGAGTTCGACCCCCTGTTCGAAGACATCTACGCCTACTGCGAGCAGATGGAACTCAACGTCGACACCCTCATCCACGAGGTGGGCGCCGGGCAGATGGAGATCAACTTCTTCCACGACCACCCGCTGGGCCTGGCCGACGAGGTGTTCTTCTTCAAGCGCACCATCCGCGAGGCCGCGCTGCGCCACGAGATGTACGCCACCTTCATGGCCAAGCCCATGGCCAACGAGCCCGGCAGCGCGATGCACGTGCACCAGAGCATCGTCAACAAGGCAAGCGGACAGAACATCTTCAGCAACCCCGATGGCTCACCCTCCAAGGAGTTCTACTGGTACATCGGTGGGCTGCAGAAGTACACGCCGGCGGCGATGGCGCTCTTCGCGCCCTACGTCAACTCTTACCGGCGGCTGGCGCGCTCGATGTCTGCGCCCATCAACATCCAGTGGGGCACAGACAACCGCACCGTGGGCATCCGCTCGCCGGTGGCCACGCCGGCCGCGCGGCGCATCGAGAACCGCGTGATCGGCGCCGACGCCAACCCCTACGTCGCCCTGGCCGCCACGCTGGCCTGTGGCTACCTGGGCCTGAAGAACCGCATCGAGCCCTCGCCCGAGTGCAAGGGCGACGCCTACCTCTCCGAGTACCAGCTCCCGCGGTCGCTGAGCGAAGCGCTGGGCTGGCTCGCCGACGAGAAGGACCTGCACGACGTGCTCGGCAAGGAGTTCATCACCGTGTACTCCGAGATCAAGGACATCGAGCACGAGGAGTTCATGAAAGTCATTTCGCCGTGGGAGCGCGAGCACCTGCTGCTGCACGTCTGAAAGCACATCACATGACAAGAACCACCCAAGACTGGCAGGCCGCCGACGCGGCGCACTACCTCCACCCGTTCACCGATTTCAAGTCGCTGGCAGCCAAGGGCTCGCGCGTCATCACCCGGGCCGAGAACATCTACCTCTGGGACAGCGAGGGCCACAAGATCCTCGACGCCATGAGCGGCCTGTGGTGCGTGAACGTGGGCTACGGCCGGCAGGAGCTGATCGACGCGGCCACGCAGCAGCTCAAGACCCTGCCCTTCTACAACTCCTTCTTCCAGACCGCCACGCCGCCTGCGATCGAGCTCGCCGAGCTGCTGGCGCAGGTGACACCGCCGCAGTTCAAGCACGTGTTCTTCGCCGGCTCCGGCTCCGAGGCCAACGACACCATCGTGCGCATGGTGCGCCGCTACTGGGACTTGCAAGGCCAGCCCCAACGCAACGTGATCATCAGCCGCCACAACGCCTACCACGGCTCCACCATGGCCGGCGCTTCGCTGGGCGGCATGAGCGGCATGCACGAGCAAGGCGGCCTGCCCATTCCCGGCATCGTGCACATCGAGCAGCCGTTCTGGTTCGAGAGCGACCGCCGCCTCAGCCGCGAAGACTTCGGCCTCAAGGCCGCGCGCGCACTCGAAGCCAAGATCATCGAGATCGGCGCCGACAAGGTGGCGGCCTTCATCGGCGAGCCGGTGCAAGGCGCGGGTGGCGTGATCGTGCCGCCATCCACCTACTGGCCCGAGATCCAGCGCATCTGCGACCAGCACGGCATCCTGCTGATCTCCGACGAGGTCATCACCGGCTTCGGCCGCACCGGCAACTGGTTCGGCTGCGAGACCATGGGCTTCAAGCCTGACCTCATGACCTTCGCCAAGGGCGTGAGTTCGGGCTACATCCCGCTCGGCGGCGTGATGGTGGGCGAACGCGTGGCACGTGCGCTCATCGACCAGGGAGGCGAGTTCGCCCACGGCTACACCTACTCGGGCCACCCGGTGGCCTGTGCCGTGGCGGTGGCCAACATCAAGCTGATCCAGCGCGAGAAGCTGGTCGAGCGCGTGCGCAACGAGTTGGGGCCGCACCTGGCGAAGCACTTTGCGGCGCTGTCCGAGCACCCGCTCATCGGCGAGGCCCAGACCTGCGGCCTGATGGGCGCGCTGCAGATCGTCAAGGACAAAGCCACCGGCCAGACGTTCGACAGCCAGCTCGAAGTCGGCATGCTGTGCCGGGCGCATTGTTTCGGCAACGGCCTGATCATGCGTGCGGTCGGCGACCGCATGATCATCGCCCCGCCGCTGGTCATGACGCTGGCCCAGATCGACGAGATGGCGGCGCTGATCCGCAAGTGTCTCGATTTGACGCACGCTGAGCTCAAGCAGCGTGGGTGGCTGTGAGCCGTTACCCCGGTGGCACGGGGTTTGCCTGTAGAGCCGCCCGTTGGCGGCCTGCCTAGACTCTCACGCGGTTCCGGCGCGGTTCGACACAATTTCAACCTAGACAGGAGAAGGCGATGAAACAGCTGTTTGGCGCTCTGGGGTGCGCTCTGGGATGGGTACTTTCTGTGTCTGCAGGCCTCACGGCCGGCTCGGCGTGGGCCCAGGAGGAAGAGAAGGTTCTGAACGTCTACAACTGGTCCGACTACATCGCCGACGACACGCTCAAGAACTTCGAGAAAGAAACGGGCATCAAGGTCCGCTACGACAACTTCGACAACAACGAGATCGTCCACGCCAAGCTGGTGGCCGGCAAGACGGGCTACGACATCGTCGTGCCCTCCTCGCACTGGGCCAAGCTGCAGGTCGACGGCGGCCTGCTGCGCAAGATCGACAAGAGCCAGGTGCCCAACCTCAAGAACCTCGACCCCGCGGTGCAATCCCAGCTCGCCAAGCTCGACCCAGGCAACGACTACATGGTGAACTGGCTGTGGGGCTACACCACGGTGGGCATCAACGTCGACAAGGTCAAGGCGGCGCTCGGCAGCATGCCCATGCCCGAAAACGCCTGGGACCTGGTCTTCAAGCCCGAGTACATCAGCAAGCTCAAGAGCTGCGGCGTCTCGTTCCTCGATTCGCCCACCGAGGTGGTGCCGGCGGCGCTCTACTACCTGGGCAAGCCCGCCTACAGCAAGACCGCCGGTGACTATGCCGCCGCGGCCAACCTGCTCAAGACCATCCGCCCCTACGTGACGCTCTTCAGCTCCTCGGGCTACATCACCGACATGGCCAGCGGCTCGATCTGCCTGGCGCTCGGCTGGTCGGGCGACATCAACATCGCCCGCCAGCGCGCCATCGACGGGCGCACCGGCCAGAAGATCGAGGCCCTGCTGCCCAAGACCGGTGGCCTGCTGTTCTTCGACGTGATGGTCATCCCCAACGACGCGGCGCACCCGAACAATGCGCACAAGTTCATCAATTACATTCTCCGCCCCGAGGTCAGCGCATCGCTCACCAACAAGGTGTTCTATGCCAACCCCAACAAAGAGTCCAAGCCGCTGGTCAAGCCTGAAATCGCCAACAACCCGACCGTGTTCCCGCCTGAATCCGAAATGAAGAAAATGTCCGCCCCCGACGCCATCGCCAACGACCTGCGCCGCCTGATGACCCGCACCTACACCTCGTTCAAGACCGGACTGTGAAGCAAGAAGGAGCCAGCATGTCCCAGGCGCAGCCGCCTGCCGCCGCAGCCTCTGCCTTCCTGCAGATCCGCGATGTGGTCAAGGATTTCGGCGGCTACAAGGCCGTCAACCACGTCAGCATCGACATCGCCAAGGGCGAGATCTTCGCCCTGCTCGGCTCGTCGGGCTGCGGCAAGACCACGCTCCTGCGCATGCTCGCAGGCTTCGAGACGCCCACCTCCGGGCAAATCATCCTGAACGGGCACGACCTGGCCGGGCTGCCGCCGCACCTGCGGCCGCTCAACATGATGTTCCAGAGCTATGCGCTCTTCCCACACCTCACGGTGTGGGACAACATCGCCTTCGGCTTGAAGCGCGACGGCCTGCCGGCCGACCAGATCGCCGCCCAGGTCGAGGCCATGCTCAAGCTGGTGCAGCTCGGCAAGTTCGCCAAGCGCAAGCCGCACCAGCTCTCTGGCGGGCAGCAGCAGCGGGTGGCGCTGGCGCGCAGCCTGGCCAAGAAGCCGCAATTGCTGCTGCTCGATGAGCCCCTGGGCGCGCTCGACAAGAAGCTGCGCGAAGAAACCCAGATCGAGCTCGTCAACATCATCGAGAACGTGGGCGTGACCTGCGTGATGGTCACCCACGACCAGGAAGAAGCCATGACCATGGCCTCGCGCATCGCGGTGATGAGCGAAGGCCGCTTTCTGCAGGTGGGCGCGCCGAGCGAGATCTACGAGACCCCCGCCACGCGTTTCGTGGCCGACTTCATCGGCAATGTGAACCTGATGGACGGCACGCTCACGGCAGACGAGCCCGACCACGTCATCGTCACCTGCGCCGATTGCGTGCACTACGTGGGCCACGGCATCACCGGCACCGAGGGCATGGACGTCACCGTGGCGCTGCGCCCCGAGAAGATCCGCATCGGCCGCGACCGGCCGGACGGCGAGCACAACATGGTGCAGGGCACGGTGAAGGACATGTCGTACTTCGGCAGCTACACCGTCTACCACCTCACGCTCGCCAGCGGCCAGGTGCTCAAGGTGAGCGAGAGCAACACCGAACGCCACAGTGACCCGCTCACATGGGGCGACACCGCCTGGGCCAGTTGGTCGCCCACCTCCCAAGTGGTGCTCACGGCATGAAGTTCGCGCTCTGGCTCCGTTCGCTCGCCCGCGGCCGCGTGGCCGTGATCGGCGTGCCGTACGTGTGGCTGCTGGTGTTCTTCCTGCTGCCCTTCCTGATCGTGATGAAGATCAGCGTCTCCGAGATGGAGACGGTCAACTTCAAAGACCTGGTCACCTGGAACGAAGGCGTGTTGCAGCTTGCGCTGCGCTTCAGCAACTACATCTTCATCACGCAGGACGACCTCTACTTCAAGACCTATCTCTCCAGCCTCAAGTACGCCGCCGTCACCACGGTGCTGTGCCTGTTCATCGGCTACCCCTTCGCCTACTTCATGGCACGGGCCAAGGCCACCGTGCAGCCGGCCCTGCTGATGCTGGTGATGCTGCCGTTCTGGACGTCTTTCCTGCTGCGCGTCTACGCCTGGAAGGGCCTGCTCACCGAGCACGGCTGGGCCTACGAGTTCATCACCGGCCTGGGCCTCGATCGGCTGCTGGTCGCGCTCGGCCTGATCCCGGCGGCGGGCCAGCTGATGAACACGCCTTTCTCGCTGGTGCTGGGCATGACCTACACCTACCTGCCCTTCATGATCCTGCCGCTGTACTCCAACCTGGCCAAGATGGACCTGCGCCTGCTGGAAGCAGCGGCCGACCTCGGCGCCACCGCCTGGGTGGCCTTCTGGAAGGTGACGGTGCCGCTCTCCACCGCCGGCATCATCGCCGGCAGCATGCTGGTGTTCATCCCCTGCGTGGGCGAGTTCGTGATCCCCGAGCTGCTGGGCGGCCCGCAGACGCTGATGATCGGCCGCGTGATGTGGGACGAGTTCTTCAGCAACAACGACTGGCCCATGGCCTCCACCGTGGCCGTGGTGATGGTGCTCTTGATCATCGTGCCGCTGGCCATCTTCAACAAGTACCAGGCCGAGGCGCAGGAGGTTCGTAAATGAACCCGCGCTGGTTTGGCCGAGGCTGGCTTACCGCAGGTTTTGCGTTCCTGTACCTGCCCATCATCGCCTTGGTCGTGTTCTCGTTCAATGACTCGCCGGTGCCCAACGTGTGGCGCGGCTTCACGTTGAACTGGTACACCAAGCTGGCGACTGACACTGAGATCCTGGTGGGCTTCTGGTTGTCACTGAAGATCGCCTTCGTCACCGCCTGCACCGCCGTTGTCCTGGGCACGCTGGCCGCCTTCTCGCTGGTCAAGTACAAGCGCTTCTCCGGACGCACCATGTTCTCGGGCATGGTCAATGCACCGCTGGTGATGCCCGAGGTGATCGTCGGCCTGTCACTGCTGCTGATGCTCGTCTCGGTGCAACGCTGGCTGGGCTTCCCCGAGCGCGGCATGATGACCATCTGGCTCGGCCACCTGCTGCTGGGCATGGCCTATGCCACGGTCGTGGTGCAGGCGCGCCTCAGCGATCTGAACCCGCAGCTCGAAGAAGCCGCGCTCGACCTCGGTGCCCGCCCCTGGCAGGTGTTCTACCTGGTCACCCTGCCCATGATCGGCCAGGCACTGCTGTCGGCCTGGCTGCTCACCTTCACGCTTTCGCTCGACGACGTGGTGCTCTCGGCCTTCCTCTCCGGCCCCGGAGCCACCACCTTGCCGCTGGTGATCTTTTCGCGTGCCCGCCTGGGCCTGAACCCGAGCGTCAATGCCGTCGCCACCTTGATCGTGCTGGTGGTCTCGCTCGGCGTGATCGCCGCCAGCCTGATGATCGCCCGCAACGACCGCAAGCGCGCCCGCGAGGTGGCCGAGGCCGCGCGCAACTGACCTCTGCCCCGACCCTCAGCCCCAACCCCATACCAACCGCAGCCCGAGGAGAAACTCATGACGAAGAACTGGCCCAAGACTTGGCACTTCACGGCTCTGAGCCTGGCCCTGGTGGCCGCTTTCCCCTTGGCTGCGGGCGCCCAGTCGCTCGACGATCTGCGCAAGGAACAAAAGGCCCTGAAGGAGCGCATGGACGCGCTGGACAAGAAGCTCCAGGACGCCGAGGCCGCCAAGGCCAGCAGCGGCGGCATGACCACCCAGCAGCAGCAGGACTTCAACCGCATCGCCGTCAAGACCGAAGCGCTCGAAGACAACCAGGAGGCCATGGGCTTCCGCGGCCTCAAGATCAGCGGCCAGATGGACCCGGCCTACATCTATAACAAGGCGCAGAACCGCTCCGGCTTCCAGTTCCTGAACTCGGTCGACGACGACGGCTACAACTACGACAACTCGTACTTCGGCATGGCCATGATCGACTTCCAGAAGGAAATGGAAGGCGGCACCAAGTGGCGGCTGACGCTGGCGCCCAACCGCGGTGTCGGCGCCGTGTTCAACAGCTCCATCGTCCATGAGGCCAGTGTCTCGGTGCCGCTGACCGACCTGCAGACCCGCCTCATCGCCGGCCAGCTCCCCGACTGGTCGGGCTATGAGTACCTGCAGCCCACGCTCAACAAGCTGATCACCCACAACCTGCTGTTCGACTTCACCCTGCCCACCGCCTACACCGGCGCCGGCCTCGAACTGACGCGCGGCAAGTGGGTCATGAAGGGCGTGGTGGCGAACATGAACGCCTCCAAGCAGACAGCCGACCAGACCACACCGGTCTTCGCCTTCCGCGGCGACTACGCCCGGGGTGAGTTCTCCGGCTTCGGCTTGGCCGGAGTCGCCGGCAAGGCAGCCAACCTCGTGAATGGCGGGTCGGCCACCTCGCTCTTCTTGTTCGAGACCGATGCGTGGTTCACCCGCGGCGACTGGACGATCCAGGGCCAGGTGAGCTACGGCAAGCAGAAGAACGCCGCCATCACCGCCGACCCCAATACCGGCGAGTTGCGCGACGCAAGCTGGTACGGCCTGTCCACCCTCGGCGCCTACAAGTTCACGCCGCGCTTCGAAGGCATTGCGCGCTTCGACTACCTCTACAACAAGAAGAACGGCGGCGGCCTGCTGGGCTATGGCAGCGACGGCCGCAACGGTATCGGCCCAGGCTACACCGACGACGGCACCGGCGTCTGGTCGCAGACCGACCCGGAAACGGGTGCCAACCGCTACGCCCTCTCGCTGGGCCTGGGCTTTCTCTTCAACCCCAACACCACCTTCAAGTTCGAGTACCGCTATGACCGCGCCAGCGAGAACGTCTTCTTCAACGTGAAGGATGGCAGCTACACCAAGGACAACCACCTGCTGGGAGGCTCGGTGGTCGTCAGCTTCTGACATCGAAAGACGCGCATGAACACCCCTGCTCCCGATTGGCACGCCAAGGCCGCCGCGCTGAAGCTCGACGGCCGGGCCTTCATCGGCGGCAAGCGGGTGGCGGCGGTGGCGGGTGAGGTGTTCGACAAGCTCTCGCCCCTGCACGGCCGCCGCATCGCGCAGGTCGCACGTGGCCAGGCGGCCGACATCGACGCGGCAGTGGCCTCCGCCCGTGCCACGTTCGACGACGGCCGCTGGGCCCGCCAGGCGCCCGCCTCGCGCAAGAAGGTGCTGCTGCGCTTTGCCGAGAAGATCCAGTCCGCGAAAGACGAACTGGCCCTGCTCGAAACCCTCGACATGGGCAAGCCCATCAAGTACAGCCAGTCGGTCGACGTGCCCTCGGCCGCCCGCTGCATTGCCTGGTACGCCGAGGCGGTGGACAAGGTCTACGACGAGATCGCACCCACACCGCGCAGCGCGCTGGCGCTGATCACCCGCGAGCCCATGGGCGTGATCGGCGCGGTCGTGCCCTGGAACTACCCGATGATCATGGCCGCCTGGAAGCTCGGGCCGGCACTGGCCGCGGGCAACTCGGTGGTGCTCAAGCCGAGCGAGAAGTCACCGCTGACCGCCCTGCGCCTGGCCGAGCTGGCACTCGAAGCCGGTCTGCCCGAAGGCGTGTTCAATGTCGTGCCCGGCTACGGCCATGAGGCTGGCGAGGCACTGGCCCTGCACATGGACGTCGACGCCATCGGCTTCACCGGCTCCACGCGCGTGGGCCGCAAGATGCTGGAGTACGCCGGCCGCAGCAACCTGAAGCGCGTCTACAACGAGCTGGGCGGCAAGTCGGCCTTCGTGGTGTTCCCCGACTTCGACGACATCCCCCGCGCCGCCAAGAC
>NZ_DASSRA010000048.1:0-7034 GCF_035702065.1 Rhizobacter sp.
TGCGGGCCGCTTCTTGCTTATGCTGCTGCATGGTCGTCGCCTCCGCACCGCGCCTGGTGGAAGCACCCGCTTTCCTCGACATCGAGGCGTCGGGCTTCGGGCGGGCGAGCTATCCGATCGAGGTGGGTTGCGTGCTCCCCAACGCCAGCAGCTTCTGCAGCCTGATCCGCCCGGCCCCCGGCTGGACGCACTGGGATCCGGCTGCCGAGAAGATCCACCACATCCCCCGCGCCACCCTGGAGCAGCACGGCCGCGACGCGCGCGAAGTGGCCCGCGCCCTCAACGAATGCCTGCGCGGCCAGACCGTCTACAGCGACGGCTGGGCGCACGACTACCCATGGCTCGCCACCTTGTATGAAGAGGCCGAGATGGTGCCCAGCTTCAGGCTCGACAGCCTGCGCGCCCTGCTGACCGAGCAGGAGGCCCGCCAGTGGCAATCAACCAAACTGCAGGTGAGCCGCGCCATGACGGGCCAGCGCCACCGTGCGAGTGCCGATGCGCGGCTGCTTCAGTCCACGCTGATCCGGCTGCGCCACGAGCAGGTGGCGTAGCCGGCTGCGCGCTCAGTTCTTCTTGTCGTCCAGGCGCAGCATCTCGGTCGATGCGTCGCCGGTCAGCAGCCCGGCGGCGGCGTAGATGCCGAGCTTGTCGCGCGTGTCGCTGATGTCGAGGTTGCGCATGGTGAGCTGGCCGATGCGGTCTTGCGGCGAGAACATCGACTCGCCCTTCTCCATCGTCAGGCGCTCCGGCTTGTAGGTGAGATTGCTGGAGACCGTGTTCAGGATGGAGTAGTCGTTGCCACGGCGCAGCTCGACGGTCACCTCGCCGGTGATGGCACGCGCCACCCAGCGTTGCGCCGTCTCGCGCAGCATGATGGCCTGCGGGTCGAACCAGCGGCCCTGGTAGAGCAAGCGGCCCAGCCGGCGGCCATGGTCGCGATACTGCTCGATGGTGTCTTCGTTGTGGATGCCGGTCACGAGCAGCTCGTAGGCGATGTAGAGCAGCGCCAGGCCCGGGGCCTCGTAGATGCCGCGGCTCTTGGCCTCGATGATGCGGTTCTCGATCTGGTCGCTCATGCCCAGGCCATGGCGACCACCGATCTCGTTGGCCTTCATGATCAGGTCGACCAGGCTCCTGTACTCGACGCCGTTGATCGCCACCGGCACGCCTTCTTCAAAGCGCACGGTCACCTCTTCGGCCTTGACCACCACGTCGTCGCGCCAGAAGGCCACGCCCATGATGGGTTGCACGATCTTCACGCCGCTGTTCAGGTGCTCCAGATCCTTGGCCTCGTGCGTGGCGCCGAGCATGTTGGAGTCGGTGGAGTAGGCCTTCTCGGCCGACATCTTGTAGGCGAAGCCGGCCTGGCTCATGAAGGCCGACATCTCGGCGCGGCCGCCCAGCTCGTCGATGAAGGCCTGGTCGAGCCAGGGCTTGTAGATCTTGAGCGACGGGTTGGCGAGCAGACCGTATCGGTAGAAGCGCTCGATGTCGTTGCCCTTGAAGGTGCTGCCGTCGCCCCAGATGTTGACGTCGTCTTCCTTCATCGCGGTGACGAGCATCGTGCCAGTGACGGCGCGACCCAGCGGCGTGGTGTTGAAGTAGGTCACGCCGGCGGTCGTGATGTGGAAGGCGCCACTTTGCAACGCCGCGATGCCTTCGGCTGCGAGCTGCGAGCGGCAGTCGATCAGGCGCGCCTTCTCGGCGCCATAGAGCATGGCCTTGCGCGGGATCTCGTTGTAGTCCGGCTCGTCGGGCTGGCCCAGGTTGGCGGTGTAGGCATAGGGCAGCGCGCCCTTCTTCTTCATCCAGTGCAGGGCGGCGCTGGTGTCGAGCCCGCCGGAGAAAGCGATGCCGACTTTCTGCCCGAGGGGCAGGCTTTGGAGGATGGTGGCCATGGGGTGGAAGCGTTGGAGAGGGCGTTCAGGTGAGCCGCTGATTTTAGGTGCACTTACACTTTGCCCCCTCCCCCTTCAAACCGCATCACCTCCTCGCCATGACCGACAAGATCACCGCCACCGTCAGCACCCGCGCCAACGTCTACTTCGACGGCAAGTGCGTCTCGCACAGCATCGAGCTGGCCGACGGCAGCAAGAAGAGCGTGGGCGTGATCCTGCCCTCGTCGCTGCGCTTCAACACCGGCGCACCGGAGGTGATGGAACTCATCGAGGGCGTGTGCCGCGTCAAGTTCGCCGGCAGCGACAGCTGGCTGGCCTACAGCGCCGGGCAGTCGTTCAGCGTCCCGGGCAAGTCGTCCTTCGACATCGAGGTGACGCAGACGCTGCACTACGTCTGCCACTTCGGTTGATTCAGACCACCACCGGCTCCGGTTCCAGCCGGATGCCGAAGCGTCCGTAGACGCTCTCCTGGATGGCGCGTGCGAGCGTCATCACCTCCGAGCCAATGGCGCCACCGCGGTTCACCAGCACCAGCGCCTGCTTCTCGTAGACGCCGGCTCGGCCCACGGTCTTTCCCTTCCAGCCGCAGGCGTCGATCATCCAGCCCGCTGCGAGCTTCATGCTGCCGTCGGGCATGGGGTAGTGAACGATCTCCGGGTCGCGGCCGATGATGTCGCGGCATTGCTCGGGCGTAACCACCGGGTTCTTGAAGAAGCTGCCGGCATTGCCCACAACCGCCGGGTCGGGCAGCTTGGCGCGGCGGATGGCGCAGATCCAGTCAAACACCTGCTGCGGGCTGGGCTGCGAGATGCCCGTCTCGGTCATCTTGCGCTCCAGCTCCAGGTAGCCCAGCACGGGCTGCCAGGGCTTGGGCAGGCGGAAGCGCACTCGGGTGATGACCACGCGGCCGGCCAGTGAGCGCTTGAACTCGCTGTCGCGGTAGCCGAAGGCGCACAGCTCGGCGCTCAGCGTGACGGTGCGCCCCGTCACCAGATCGACCGCGTCGAGCGATTCGAAGCGGTCTTTCATTTCGATGCCGTAGGCGCCAATGTTCTGCACCGGCGAGGCGCCCACCGTGCCGGGGATCAGCGCCATGTTCTCCAGGCCAGGGTGACCTTGCGCGAGCGTCCAGGCCACGAACTCGTGCCAGTTCTCACCGGCACCGGCTTCGACGATCCATGCGTCAGCGCGCTCCTCGACCAGGCGGCGGCCGATGACCTCGACCTTGAGCACCACCTGCGGCATGTCGCGCGTGAGGATGATGTTGCTGCCACCGCCCAGCACGAACTTGGGCGAGCGGCCAAGCTGCGGGTGGTCGACCACCTGCCGCACGTCTGCATCGCTCGCCACGCGAACCAGCGTCTGCGCCACCGCCGGCAGGCCGAAGCTGTTGTAGGGTTTCAGGCTCACGCCCGACTCGATTTGCATGGCAGAATTTTCGCCTATTAAGCAGCCAGAGACTTGCCCCATGCCCAGCTTTGACGCCGTTCTCGACCCCAACCTCGTCGAGGTGCGCAATGCGGTCGATCAAACTTCCAAGGAAATCGGCACCCGCTTCGACTTCAAGGGCTCCTCGGCCCGCGTCGAGCTCAAGGAGAAGGAGCTCACGGTCTACGCCGACAGCGACTTCCAGATCGGCCAGGTGCTCGACATCCTGCTGGCCAAGATGACCAAACGCAACGTCGACATCCGCTTTCTCGACCGCAGCGCGAAGATCGAGAAGATCGGCGGCGACAAGGTCAAGCAGCAGATTACCGTCAAGAGCGGCATCGACAGCGACACCGCCAAGAAGATCCAGAACCTCATCAAGCAAAGCAAGATGAAGGTGCAGGCCGCCATCCAGGGCGACACGGTGCGCGTCACCGGCGCCAAGCGCGACGACTTGCAGGCCGCGATGGCACTGATCCGCAAGGACGTGCCCGACGCGCCGCTCTCCTTCAACAACTTCCGCGACTGAACATGCGCACGCTCGCCGCGGCCGGGCTGCTGCTCGCAAGCCTCACCGCTGGCGCGCAGACCGTCTCGATGAGTGGCCGACTGGGCGAGAAGGCCTTGTTGTTGATCGACGGCAGCCCGCGCACCGTGGCCGTGGGCAGCACGGTGCAGGGCGTCAAGCTGGTGAGCGTGACGGCCGATGCCTCGGTGGTCGAGATCGGTGGACAGCGCACCACCGTGCCCCTGGGTGGCACGCCGGCGAACCTGGGCGGCGCAGCCAGCGAGGGCGGTGGATCGCGCATCGTGATGACCGCCGGGCCAGGCGGCCATTTCGTCACAGGCGGCTCGATCAATGGACGCGCGGTCGACTTCGTGGTGGACACCGGCGCCACCAGCATCGCCATGAGCCAGTCGGACGCCGAACGCATCGGCATCAAGTACCAGGAAGGCCGGAGCGGCATGGCAGGCACGGCCAACGGCATGGTGACCGTGCACCGCGTGGTGCTCAACTCGGTGCGCGTGGGCGACGTGACGGTCTACAACGTCGAGGCACTGGTGATCCCGTCTCAGATGCCCTACGTGCTGCTGGGTAACAGCTTTCTTAGCCGCTTTCAGATGAAGCGCGAGAACGACGTGATGACACTGGAGAAGCGGCCCTGAGCCGGGCGGGCTCGCTCAGCCCAGCTGCACCCACACCGGCGCGTGGTCGCTGGCCTTTTCCTTGCCGCGGGTGTCGCGGTCGACGTCGCCCGCCTTGAGCCGTTTGGCCAGCTCGGGCGAGAGCAGCAGGTGGTCGATGCGGAAGCCCGCGTCGCGCTGCCAGCGCTGGCGCATGTAGTCCCAGAAGGTGTACTTGGGCACGCCCGGGTGCAGGGTGCGGATGGCGTCCGTCCAGCCCTGGTCCAGCATCCTGAAGTAGGCGGCCCGGCTCTCGGGCTGGGTCAGCGCGTCCTTCACCCACGAGGCGGGGTTGTAGATGTCGGCCTTGTCGTCGGTGGGGATCACGTTGTAGTCGCCCAGCAGGATCGTCGGCTTGCCTTCCTTGAGCAGGCTGGCCGAATGCTCGATGAGGCGGTCGAACCACTTGAGCTTGTAGTCGAACTTCGGGCCGGGCTGCGGGTTGCCGTTGGGCAGGTAGAGGCAGCCCACGACGATGCCATTGACTTCAGCCTCGATGTAGCGGCTGTGCGTGTCGTCGGGGTCGCCGGGCAGGCCGCGGCGGCGCTCCTGCGGTTTCACCCCCTTGGCCAGGATGGCCACGCCGTTGAACGACTTCTGGCCGTGCCAGATGGCCTCGTAGCCGGCTTCGCGCAGCGCCTCGTGTGGGAACTTCTCGTCTGGCGTCTTCAGCTCCTGCAGGCAGGCGACGTCGGGCGAGGTTTCGGCCAGCCATTCCAGCAGGCGCGGCTGCCGGGCGTTCATGCCGTTGATGTTGAAGGTGGCGATTTTCATGGGCCCGATCATCGCAGCGGCGGGCGGGCCAGCGCAAACGCCAGCCATGAACCCACGCCCAGCAGGGCCAGCACCAGCATCACCTCTCGGTAGCCGGGCACGACCAGCAGCAGCCAAGCGGCAGCCACCGGCGCAGCCGCGCGCGAGACCAGCGCGATCGTCGTCATCGCCCCGCTGATGCGGCCCACGTGCTCGCGGCCGAAGTAGTCGGGCACGATATTGCCGCGCACGATGGTGCTCAGCCCGTTGGCGATGCCGAAGCAGGCCGCGAAGACCAGCAAGGCACCGAAGTGGTCGGCCAGCGCGAAGACGGCCAGCGAGGCCGGTGTGCCCGCCAGCACCACCAGGCCCAGCCGGCGCGGTGTGACGTATCGGCCCAGCCAGAGGTAGACGATGCGCCCCGCCACCTGCGCCGGGCCGACCCACATCACCGCCGCCAGGGCCTGCGCCTCGCTCGTGCCCTTGGCGGCGAAGGCCGGCATGATGTGCGCCCACAAAGCGGCCGACACGAAGGCGTAGAGCGTGAAGGTGATGGTCAGCAGCCAGAACGCGCGGTGGCGCAGGGCCTCGTGCAAGGTGGCGTCATCGGCCGCGTCGTGCGCGGCGGGGCGCGCCGGCGTGTCGGGCCCGCGCAGGGCCCAGGCGTGCAACGGCGCCACGCCGCACAGCAGCACCACGCCGATCACCACCAGGGCATCGCGCCAACCCCAGGTCGCGATCAGCCACGCGACGGCCGGGAACGACAGCGTGCTGGCAAAGCCGCCCACCAGCGTGAGCGAGGTGATGCCTTCGCGGTAGTGGTCGGGGAAGCGCTTGGTCAGCACCGAGAACGCGGGCTCGTAAAGGCACATGGCCATCGCCGCGCCCATCAATGCCCAGGCGACGTAGAGCCAGGCGAGCGCATGGACTTGCGACCACAGCAGGAAGCCCACGCCGGCCAGCGCGGCGCCCAGCGCCATCACCCAGCGGCCCTGGCCGCGGTCGATGGCGGCACCGGCGGCGTAGCTGCTCACGCCCCACACCGTCATGCCCAGGGTGAAGGCACCCATCATCCCGGGCTTGCTCCAGCCGAACTCGCGCTGCATGGGCAGCACGAAGGAGGAGAAGCCATAGAACAGGGCCGCCCACGTCAGGAGCTGGCCCAGGGCAAGGGCGACGATGGTGGAGCGGTAGGCCGGCGGTTTCACGGGCGCGATTATCGTGAGCGATGATGCCGGGGTTCCCGCCATCCAGCTCCCATGAAACTCTCGCAGATCCTCTTTTCCCAAGGCTTCGGCGCCCGCCGCGAATGCGAAGGCCTGATCGCCTCCGGCCACGTGAGCATCGACGGCCAGGTGCACGACGACCCGTTCGAGGATCTGGACCCCGATGGCCTCGTGTTCAGCGTGCGCGGCGAGGCGTGGCCGTACCACGCCAAGGCCTTGATCGTGATGAACAAGCCGCAGGGCGTGGAGTGCTCCCAAAAGCCCAAGCACCACATGAGCGTATACAGCCTGCTGCCCGTGCCGCTGCGCCGGCGCGACCTGCAAAGCATCGGCCGGCTCGACGAAGACACCACCGGCCTGCTGCTCTTCACCGACGACGGCGCACTGATCCACCGCCTCACCTCGCCCAAGAAGCATGTGAACAAGGTCTACGACGTGACGTGCAAGCACCCCGTCACGCCCGACCAGGTGCAGCGGCTGCTGGCCGGCGTGAAGCTCGTCGACGACCCGGCCACGGTGGCCGCCGCCGCCTGCGAGGTGACGG
>NZ_DASSRA010000049.1:0-35105 GCF_035702065.1 Rhizobacter sp.
TGGGTCGCGGTCGCCGACATCGACCCCTTGAAGAACATCTACCGCGGCGTGCTGGAAAGACTGTTGACGTGACCCTCATCGAACTCATCACCGCGCAAGCCGCCCGCCTCAAACAGGCGGGCGTTTCATTTGGGCACGGCACGACCAACGCGTTCGACGAGGCGGCGTGGCTGGTGCTGTGGGCACTCGGCATGCCCCTGGACGAACTGGAGCCGCACGCCAAACGCGTACTCACCACCGAAGAGCTCGCCAAGATCGACACCGTGATCACCGAGCGCATCGACACGCGCCGCCCGGCCGCCTACATCACCAAGGAAGCCTGGCTGCAGAACGTGCCCTTCTACATCGATGAGCGCTCCATCGTGCCGCGCTCCTTCATCGCCGAGCTGCTGGCCGATGGCGAGGGCGAAGGCACGCTCGACGCCTGGCTGTCGGATGAAACCCACCGCGTGCTCGACCTGTGCACCGGCAACGGGAGCCTGGCCGTGATCGCCGCCATGGCCTACCCGGAGGTGAAGGTCGATGCGGCCGACATCTCCGACGATGCGCTGGCCATCGCCCGCATCAATATCGACAAGCACCGCTTGAGCAAGCGCATCACGCTCGTCAAGTCGGACCTTCTGGATGATGTGAAAGGCCCCTACGACCTGATCGTCTGCAACCCGCCGTACGTCAACACGCAGAGCATGCGCGAGCTGCCCAAGGAGTACCTGCACGAGCCCCAGCTTGCGCTGGCCGGAGGCGACGACGGCATGGACCTGGTGCGCCGCATCCTGAAGGACGCCCCCTCGCGCCTGAGCCCCATCGGCGTGCTGGTGCTGGAGATCGGCAACGAACGTGCGCACTTCGAGCACGCCTTCCGCAAGCTCGAAGTGGCCTGGCTCGACACCAGCGCGGGTGCCGACCAGGTGCTGCTGGTGACGCGCGACGCCCTCGCGCGCTGGGCACGCTAGAACCTGGCGAGCGCCTGCGCAAAGTCGGCCTGCAGGTCGACGTAGTCTTCGATTCCCACCGAGAGCCGCACCAGCGACTCGGAGATGCCCATGCGACGGCGCTTCTCCAGGCCCATTTCCCAGAAGATGGTCTGCGCCACGGGGATGGCCAGCGTGCGGTTGTCGCCCAGGTGGCTCGACTTGATGACGAGTTCCAGCGCGTCGAGGAAGGCCGCCATGTCGTGCCCTTCCTTCAGCTCGAAGCTCATCAGCGCGCCGTAGGCCCGGAACCAGCGCTTGGCCTGCTCGTGCTGCGGGTGATTCGGGAGCCCCGGGTAGTGCACCGCCTGCACGCCCGGCTGCGCGCTCAGCCAGGTGGCCAGTTTCAGCGCGTTGTCGCAGGCGCGGTCCAGGCGCAGGGCCAGCGTCTCGGCGCCGGTGGCGATGCGGTGTGCGGCTTCGGCGCTCAGGGTGGCGCCGATGTCACGCAAGCCCTTCTTGCGGATCTGCAGCAGGCCCCAGGTCTTGGGCGCGCCCTTCTTGTACGAGGCCTGGATGTTGGGGTAGCTGGCCCAGTCGAACAGGCCCGTGTCGGTGATCGCGCCACCCAGCACGTTGCCGTGGCCGCTGATCGACTTGCTGAGCGAGTTCATCACCAGGCCGGCCCCGAACTGCGACGGGCGGAACAGATGCGGCGTGGTCATGGTGTTGTCGACCACGTACAGAAGCCCACGTTCTGCACACAGTTTGCCAATGGCATCCAAGTCGACAATCTGGGTTCTGGGGTTGGCAATCGTTTCTACGAAGACAATACGGGTTTTCGGGGTGATGGCCTGGGCCACCTGCGCGGCGTCGGTGGCATCCACCAGCGACACCGAGCAACCCAGTGCCTCGATGGTCTGCAGGAGGCTGGCGGTGTTGCCGAAGAGGAACTGGCTGGCCACGATGTGGTCGCCCTGTTTCAGCAAGGCGAACAGCAGCGAGCCGATGGCCCCCATGCCGGTGGCGAAGCTCACGGTGCCGACGCCGCCTTCGAGCAGGGTGATCTTGTTCTCCAGCGCATGGCTGGTGGGGTTGCCTTGGCGGGCATACACGTGCCCGCTGCGCTCGCCCTGGAACACGGCCATCAGCTCGGCGGCCGTGTCGTAGCCGAATGCCGCTGACACGTGCAAAGGCTTGTGGGTGGCGCCATGCTCCACACCGGCCAGCCGGTCGGCATGAAGGATTTGAGTGGTCAGGCCTCGGGTCATGATCGTTGCGGTTTCAGAGAAATAGATTCGATTTCATCATGATTGTCATCAAGAACGTCACCCTGCGCCGCGGCACGAAGATCGTGCTGCAGGACGCGAGCGTCACCCTGCAGCCCGGCGAGAAGATCGGCCTCATCGGCCGCAATGGCGCAGGCAAGTCGTCGCTGTTTTCGTTGCTCAGGAACCGTCTGCAGTCGGACGCGGGCGACGTCTCGATCCCACCTCGCTGGCGTGTCGGAGAGGTGGCGCAGAACATGCCCGAGACCGACCAGGGCGCCACCGAGTTCGTGCTCGAAGGCGACACCCGCCTGATGGAAGCCAATGCGGCCCTGGCCGCCGCCGAGGCGGCCGACGACGGCCACGCCATGGCCGAGGCACACCAGGAGATCGCCGAAGCCGGCGGCTTCGAGGCGCGCCCCCGGGCGCAGGCCCTGCTGATGGGCCTGGGCTTTCGCGTCGACCAGCTCGACGACCCGGTCAACAGCTTCTCAGGCGGCTGGCGCATGCGCCTGCAGCTCGCGCGTGCGCTGATGTGCCCGGCCGACCTGATGCTGCTCGACGAGCCCACCAACCACCTGGACCTGGACGCCCTTGTGTGGCTCGAAGCCTGGCTGCAGAAGTACGAAGGCACCATGCTCGTGATCAGCCACGACCGCGAGTTCCTCGACGCCATCACCAAGGTCACGCTGCACCTGGACGAGACCCGACTCACCCGCTACACCGGCAACTACACCGCGTTCGAAGAGATGCGCGCCGAGCGCCTGCTGCAGGCCCAGGCCAACTACGCCAAGCAGCAGGAGCGCATGGCCCACTTGCAGAAGTTCATCGACCGCTTCAAGGCCAAGGCCAGCAAGGCCAAGCAGGCGCAAAGCCGCGTGAAGGCGCTGGCCCGCATGGAGAAGCTGGGCCCGGTGCTCACCAGCAGCGACTTCCAGTTCGAGTTCCGCGAGCCTGTCTCGCTGCCCAACCCGATGCTGGCCTTCTCGATGATGTGCTGCGGCTACAACGGCACGGCCATCGTGAAGGACATCAACCGCTCGGTGCTGGCCGGCCAGCGCATCGGCATCCTGGGTGCCAACGGCCAGGGCAAGTCGACCCTGGTGAAGACCATCGCGCACGAGATCCCGCTGATCTCGGGCGAAGTCACCGAAGGCAAGGGCCTGTCGATCGGCTACTTCGCCCAGCAGGAGCTCGACGTTCTCTCGCTCGACGACGGCCCGCTGATGCACATGATCCGCCTCGCGCGCGACGTGGGCCCGCAGGCGCGCGAGCAGGAGCTGCGCGACTTCCTTGGTTCCTTCCGCTTCGTCGGCGACATGGTCTCGCAGGCCGTGGGCTCGCTCAGCGGCGGCGAGAAGGCGCGCCTGGTGCTGGCCATGCTGGTGTGGCAGCGCCCCAACCTCTTGCTGCTCGACGAACCGACCAACCACCTCGACCTCACCACGCGCGAAGCCCTGAGCATGGCGCTCAACGAGTTCGAAGGCACGGTGATGCTGGTCAGCCACGACCGCGCCTTGCTGCGCGAGGTGTGCGACGAGTTCTGGCTGGTGAGCGAAGGCACGGTCAAGCCCTTCGATGGCGACCTCGACGACTACCAGAAGTGGCTGCTCGAAACCTCGCGCGAGATGGCCAAGGCCGCGCGCGAAGCCGGCAACGCCAAGGTGAAGGCGAAGAAGGCCGCCGAAGCAGCGCCCAAGCCCGAAGACCGGAAGGCTGCCGCGCAGTCGCGCCAGAAGGCAGCCGAACAGACCAAGCCGCTGCGCAAGGAACTGGAAGTCATCGAGAAGCGCATCGCGGCCTTGACCCAGGAGAAAGGCAACATCGAGACGGCATCTGCCCGCCCTGACCTCACGCCAGCCCAGCGCGTCGAGCAAGGCAAGCGCCTCAAGCAGATCGCCGACGACACCGAGGTCGCCGAAGGCCGCTGGCTGGAGCTGACGACGCAGATCGACGAGCTCAGCGCGAACTAGCTTCCGAGCGCCAGCGCCACCGCGTGATACGCCGGCAGCGACACCGGGTCGTTGAAGGCATTGCCCGCGCCAGGGTGAGAGGCAAAGCGCGCGATGACCAGCTCGGCCGCCGGGTCCACGTAGATCGCCTGGCCGTGGATGCCGCGCGCCATGAAGGCACCGTGCGCGTTGTGCGAGACCCACCACATGCTGCGGTAGCTCCATCCGTCCAGGATGGGGAAGCCCGCGCGAGCGCACTCCCCTCGCTCGCCGCCGCGGCGGATGTCGGCCACCACGCTGGCCGGCACCACCTGACGCCCGTTGAACACACCCTCGCAGCGCATGGCCTCGCCGAAGCGCGCCATGTCGCGCAGCGCGAGGTTGAGCCCGCCACCGGCGAACTCGGTGCCCCAGGCGTCGATGGCGAAGTAGGCGTCGAACTCCATGCCCAGCGGTGACCACAGCCGCTGCTCCAGCAACTCGGCAAGCGTCAGGCCCGTCACGCGCTTGAGCACCCAGGCCAGCACGTCGGTGTTGGCGGTCTTGTAGGCGAAGGCCTGGCCGTGTGCACCCTGTTTGCCAACCGTGCACAGGTAGTCGGTGAGCGATGCCGCATCGCCGGGCTGGCGCGGCGCGAGGCCGATGGCACGGCCCAGGCGGACGGCACCGGAGTCGGGGTCCAGGTAGTCCTCGGTGTAGGCAATGCCGGTGCGCATGTCGAGCAGCTGTCGGACCGTGGCGTCGCCGAACCCGCTGGCCGCGAGCTCGGGCACGTAGTGATCCACGCGCTTGGTTTCGTCGAGCGCGCCTTCAGCCACCAAGCTGGCCGCGATGGTCGCGACGAAGGACTTGGTGACCGACATCGCCAGGTGCGGCAACTGCGGCTGCAAGGCACCGAAGTAGCGCTCGTCGACGATGCGGCCCTTGTGCAGCACCAGCACGCCATCCGTCCAGGTCGCCTTGAGGCCCTGCTCCCAGCCCATGGGCGACGAGGCGCCGATGGCCGTGAAGCGCAGGCCATCGAGGCTGCGCGGCGCGCGCGGCAGGGCCGACACCGGCCCCTCACCGCGCCACACCTCGCTCGTCGGCAGGAAGTGGCGCTGGTGGCTGAACGACCAGCGGATCTGCGGAAAGCGGTTGCGGCTGTTGTCGGCGAAAAGCATGCGCTTCTCGGCGGAGGGCGGCGCACCGCGCATCCAGCCCAGGCGACGCGGGTCGCTCGCATCCGCATCGGGCTGGTCGGCGTTGAACGCGGCCACCGTGCGGGCGGCGGCCAGTGCAGCTTCGGTGTAGGTGTCGGTCATGAATCCACCATACCCGCTGGCCCCGCGTGCGGCCACCCCGGTTCAACCCTGCGGCCGGCAGGGCAATTACATTGCACACAATTTAATTGCCAACATTCGATTAAAGTCTCGTCCATGCCAACGACCCGACGCACCGACGAACAGCCCGACTGGCTGCAGCTCGACCAGCAGCTCTGCTTCGCGCTGTACTCCAGCTCGCTGGCCATGACCAAGCTGTACAAGCCGCTGCTGGCGCCGCTCGGGCTCACCTACCCGCAGTACCTGGCCCTGCTGGTGCTGTGGGAGCGCGATGGCCTCGCCGTCGGCGAACTGGGCGAGCGCCTGTTCCTCGACTCCGGCACCCTCACCCCGTTGCTCAAGCGCATGGAAACGGCCGGCTTGATCCGCCGCGAGCGCGCCGCCGAAGACGAGCGCCGCGTGCTGGTGAGCCTCACGCCCGAAGGCCGCGCGTTGCGCCAGAAGGCACGTCGCATCCCTCTTGAACTGGCCGAGGCCACGCGCTGCGATGCGCGCGAACTCGCCAGCCTCGTACAACGCCTGCAGGAGCTGCGCACGCAGCTGCTGGGCGCTGCAGAAGACGCGTCCTCACCGACGCATTGACCCACTGACCAACCACCCCTGAACGGAGCTCACCATGGCACTCGAGAAAGTCCTCTACACCGCCCACGCCACCGCCACCGGCGGCCGCACCGGCACCGCCAAGTCCTCGGACGGCGCCCTCCAGGTCGACCTCAGCACCCCGCGTGAACTGGGCGGCGCTGGCGGCAGCGGCACCAACCCCGAGCAGCTGTTCGCTGCCGGCTATTCGGCCTGCTTCATCGGCGCGATGAAGGCCGTGGCCGCGGGCCAGAAGATCAAGCTGCCCGATGACGTGTCGATCACCTCCGACGTGGGCATCGGCCCCATCCCTGGCGGCTTCGGCATCCAGGTGGCGATGGCCATCACGATCCCGGGCTTCGAGAAGGCCCAGGCCGAGGCACTGGTCGCTGCTGCTCACAAGGTGTGCCCGTATTCGAACGCAACCCGCGGCAACATCGACGTCACGCTGACGGTGGTTTGAGCAGCTGAAGCATCAGCTCGACCCGCGCCTTCACCGGCGTGAGGTCACCGGCCGACGGCAGCGCGTCGTCGGCCCCTTCGATCACCCGGCCGTTACCGCAGCGGCTGCTGCGCCACACGGTCACCCCCTGGGCCTGCGCCTCCAGCAGCGCGTCTTCCAGCGCATGGTGCAGGGTGCCGTTGCCGGTGGCAGCCACCACCAGGCCTTGCACGCCCAGCTCGCACGCCGCGCGCACCAGCGCACCGCTGGCGCCGGCGTGGCTGGTCACAATCTCCACCTGCGGCCAGGCGGCTTCTTCCGCAGGCAGCCACTGCAGGCCCACGGCAGGCTCGGCGCGCACGCCGCGCCACAGGCGCAGCTGCCCTTCCTCGATCACGCCCAGCGGACCGGCATCGCCTGAATCGAAGGCATCGAGCCGGTAGGTGTGGGCCTTGCGCACTTCACGCGCGCCGTGCAACTGCCCATTCGCCACCACCAGCACGCCCTGCACGCCGGCATGCCCGGCAACACGCACAGCATCGAGCAGGTTCTGCGGGCCGTCGGCCTGCAGCGAGGTGGCTGGGCGCATGGCGGCTGTCAACACCAGCGGCTTGGCAGGCGCCAGCACGCGATGCAGCAGGTAGGCGGTTTCCTCCAGCGTGTCGGTGCCGTGCGTCACCACGATGCCGGCGACCTCGTCGCGTGCCAGGTGGTGCGCCGCGCGCACGGCCAAGGCGCGCCACACCGCAAAGCCCATGTCCTTGCTGTCGAGTTGGGCGACCTGCTCGCACTCCAGCGTCTGCTGGGCCAACTCGGGCACGGCCGCCACGAGTTGCGCCACACCGAGTTGCGCTGCGGTGTAGCCCACGTTGTCGCCCGCCACGGCCGACGTGCCGGCAATGGTGCCGCCCGTCCCCAACACCACGATCACACGCGCAGTCTTTTGCATTTTTGTCGAAGCTGGATGAAAATACAGCCACTGGATGGATGCTCAGCCTCGCTGAGCGCACCCCGTGCCCACAAGGATCGCCATGTACGAAGCGCCCAAACTCACCGAACGCCAGCAGCAGATTCTCGACCTGGTGCAAAGCGCCATCGAACGCACCGGCGCCCCGCCCACGCGGGCCGAGATCGCTGCCGAACTGGGCTTCCGCTCCGCCAACGCGGCCGAAGAACACTTGCAAGCCCTGGCCCGCAAGGGCGTGATCGAACTCGTGGGCGGCACCTCGCGCGGCATCCGTTTGAAGTCTGACACATTGCGTGCGCTCAACGAGAGCCGCGGCAAGCAGTTCAGCCTGCCCTTGCCCAGCCTGTCGCAGCTCACGCTGCCGCTTGTGGGCCGCGTGGCCGCCGGCAGCCCCATCCTCGCGCAGGAACACATCGACCAGACCTACCTGATGGAAGCCAGCATGTTCCCGCGCCGGCCCGACTACCTGCTCAAGGTCAAGGGCATGAGCATGCGCGACGCCGGCATCATGGATGGCGACCTGCTCGCCGTGCAGAAGGCCAAAGACGCCAAGAACGGCCAGATCGTCGTGGCCCGCCTGGGCGACGAGGTCACCGTCAAGCGTTTCAAGCGCACCCGCACAAGCATCGAACTGCTGCCCGAGAACCCCGACTTCCAGCCCATCGTCATCCCCTTCGGTGACGTCGACTTCGAACTCGAAGGCCTGGCCGTGGGCTTGATTCGCAACAACATGCTGATGTGAGGCAGGCATGGCGCCACGCAAATCAGCCTCCATCAAGTCACCCAAGGCCCACAGCGCCGATGAGTGCGAGCAGCTGGAACAGCTGCCCAACATCGGCCCGGCACTCGCCGAAGACCTGCGCCTGATCGGCATCGACCATCCCCATCAACTGCGCGGCAAAGACGCCTTCGTGCTCTACCAGACGCTGTGCGCCGTCACCGGGCAGCGGCACGACCCGTGCGTGCTCGATACCTTCATGGCGGCCACCGACTTCATGGGCGGCGCGGCCCCGGCGCCGTGGTGGAGCTACACCGCGCAACGCAAGGCCTTGTTCGGCCACGTCTGAAAGCTTCAGATCATGAGCACACGCGCCACTGGTTCCTTCGAAGTGAAGCTCACGCCGCAGACGCCGGTGCATGCCGATGCCGGTGTGGGCCGCATGTCCATCGACAAGGTCTTCAGCGGCGATCTGCAAGGCAGCAGCCAAGGCGAGATGCTGGCCGCGATGACCGCCGTCAAGGGCTCGGCCGGCTACGTGGCCATCGAGCGGGTGTCTGGCACGCTGCACGGCAAGAGCGGCAGCTTCATGCTGCAGCACACCGGCGTGATGGACCGCGGCACACCCCAGCTCGACGTGAACGTGGTTCCCGATTCAGGCACCGGTGAACTCACCGGCCTCGCGGGCCGGCTTGCCATCGACATCGTCGATGGCAAGCACCTCTACACCTTCGACTACACCTTGCCAGCGACCTCGTAGCAGGCGTGCCTGCTCACCACGGCTCGAAGCAGTCGTAGTTGCGCTGCACACGGATGTGGCCTTCGCTGAGCTCGAAGAACATAGCGAAATGCGCCGTCATCGTGGCGCCTGCCGCCAGCGTGCCGAGCGGAACGGCCAGGATGCCCGTCCATGTGGCTTCGACAGCCACGCGCTGGGCCTGTGCGATCTCGGACTTGATCTCGTAGTGCTGACTGCGCAGCAGCGCCTTCCCTTGTTCCGCACGCTTCAGCAGCGTGGCGAGGTCGCTGCTCCCGCCGCCGGGGTTGAGCCGGTTGGGAAGTTCGATCTGGCGCGCATCGGGTGTGAAGAACCGGGCCAGTTGATCTCCGATCGCACCAGCCTCCAGGGCCTGGAGATAGGCCCGGACCAGCGCCAGGTTGTCGTCCTCGAGACCCTGCATGATTCACCCCTTGCGCATGATCCTCTCGGCCACCGACGGTGCCACACGCGCCAGCACGCTGGCCGCCTTGGCCTTGCCGACCTTGATGGTCGCCTGGTCGCGCAGGTAGCCCTGCCAGAAGGCCGCGGCCACCGCCTCGGGCGCCAGCTTGCCGCTGCCGCGGCCTGTGGTCATGGCCGTGTCCACCAGGGGCGGCATCAGCTCGAAGACGCGCACCGGCGTGCCCTCCAGCTGCCAACGCAGCGCCTGGGTGAAGCTGTGCAGTGCCGCCTTGCTGGCACAGTAGACCGCGGCCGAGGGCTTGGGCACAAGCGCCAGCACCGAAGTGACGTTGATCACTGCCGCCTCCGGCGCCGCGGCCAGCGTGGGCAGCAAGGCATGGGTGAGCTGCAAGGGCGCGAATAGGTTCAACTGCAGCTCTGAGTCGATGCGCTCGGCCGGCAACTGGCGGAACTCGCCGTTGACCTGCACACCCGCGTTGTTCACGAGCACCGACACGTCGCTGCATTCGCGCACCAAGGCCTCCCGGTCCTGCGCATGGGTGAGGTCGGCCACGCGGTAGCGGGCCCCCGGCATGTTCGCCACGGCCGCAGCCAGCGCCGCCTCGTCGCGCCCGACCAGCAGCACACTGTTGCCATTCGCATGGAAGCGCCGAGCCAGGGCCAGGCCAATGCCTCTGCTGCCGCCGGTGATGAGAACGCGATGTCCTGATGAACGCATGAGTTCCCTTGAGGGTCTGGGTCTGGGTCAGGGCCGTGGCTGGAGTACCAAGGTCCGCTTTGCTTCGCCGCCCCACACCGGCACGTCCCGCACCCCGGCCCAGCGTTCGACGAAGGCGCTGTACAGCGGTGAGAACACGATGCCCGACTGCCCGCTCGAATGCATGAAGCGCGACTTGGCCGGATCGGCCAGGTCGTAGAGCGCACGGAACGAGGGGCCGTGTTCGTCGAGGTAGAACTCGCCGGTGGTCGGGTCGGCCCGCAGGCTCACCCGCGAAACGTTGACGGTGTAGGTGTCGCCACCCACCGGCGTACGCAGTTCGAACCAGCGGCTGAGCGGCTTGACCCGGCTGAAGGGCCGGTGCTCCGAGCGCGCCTGGTGCGCCCTGCCCCATTGCCACTTGGAGACGTCAGCACCCTGTGCAGCCTGCAGCTCCTCCAGCGCGCGGGTGAAGGCGGCGTTGACCTGGTCGTCGCAGGTCTCGACCGCGGGCGTCGCCTTGTCGTCGCACCACCAGGCGTCGCTGCGCGTCAGCACACCTTCCAGCCCCTCGCGGAAGCTGCGCACAGCCACCTGCCGCTCGTACAGCGGGTCACCCATCTCGTCGCGGAAGACGCCTTGCATCAGCTGCCGCGTCCAGGCCCAGGCGATCAGCGGTGCGGCCTTGTCGGCGGCCATGCTGCCGTCGAAGGCGGCCAGCTCGCGCTGCGCGGCGGCGGCCAGCGGGTGCGTGGACGTGGCCTTGCGCAGGCGCGCCACCAGCCGCAACGTGGCGGCCGAATGCACGTCGGCCTGGATGGCGCGCAGGCTCTCCAGGGTGTGCTTGGGGCGCGCGGCCAGCAACTCTTCGATGCGCTGCTGCCGGTAGGGTGGCGCCCATTCGCTGGTCAGGAAGTGCGGGTAGTCGGCCGGGTGGATGCGCTGGTTGGCGGTGGCGATCCAGCCGCGAGGCGGGTCGATCTCGCGCGGCGTCCAGGTCGGCTCCAGCACGCCGGCCCAGTCGTAGCGTGCGTCCCAGCCGGGCGACGGCACCAGGCCCTTCAGGTCGTTCTCGGGCTTGCGCACCGGCACGCGGCCGGCCGAGACCACGCCGATGTGGCCCTGGTCGTCCGCCACCGCCATGTTCTGCATGGGCGCGAGGCTCTTGGCGGACCCCGCGACGAACTCGGCCACGCTGCGGGCGGTGTTCGACTCGATGCCGGCGTCGATGGTGCCGGAGTCGATGTCGAGTGCCGTCCAGCGCAGCGCCAATGCATAAGCTGGCTGCGAGGCCGGCCCGGTGAGGCCCACGGTGGGCGAGCCGCCTGCGTCCGAGATCACCGGCCCGTGGCGGGTGCTGCGCACGACCAGCGTCACGTCGGGCTTGCCCTTGACCTTGATGGTCTCGGTGAAGCTCGTGAACTCGGCCCAGCCGGTGGGTGTCTGGTATTGCGTGGCGTCGTCGGGCTTGATGCGCTCGATGTAAAGATCCTGCACATCGGGCGCCGTGTTGGTGAAGCCCCAGGCGATGTGCTCGTTCTGGCCCAGCACCACGAAGGGCAAGCCCGGCATGGTGGCACCGGCCACCTTGAAGCCCGGTGCGTCGATGCGCGCCAAGTACCACAGGGCGGGAGCCGAGAGCTTGAGGTGCGGGTCGTTGGCCAGCAGCGGCTTGCCCGATTCGGTGTGCGAGCCATGCACCACCCAGTTGTTGGAGCCCACGCCCTCCACGCCCGACTCGGGCGCGGCGTTGAGCGCCTGCTGGCCGATGCTGCCGCTCAGTCCCAGCCCGCGGAACAGCGCGGCGTAGTCGGCCGTGGCCAGCGGCTTGTCGCCGGGGTATGGCGGCAGCAGTTCGTTGATGCGCTCGACCGGCAGCTTGAGCGACAGGCGCAGGCGCAGCAGTTCGGCCGACCAGTTGGCGCCCAGGTCCCAGGCCATCATCGTGGCCCAGGCCATGCTGTCTTCGGGCACCCAGGGCTCGGGCTGCACGCCCAGCAGCATGAACTCGGGCGGCCGCGCGCTCATCTCGTTCTGCACGAAGGCGTTGACGCCAGCCGCGTAGGCCGTCAGTGCGGCGTGCGACGGGGCGCTCACCTGCGCGTACTGCTCCGCCGCGGTGCGGCGCACGCCCAGCGCGCGCAGGAACTTGTCGGTCTCCAGCGCCGACTCGCCAAATGCTTCGGCCAGACGGCCCGAGGCAATGCGCTTGTGCGTCTCGAGCTGCCAGAGCCGGTCTTGTGCATGCACGTAGCCCAGGCCGAACATCGCGTCCTCGCGCGAGGCGGCCTTGATGGTCGGGATGCCGTCGGCGTCGCGCTCGATGCGCACCTCGGCCTTGGGGCCTTGCAAGAGGGTGATCGTGCCCTGCGTCACCGGCAGCACGCGGCGGCTGTAGATCCACAGTGCGGCGGCCCCCACCACCAGCACCAGCAGCACACCCCAGGCGGTGCGACGAAGCCATTTCATGTTGTTGTGGTTCCTGCGATCGAGAAAGAGAAGCGTCGACAAGAGCTCAGCGGCTGCCGAGGGCGAGCTTGACGCCCAGCCCGACGAACAGCGCGCCCGCCACCCGCTGCAGCCAAGGGCCCAACCGGCCCGAGCCTGCTCGGCCCGCCCACCGCTCGCGCGCCGTGCCGGCCAGCCATGCCATGGCCAGCGTGACCAGGGTGCCGTTGACGGTGAACACCAGCCCCAAGAGGGCGAAGGCCAGCGCCTGGTGGCTGCTACCGGGTGTGATGAACTGCGGCAGAAAGGCCAGGAAGAACAAGGCGACCTTGGGGTTGAGCGCGTTGGTCAGCGCCCCGCGCCAGAACACGCGCCGCGGGTCGTACGCGGTGGATCCGGCCGTTGCCGCACCGCGGGTGCGCCACATGCCGATGCCCATCCACACCAGGTAGGCCGCACCCAGCCACTTCACCACCGTGAAGGCCAGCTCCGAAGCCGCGAGCAAAGCCGACAGACCCAGTGCCGCCAGCGTCACATGGAACAGGCAACCAACGCCGATGCCCAGCGCCGCCAGCATGCCTGCCCGCCGCCCGCCGGCAGCCGTGTTGCCGGCCACGTAAAGCAGGTCGGCCCCGGGCGTGAGGTTGAGCAGCAGGCCCGCCACCACGAAGAGCGGCAGGTCGTGGACACCCAGGCCAGCCAGCATCTCAGCTCAGGCCGAGGAAGTCGCCCTTGCCCAGCTCCACGCCGTTGTGGCGCAGCAGCCCGTAGGCGGTGGTCACGTGGAAGTAGAAGTTGGGCAGCGCATAGTGGTCGAGGTAGGCCTCGCCCTTCATCGCCAGCACACCGTCGCGGCGCGGCACGGAGATGTCCTTGTCGTCCGAACCGTTGATCTTGGCTTCGGGCACCGACTGGACGAACGCCAGCGTGGAGGCGATGCGCTCCTTCAGCTGCGCCAGCGTCGTCTCGTTGTCTTCGTGCTTGGGAGCGTCGACGCCAGCCAGTCGCGCCACGCAGAACTTGGCGGTGTCACAGGCGATCTGGACCTGCTTGGTGAAGGGCAGCATGTCGGGGGCGAGCCGCGCGGCGAGGTAGACGGCGCCGTCGAACTTCTTGGCCTGGGCATGGGCCTCGGCCTTGTCGATCCACTTGGACAGGCTGCCGAGCTTGCGCACAAACACCGGCACGCTGGCCGAATACATGGTGATGGACATGGTGTCTCCGTGTTTCTGAGAGCCCGGATGCTACTGCGGAGCGGGCACAATGACTTGTCACCTTACGCAGTGCCCTCTTGATGAACATCATCATCCTCGACGACTACCAGGACGCGGTCCGCAAGCTCAAGTGCGCCGCCCGGCTGGAGCACCTCAACGCAAAGGTCTTCACCAACACCGTCAAGGGCATCGGCCAGCTCTCGGTGCGCCTGCGCGACGCCGAGGTGCTGGTGCTGATCCGCGAGCGCACGCACTTCCCGCGGCAGCTGCTGGAGAAGCTGCCCAAGCTCAGGCTGCTGGCGCAGACCGGGCGCGTGGGCCCGCACATCGACATCGAGACCTGCACCCGCCTGGGCATCGCGGTGGCCGAGGGCGTGGGCTCGCCGGTGGCGCCGGCCGAACTCACCTGGGCGCTGATCATGGCCTCGATGCGGCGCCTGCCGCAGTACGTGGGCAACCTCAAGCACGGCGCGTGGCAGCAGTCGGGCCTGAAGGCCGGCTCGATGCCGCCCAACTTCGGCATCGGCATGGTGCTCAAGGGCAAGACCCTGGGCATCTGGGGCTACGGCCGCGTCGGCGAGCTGGTGGCGGGCTATGGCCGCGCCTTCGGCATGAACGTGCTGGTGTGGGGCGGAGAGAACTCGCGCGAGCGCGCACGCGCCGCGGGCTTCACCACCGCCGAGTCACGCGAGGCCCTCTTCGAAGCCAGCGATGTGCTGAGCCTGCACCTGCGCCTGGCCGATGCCACGCGCGGGATGGTCAAGCTCGACGACCTCTCGCGCATGAAGCCCACCTCGCTGCTCGTGAACACCTCGCGCGCCGAGCTGATCGAGGAAGGCGCCCTCGTTTCTGCCCTCAACCGCGGCCACCCCGGCATGGCGGCGGTCGACGTGTTCGAGACCGAGCCCATCTTGCAAGGCCACCCGCTGCTGCGGCTGGAGAACGCGGTGTGTACGCCGCACATCGGCTACGTGGAGCAGGACAGCTACGAGCTTTACTTCGGCGCGGCGTTCGACAATGTCGTCAACTTCGTCAACGGCAACCCGACGGGCATCGTGAATCCGGCCGCGCTGAAAGTGCTGAGAGGATGAGCGCAACGGCGCTCACGGCCCACCAACAACTCACCCGCGCCCGCTGGGCGCTGATGTTCGGCAACTTCTCCATCGGCTGCGGCGTGATGGTGGTGGCCGGCTCGCTCAACGACCTGGTGCGCTCGCTCGACGTGAGCGTGGCGCTGGGTGGGCAACTCATCGCGGTGGCCGCAGCGCTGATGTGCTTCGGCGCGCCGGTGCTGGCCGCGCTGGTCGGCGGCTGGGACCGGCGGCGCCTGCTCACCTTGGCACTGGTGTGGTTCGCAGTCGGCCATGCGCTGTGCGCGCTGATGCCCAACTACGCGCTGCTGCTGCCCTTGCGCGCCCTGTGCGTGGTGGCGGCGGCGGTGTTCACGCCGCAGGCCGCTGCCGCCATCGGCTTTGTCGCACCGCCCGAGGAGCGCGGGCGCGCCATCATCTTCATCTTTCTCGGGTGGTCGGTGGCCTCGGTCGTCGGCATGCCGGTGCACAGTTTCATCGGCGAGCGCTTCGGCTGGCGCTGGGCCTTCTGGCTGGTCACCGTGCTGTCGGGCAGTGCGGCGTGGTGGCTGTGGAAGGTCATGCCCGATGGCGTCAAGCCACCGGCCATGCGCCTGGCCGCGTGGCGCGAGGTGTTCACGCACCCGGTGCTGATGGCCATCGTGCTGGTCACGGCCCTCTCGGGCGCCGGACAGTTCACGCTCTTCGCCTACATGGCGCCCTACTACCGCCAGGTGATCGGCGCCGACGCGGCGGAGACCAGCTTCCTGTTCTTCTGGGTCGGTGCCCTGGGCCTGGGGGGCAACCTGCTGCTGTCGCGCTACATCGACCGCATCGGCGCAGCCCGCATCGTCGCGGCCTCGCTGAGCGCCATGGCCCTGAGCATGCTGGCCTGGCCGCTGGCCGTGACGGTGGTGGGCATCGCCATCGTGATGGTGCCGTGGGGCCTGGGCGGCTTCGCGGCCAACTCAGCGCAGCAGGCCCGCCTCGGGCTGGCGGCGCCTGAACTCGCCACCGCCTTGATGGCGCTCAACACCTCGGCCATCTACCTTGGCCAGGCGATCGGTGCGGCGGGTGGCGGCGCGGTGGTCGCCGCCCACACGGCCCTCGGACAAACCGGCCATGCGGTCTACAGCAGCCTGCACTGGATCGCGCTGGCCTGGATGGTGGTGGCGATCGCGCTCAGCCTGTGGGCGCAGCGGCAGATGGTGAAGAGCGGCGGGCGGGCTTAAGCGCCCAGCGCTTCGTCGAGCATGGCTGGCAGGTCGGCCAGATCGTTTTGCACCTGCGCGGGCAGGTCTTCGGGCAGGTCGCGCAAGGCGCCCTCGTGCAGGAAGACTTCGGTGCCTTGCCGGCCCGGCTTGAGGTACACGCTGAGCAGCAAGTCGGGTTGCGCATCGGGCGTCTCCATCTGCACCGGTGTGCCGCCCTGCGAAGACTCCAGGACGATCACGTAGGGCTGCGATTCACCCCCGATCGCAGCCGCCTGCTGGGGCAGGCAGGCCAGCACGTGCATGCCATGGCGCAGCGCGGTGGCCTCGATGCGCTGCACGGTCTCGGAGACGCTGAAGCGGCTCAGGCGCGTGGGCGCCACGCGCTCTTCGGCCGCGAAGCTGCGGCCACCGCTGACGGCGGCCACCATGATGGCCACGCCGCTGGTCATCCAGAAGCGAAATGGGTTCTTCATCAGAGTTTCCTTTGCGCTTTTGAACGAGCGACCTTACCGGCCGGGGAGCGCGGGGACAAGCCGTTGGGCAGCGAAGAAACGTAAAGGTTTTTATCGCGGCGCAACATCGCTTCACCCACCAGGGAAACCGAATATCGGGTATGCCTGTGACGCCGGTTTGACCGAGCGCGCCCGAGGGGTTTTCGGGTCTTTCTACTTGGTGCCGAAGATCTTGTCGCCCGCGTCGCCGAGGCCGGGAATGATGTAGCCCTGCTCGTTGAGGTGGCTGTCGATGGCGGCTGTCCAGCAGCGCACGTCGGGGTGCTCGCGTTGCAGCGCGGCGGCGCCTTCGGGTGCCGCCACCAGCACCAGCGCACGCACGTCGGTGCAGCCACGGCGCTTGAGCAGGTCGACGGTCGCGATCATCGAGCCGGCCGTGGCGAGCATCGGGTCGACGATGAGCGCGGTGCGCTCATCCAGGTGGCCGACGAAGTTCTCGAAATAGTGCTCGGGTCGCAAGGTCTCGTGGTTGCGGCTCAGGCCCACCACGCTCACCTTGGCGTTGGGCACCATGTCGAGCACCCCGTCGAGCATGCCCAAACCGGCGCGCAGGATGGGCACGACGGTGACCTTGCGGCCGCGCACCTGGTCGATCTCGACGGGCCCGCTCCAGCAGTCGATGGTGGTCTTCTCGAGCGGGAAGTCGGCGGTGGCCTCGTAGGCCAGCAGGCGGCCGAGTTCGTTGGTGAGTTCGCGGAACTGCTTGGTGGAGATGTCGCGCTCGCGCAGCAGGCCGATCTTGTGCTTGACGAGCGGGTGCTTGACTTCGATCACGGGCATGGCGCGCCTTTCAGTCCAGGTCGAGCAGCAGAGGCAACAAGTGTGCCGCGGTGCCGCGCAGCAGCAGGTGGGCCTCGCTGTCGATCTCGCTGGGCTCGGGGTTGACGATCACCACCTTGGCACCCGCCCTGCGCGCGCGGCCCGCCAGGCCGGCCGCGGGGTACACCGCACCGGAGGTGCCCACCACCAGCATCACATCGCAGCTGTCGGCCAGCCGCTCGGCCGCCGACAGCGCTGCCACCGGCAGCATCTCACCGAACCACACCACACCCGGGCGCACGCGGTTGCGGCACTCTGCGCAGCGTGGCGGGCTGCCGGGCTGCGCCTGAGCGGTGTCGCACACCGGGTCACGGCGGCAGCGCTTGAACCAGGTGTCCTGCAGGATGTCGCCGTGCAGGCGGATCACCTCAGGGCTGCCGGCGCGCTGGTGCAGGTCGTCCACGTTCTGGGTGACGATGTGCACGCGACCGGTGTGCTGCCGGGCGAAGCGCGCCAGCGCCAGGTGGCCGGCGTTGGGCTGCGCCGCGCGCACGCCTTCGCGGCGGCTGGCGTACCACTCCCACACCAGAGATGGGTCGGCGCGGAAGCCCTCGGGGCTGGCGAGCTGCATCGGGTCGAAGTGGGCCCACAGGCCCGACTGCGCATCGCGGAAGGTTGGGATGCCGCTCTCGGCCGACATGCCGGCGCCGGTCAGCACGCACAGGGAACGCGCACCCAACAGGAGTTGTCTTGCCGACCTCAACGACGCAGCCGGCTCGTCCATCATGCCTGCCCCTCGGCCGACGGGTACATCAGCCGATCCCCCGGGGGGATCACGGGACGGCTTGGGAACGGCCCGGCGCTCGTCCCGTCCATGTCAGCCGCCGCGCTGCCGCAGCGCCTCGTACAGGCACACGCCTGACGCCACCGACACGTTCAGGCTCTCCACCGAGCCCTTCATCGGCAGGCGCACCAACTCGTCGCAGGTCTTGCCGGTGAGCTGGCGCATGCCCGCCCCTTCGGCGCCCAGCACCAGGGCCACCGGGCCGGTGAGGTCGATCTCGTAGAGCGACTTCTGCGCGCTGTCGGAGGTGCCGATGATGCGGATGTCGCGCTCCTTCAGTTCGTTGAGCGTGCGCGCAAGGTTGGTCACCATGAAGTACGGCACCGTCTCGGCCGCACCGCTGGCCACCTTGGCCACGGTGGCGTTGATGCCGACGGCGTGGTCCTTGGGGGCGATGACGGCATGTGCGCCGGCTCCGTCGGCCACCCGCAGGCAGGCGCCCAGGTTGTGCGGATCGGTGATGCCGTCGAGCACCAGCAGGAGCAGCGGGCCGTCGATGGCGTCGAGCGTGTCGTCGATTGAATGGCTCATCGCCACCGGCTCCACGCGCGCCACCACGCCCTGGTGGCGATGCGTGCCGCACAGCTTGTGCAAGCGCTCGTCGTCGCTGTCGACGAAGCGCACACCGGCCTCCTTGGCACGCTCGACGAACTGCCGCATGCGCTGGTCGCGCCGGGTGGCGTCGACGTGGATCTCGAGGATGGACTTGGGTGCCGTCTTGAGGCGCACCGTGATGGCGTGGAAGCCGAAGAGGATCTTGCTGCTCATCCTCCGATGTTAGTCGTCAGGCGAGCGTGTTCCGCACCACCGCCACCAGGTCGTTGTAGTGGTAGGGCTTGGCCAGGTAGGCGTCGCAGCCGGCGGCGAGGATGCGCTCGGCGTCGCCCTTCATCGCCAGCGCGGTGAGCGCCACCACCTTGATGTGCGCCGTGCGCGGGCTGTTCTTGAGCACCCTGGTCACGGCCAGGCCATCCAGGCCGGGCATCTGCACGTCCATCAGCACCAGGTCGGGCTGCCGCTCGCTGGCCAGCTCGAGGCCGGCCTCGCCGCTGTCGGCCGAGAGCACGGCGTGCCCGGCTTTGTTGAGCACCAGCTGCGCGAGCTTGAGGTTCTGCAGGTTGTCTTCGACCACGAGGATGGTTGCCATGTCGACCGTCTCCTTCAGGCGCTGGTGTGGTCATGCAGGCGCCGGCGCCGCGCCAGCGCGCGCTTGACCTCGGCCACCAGCGCGGTGGAATGGAAGCTCGTCTTCTCCATCACCTGCTGCACCTTGCCGCTGAGCAGGCTGCGGTCGTCGCGCGTGAGCGACTTGGCGGTGAGCACGATGATGGGGATATCGGCCGTGGCCGCGTGGCCGCGCAGCCCGTGCACCACGTCGAAGCCCGACACCTGCGGCATCATCAGGTCGAGCACGATGAGCGCCGGCGGGTCGCTGCGCACCAGGTCCAGCGCTTCCTGCCCGCCGTAGGCGCCCATCGGCGAGTAGCCTGCGCTCTGCAGGTGCTTGCTGACCAGCGCCACGGCCTTGGGGTCGTCGTCCACCACCAGCACGCGCGCATCGGCCGGCGGGGCATCGAGCCCTGCGGCGGCCAGGGCGGCCAGCAGGTCGCCCTGCGTCACCGGCTTGATGAGCACCTGCGCTGCACCGAGCGCGAAGCCGCGCTGCGCTTCGTCGGTGATGGAGACGATCACCACCGGAATGTGGCTGGTGTCGGCGCGGTCCTTCAGGTGGGCCAGCATGTCCCAGCCGTCCATGCCGGGCAGGACGATGTCGAGCACCAGCGCCGCCGGGTGCAGCTCGGCGGCACGCACCAGGCCTTCCTCGGCGCTGTGCGAGAACTCCACGCGGTAGCCCTGCGCCTGCAGCTGCACCCGCATCAGGTTGGCAGCACGCGGGTCGTCTTCGACCACCAGCACCAACGGGCCGGCACCGCGGCCGGCCGGTTCGGCGGGCATCAACACCGGCGGCAGTGCAGGCTCTGGGGGCGGCGCCTCGGCCTCGCGCCAGGGCAGCCACACCGTGAAGACCGAACCACCACCCGGCACGCTGCGCACCATGAGCCCGCCGCCGTGCAATTCGGCCAAGCGCTTGACCATGGTCAGCCCGAGACCCGTGCCGGTGTACTGGCGCGAAAGCGAGGAGTCGATCTGCACGAAGGCCTGGAAGAGCTTGCCGAGGTCGTCGGGCGCGATGCCGATGCCGTTGTCGCTGACGCGGATCTCCAGGAAGCGCTCATGGCCCTGCTCCACCGGCTCGAACACCCGCGTGCCCAGGCCGTCGCGCGCCAGCAGCACCTGCTCGCGCGAGACCTTCTCCAGCGCCAGCGTGACGCTGCCGCCTTCGGGGGTGAACTTGAGCGCGTTGGACACCAGGTTGTAGACCACCTGCTTGGCCTTGCGCGGGTCCAGGCGCAGCCAGCCCAGCCCTTCGGAGCAGGCGACACCCAGGCGCACGCGCGTGGCAGCCGCGCGCTCGCGCAGCACCGACAGGGTGCCTTCCGCGAGCTGGGCCGGGTCGGCCGATTCGAGTTCGAGCGCGATGTGGCCGGACTCGACCTTGGACAGGTCGAGGATGTCGTTGATCAGCGAGAGCAGGTGCTTGCCGCTGATGTGGATGTCGGTCACGTACTCGCGCTGCTCGGCGGGCAAGGGGCCGGTCAGGCCGTCCTTCATGATCTCGGAGAAGCCGATGATCGCGTTCAGCGGCGTGCGCAGCTCGTGCGACATGTTGGCCAGGAACTCGCTCTTCATGCGGTTCGCGCGCTCGAGCTCGGCGTTCTTGCGCTGGATGTCTTCACCGCGGCTGCGCAGTTGTTCGGCCAGCAGCGACAGCTCTTCGAGCTGCCCGAGGTTGTGCAAGGCCACGCCGAGCTGCGAGCACAGGCGGTCGACGAACTCGCGGTCGCGGTCGGTCAGGCGCGCACTGGCGGCCAGGGCCAGCACGCCCAGCAGGCGGCCCTGGTGCTGCACCGGGCACATCAGCATGGCGGCAGGCTTCACCGCGGCCAGGCCGGTCTCGATGCGCAGCCCGTCGGCGGCGTCGAAGCCTTCCAGGTAGACCGGCCGGCCTTCGCGTGCGGCAGCGCCCACCGGCCCTTCGTCCAGCCGCAGCGTGGGCCGGATGTCGGCCGGCACCGCGCGCGAGGCCGCCAGGCGCAGCGCGCCGCCCCACTCCTCGTGGGCGTAGAACGCGCTCACCGGGAACAACGGGTTCTCGGCCACCAGCGCCAGCGTGCCCTGGAGCACGGCCTCGCGCCGGTTCTCGGCGTTGTAGAGCGTCAGCGCGCGGGCGTGCAGGGTGTCGTAGGCGCGCTCTTCGGCCACCTGCACCTCGGCCTGCTGGCGCGCGCTCAGGTCGCGCACCATGCGCCAGAAGACCAACGGCAGCAGCAGCAGGAGCAGCACGACGAAGGAACCGAAGAGCCACGCGGTGATGCGCGCATGCCGGCGCTCGTCGTCCACGTGGCGGGTGAGCAGGCGCGCCTCTTCGTCGCTCATGGCGTCGATCAGCGGGCGCAGGTTGTTCAGCGCCTGTGCGCCGATCTCGATGCGCTGCTCGGGCGAGAAGTCGGTGCCGTTCAGGATCAGCGCCTCGCTCTGGCGGTAGAGCTGGGTGCGCACCAGCAGCTCGCGGCGCAGGTCGGCCGTGCGCGCAGCCTGCTCCGGGTTGTCGGCGGTGAGGCGTGCCAGGTCGGCCTGGCCCTTGTCGAGCAGGTCGAGCGCCACGTTGCGCTCGCTGCGGTAGGCGAGGTTGCGCGTGGCGAGAAAGGCCCGCTGCCCCGCCTCGGCACGGTACAGGCTTGCCTCCAGGTCGTTGATGACGCCGCGCACCTGGTGGGTGTGGCTCACGTAGGCCGCGGCGGCCACGGTGCGCTGCGCGAACTCCCAGGCGAAGGCGGCCAGGGCCAGGATCACCGCCGCGGCCAGGGCCATGCCCGCCGCGCCGAACTGCTGCACCGACATCTTTCTCATCTTGTGTGTTCTCAACTGCTTTTCCTCGATGGGGTAACCGTATCCGCACCGGTCACCCGGCTCAACTGACACATGTGTCAGGGCGGCCGCTCCGGCATCTCCCCATTCACGGCGGTGTCATCGCCCGGGCCTATGGTTCTCGTCCACCTCAACACGGAGACAACACCATGACCTCCTGGAAGAACCTGCGGCTGGCCCTGGCCGCCACCCTCGCCTGCGCCGGCTGCGCCCAGCCGGCCTTTGCCGACCAGGCCGCACACCGCCACAACCACGATGCTCCGCCGCTCGTGATCGGCCATCGCGGCGGCGCAACCGGCTACCTGCCCGACCACACGCTGGAGAACTACGCCCTGGGCATCCAGTTCGGGGCCGACTATGTGGAGCCCGACCTCGTGGCCACCAAGGACGGCCACCTGATCGCCCGCCACGAGCCCAACCTCGTCGACACCACCAACGTCAAGGACCTGCCGCAGTTCGCCAACCGCCGCCGCAAGGTCGTGCTCGACGGCGTGGAGACCGATGGCTTCTGGGCCAGCGACTTCACCCTTGCCGAGATCAAGCAGCTGCGCGCTGTGCAGCCGCTGGGCGACCGCGACCCGTCGTTCAACGGCAAGTTCGAGATCCCCACGCTGCAGGAGGTGATCGAACTCGTGAAGCGCAAGTCGCGCGAAGAAGGCCGCACGATCGGCATCTACCCCGAGACCAAGCACCCGACCTACCACCAGCAGATCGGCCTGCCGCTCGAAGACCGCCTGCTGGCCGTGCTCACGCGCGCCGGCTGGAACCACCGCGGCGCGCCGGTGTTCATCCAGTCCTTCGAGACCGCCAACCTCAAGTACCTGCGCTCACGCACCAGCGTGCGCCTGGTACAGCTGGTGGATGCCGACGACGTGAACGCCGACGGCTCGCTGGCCTTCAACAAGCCTTACGACAAGCCCTATGACTGGGTCGTCTCCGGCCGCGCAGGACTGTTCAAGGATCTGCTCACGCCGCAAGGCCTGGCCGAGGTGCGCACCTATGCCGACGGCGTCGGCCCCTGGAAGACCTACCTCATCAGCAGCAAGTGCAAAGTGCTGGCCGGCAGCGGCTGCGCCGACAGCAACGGCGACGGCCTCATCGACGAGCGCGACCGCGTGCTGACGCCCGCCACCGACATCGTGGCCAACGCCCACAAGGCCGGCCTGCTGGTGCACCCGTATACCTTCCGCAGCGAGCAGAAGCGCCTGGCCAGCAACTACGCCGGCAGCCCGGTCAACGAGTACCTGGCCTTCTACGCCCTGGGCGTGGACGGTGTCTTCGCCGACTTCGCCGACGATGCCTTCGCCGCCCGCGCGATGCACCTGCTCAAGACCGACCCGGACTACGCGCGCTGCCTGGTCAACGAGCGGCGTTGCGGGCGCGACTGACGAGCGAACTGCTGACAGAGGAACCCTCCGCGCCTAGACTGCGCTGCATCGGCGAAGCAAGCGCCGAGGGAGGGCTTCCATGCGCAAGTACCTGCTGGCTGCCGTGCTGGTCGCGGCCCTGTCCCTCGTTCTCACCCTCATGTCATTGGCCAGCCTCTACGGGTACAACCCGTTCGGGCTGGACCTGGTCAAGCACTTCGGCCAGTTCACCACGCTGGCCGACACCACGGCCTACGTGCAGGCTGTCTCTGCGATCGCCACCGCCATTGCCACCATCTTTGCCCTGGTGGTCGGTGCGATCGCCATCATTGCGGTGATCGAGTCGGAGCGCTCGGAGCACAAGTCGGTCGAGCAGATCAAGATCGACCTGGCCTCGCTCGCGGGCCTCGCGCTGGCCTTGCGCAACCGGGCCTTCCTGTACACCAACGTGTCGGCGATGGATCTGGAGCAGGACGTCTTCGCAGAAGAACGAACGCGCCTCATCGCCATCCTCACCAGCCCGACCGGCCTGGCCATCTACCTGCGGCCGGGAGAGCTGTTCCTGGATCTGTGCGGCCTCGTGGACTGCCTCACCCTCAAGCGGGAACAAGGCACGATCCAGGCCGTTCTCAACCTCATTGCCCAGCGCGCCTCCAACGTCATCCAGACACTCTCCGGCGTGAGCGAGGCCGAGTTTGAATCCATCTCCAAGCCGCTGTCCCGCCTGGGCCAGGGCCTGGCGCACGCGGCCCAGGCCGTGAAGGGAGACCCCTTCTCGCAGTTGCAGGCCGACATGCAGGAACACCACCTGTCGAAGTTCCGCGCCCCGACGGAGCGCGAGATCCTGCTGCTGATGCAAATGGCTTCATCGCAGGTCGGCGGCGAAGCGCACCGGATGATCGAGCGCTTCGGCAGGCTGGCCATGCACGGTTCGGCGCAGGATCGCGCCAACTTTCACAAGCTGGTGAGCCAGCTCTTCAACATCGAGCTCGACGAGCTCCAGCACGACAAAGACGCGTCGTCACCCTGACAGCGCCCGCACCGCCATCAAGATGCCGATCAGCACCGGCTGGTGCAGCATGTAGAAGCTGAGCGACCAGCGGCCCAGCGTGGCCAGGGGCGCCAGCGGCCGGGGCAGCGCACCGGTGAGCCACTCGCCCCGGTTCGCCAGCACCCATTGCCCGGCGGCCATGCCCCACCACATGACGCCGATCCACGGCAGCACCGGGGCATAGTCTTCGGTGACGGGCTTGCGCGTGATGAGTCCCACCCAATTGGTGAGCCGCGTGTCGAAGAAGCTGTGCTGCACCAGGTGCGGCAGCGCGATGGCCACGGCACCCATCAGCCACAGCCAGCGGCCCGAGCCTGCGGTCAGTCGGGTGATGATGAGCATCACCGCGATGCCGTGCAGCACGCCGAAGCTGATGTAGCTGCGCGGAAACATCAGGTACGACCCCGCCGTGACCAGCAGCGCGCAGCCCGCCACCTGCGCCCAGCGCCGCCAGAAGCGCTGCCAGCCCTGGCGCTGCTCCCACGCGATGGCCTGGCCCATGCCGGCGCAGAACATGAACAGGCTGACGATCACCACCCGCTGCACCGTCCAGAACGGGTCCTTGTAGAAGTTCTGCGAAATGAACTTGAAGTGGTTCAGGTCGAAGCAGAAGTGGAACGCGGCCATCCACAGGATGGCGGTGGCGCGCAGTGCGTCGAGGCGGTCGAAGCGGGTCGTCATGCGCGGGCTACTTCAGGCCCACCTGCGACGCGCCCATCCGGTCGAGCTGGGCGCTGAACTCGCGCGCGTCCTGGTAGCCGATGACGCGCGAGCCGGCGATCTCGTCGCCGGCCGGGGCAAAGAACAGCAGCGCTGGCGGGCCAAAGAGCGTGTAGCGCTTGAGCAAGGCCTTGTCGTCGTCGTTGTTGGCGGTGACGTCGGCGCGCAGCAGCGTCATGCCGGCCAGGCGCTGGCGCACCGCGCCATCGGTGAAGGTGAACTTCTCGAACTCCTTGCAGGCCACGCACCAGTCGGCATAGAAGTCGAGCATCACCGGCTTGGTGGAGGCACGCACGGCGGCCTCCAGTTCGGCCACGCTGCGCACCGTCTGGAACGGCAGCTCCGCGCCCTTTACCTGCGCACCACTGCGCAGATGGGCCAGTGGCCGCGCCAGGTCGCGCCCGCCGGTCGCCGCGCCCACCACCTGGGCCACAGCGAAGAGACCGAGCAGCAGCCCGGCCCCCTTGGCGAGAAAGCGCACCGGCGTGGCCGACTTGGGCACGGACTTGAAGGCGCCGAGGCAAATGGCCGCCACCACCAGCACGGCCGCGCTCAGCAGCATCACCGCCCAGCCCGGCAGCACGGGCGCGGCCAGCCACACCGCCACCGCCAGCAGCATCACGCCGAAGGCATGCTTCACGTGCACCATCCACGCACCGGCACGCGGCAGCAGCGCACCCGCTGACAGCCCGACCAGCAGCAGCGGAACGCTCATGCCCACGCCCATGGAGAACAGGGCCGTGGCGCCCAGGGCCACGTCGCCGGTCTGTCCGATGTAGACCAGCGCACCGGCGAGCGGCGCGGCCACGCAAGGCCCGACGATGAGCGACGAGATGCTGCCCATCAGGAACACGCCCAGGTGCTCGCCACCCTTGAGGGCATGCGAGCGGTGGCTGAGGGCGTTCTGCAAGGCCACAGGCATCTGCAGCTCGTAGAAGCCGAACATGGAGAGCGAGAACACCGCCAGCACCAGTGCGAATGCCCCCAGCACCCACGCGTTCTGCAGCGCCTGGCCCAGGCCCTGGCCGGCCAGGGCCGAGGCCACGCCGAAGCCGGTGTAGACCAGCACCATGCCCGCCGAATAGGCCAGCGCCAGCGAGAAGCCGCGCGCCTTGCTGGGCGGTGTGCTGCCCTGCCCCACGATGATCGACGACAGGATGGGCAGCATGGGCAGCACGCAGGGCGTGAACGACAGGCCCAGCCCGATCAGCAGGAAGAGGCCCACCACCCAGGCCGCGTTGCCCGACTGCAGGGCGCGCGAAGAGACATCGCCTGCGTTGCCTGCGGCACCGGGCGGCGCAGGGTTGGCGACACTCGACATCGCGGCGAGGCTCGCGGTCGATACCGGCGCGCTCGTCAACGCAGCCTTCAGGCCCACGGCCTCGCCCGGCTTCCAGGCCTCGGCCTGGGCTTCGTTGAGATAGGTGAAGCGCGGCGTACCCCCCGGGCCCTGGCCCGGCTCGACCTTGAAGCCGCGCTTCTGCGGCGCGTAGCACAGCCCCTTGTCGGCGCAGCCCTGGTTGCCCAGGCTCAGCTTGAACACACCCGTCGGCGCGTCCTGGAGCACCACCACCAGGGTGACTGCATCGCGGAAGTACTCGACGTCTTTCTGGAAGGTCTCGTCGTACTTGACCTTGCCCTTGGGAATCTGCAATTCGGCCAGCTTGACCGCCGCCGGCTCAACCTCGGCCTTGAGGCGCTCGTGGTAGAGGTAATAGCCTGGAGCAATGTCGAAGCGCACTTCGATACGTTGCGCGTCCAGTGTGCGAGCCGAGAGGCGGAAGGCCTGCTCCGGGTCGAGGAAGTCATCGGCGGCCCGCGCCGCCCCAGTGGCCCCCAGCAGGCCAACCAGCGCCAGCAGCGCGGCACGGCCCAGGTGGTGAAGGAATCTCCAACGCTTCATGTGCATCTTCTCGGTCTTGGTGTGTCCGGGCCCGGCCCGGTGTGGCAACCCGCATTCTCCGATCTCTTGGGCAGGCGCTTGTTCCCGGCCGTCTCCCCTGCCGGTCCGCCTGGGCAGCGCCGCCTTGCGATCCCTCAAAAAATGCACGGAATATGGAACGCTTCATGCATGGTGCGCCGCATCAAACCCGCCTGGAGGCCTGCGATGCTGGACGTCACCATGACCACGTTCTCTCATGTGAAGCCCGAAGACACCGGGTGGCGCAGCGACGGGCTGCGCGACTTCTTCCTCTACAAGGATCTGGGTGTGGCCGAGGCCACGCACGGCAAGGTGATCGCGCATCTGGTGAAGGCCAACATGGCACCCGAAAAGGGCACCGGATGGCACCGCCATGAGGCGGAATTCCAGATCGTGATCATGACCAAGGGCTGGGCCCGGTTCATGTACGGCGACCAGGAGACGCTGGTCGAAGCGGGCGACTGCGTGCACCAGCGGCCAGGCATCGTGCACTACCTGTTCGACTACTCGCCCGACATGGAGTACCTGGAGATCGTGAGCCCGGCGGACTTCAAGACGGTGGACATGCCGGCGCCTTGTGACGTGCCGCCTTTCACGCCCTGGAAGTAGCAAGAACCGCTCAGGCTGAGGTATCGAAGCCCCGCTCAGGCCGTGCCGGGCTTCGATACCTCAGCCTGAGCGGATGGTGGTGCGCGGCGAGCGCAAAGGCCGCGCTACCGCAGGCTCCATCAAAAATCCATATCCAGTTCTTCGATGTCGTCCGGCTCGGCCTTCGCCGCCGCGACCCACTCCTTCATCTCCGGCATCGCCATGATGGTCTGGCAGTACTGGATGCAGGGCTTGTTGAGCTTCACGTCGTAGGTAAGAAAACGCGTGACCACCGGCGCGTACATCGCGTCGGCCATGGTGCGCTGCCTGCCGAAGAGATAGGGCCCGCCGTAGGTGGCCAGGCACTCGGTCCAGATCTCGATGATGCGGTCGATGTCGGGCTGCGCACCGGCCCAGATCTTGTAGCCGGGGTGATGCGCCTTGAGGTTCATCGGCAGCGAGGCGCGCAGGTTGGCGAAGCCCGAGTTCATCTCGCCACTGACCGAGCGGCAGTGCGCGCGGGCGATGCGGTCGGCCGGCATCAAGCCCGCGTTGGGCTTGATCTCGTCGAGGTACTGCGCGATGGCCAGCGTGTTCCACACCCGGGCGCCCTCGTGCGTGAGGCAGGGCACGCGGATCGACGGGGCCAGCAGCAGCAGCTCCTTGCGCACGTCGGCGTCGTCGGGCGAGACCATCACCTCGTCGAACTCCAGCCCTGCGAACTTGGCCATCAGCCAGCCGCGCAGCGACCACGACGAATAGTTCTTGCTGGAGAGACTCAGCGTGGCCACCGGTTTGCTGGCCGGTCGCTTGGCCGCTGCGGGCTTGCTGGCCGTCTTCTTGGCTGCGGTCTTGGTGGCGACTGGTGGCATAGGCGGTGTCTCCTGGCAGGGCATGACGTGGCGCGGGCAACTTGCAAGGCGTGTGCCATCTCTGTGCATCGCCACGCGCCCTTCGCTGGCGCGCAAGTTGCTGTTGCACGCCCATCAACAATGCGAGGAGACCGCATGTACCAGGCCTACCAAGCCCATACGGATCTGATGTGGCCTTGGCGCACCCTGGCCAAGAACGCCCTCCCCGTGCTGCAGGACAACACCTTCGGCTGGGCCGACCTCGACGCCAACCGCAAGCTGGCCGCTGCCTGTGCCGTCTTGAAGCTGGGCGAGATCACCCACAAGCGGCCGCCCTTCGGCATCGCGAGCGTCATGTACAAGGGCGAGCCGGTGCCCGTCACCGAAGAAGCCACCCACGTCACGCCCTTCGGCACCCTGCTCCACTTCAAGAAAGAGCTGAGCCTGCCCACGCCGCAGCCCCGGGTGCTGATCGTGGCGCCCATGTCGGGCCACTTCGCCACGCTCTTGCGTGACACGGTGGAAACCGTGCTGCCCGACCACGACGTCTACATCACCGACTGGCACAACGCGCGCGATGTGCCGCTCTCGGCCGGCCGCTTCGGGCTCGACGAGTACACAGAACATCTGATCGACTTCCTCGGCGTGATCGGCCCCGGCGCGCACCTGATGGCGATCTGCCAGCCCTGCGTGTCGGCGCTGAGTGCGGTGGCGCTGATGTCCGAAGACAACCACATCGCCACCCCAGCCAGCCTCACGCTGATGGCCGGCCCCATCGACTGCCGCATCAGCCCGACCGAGGTCAACAAGCTGGCCATGACCAAGGGCATCGACTGGTTCGAGAACAACCTGGTGAGCCAGGTGCCCTGGCGCTTTGCCGGCGGCGGGCGGCGCGTGTACCCCGGCTTCATGCAGCTCACCGCCTTCATGGCGATGAACAAGGACCGCCACATGACGGCCTTCAAGGAGTACTACGCCAACCTGGCCGACCCCGACGAAGAAAAGCTGCAGAAGGCCGAGCACACCCGCAAGTTCTACGAAGAGTACTTCGCGGTCGCCGACCTGCCGGCCGAGTTCTACCTGGAGACGGTGAGCCTGGTGTTCCAGGAGTACGCCCTCCCGCTGGGCGAGCTCAAGTTCCGCGGGCGCACCATCAACCCGGCGGCCATCCGCCGCACGGCGCTGCTCACGGTGGAAGGTGAGCGCGATGACATCTGCTCGACGGGGCAGACGCTGGCCGCGCAGGACCTGTGTTCAAGCCTGCGGCCCTACATGCGCACGCACTATGTACAGGCCGGCGTGGGGCACTACGGTGTGTTCAGCGGGAGGCGGTGGAAGAACCAGATCTATCCCGTGGTGCGAGATGTGATCCACGTATCGCAGTAGGCGGCATGCCGCGGCCTGAGCGGGGCTTCGATGCCTCAGCCTGAGCGGATGGTGGCGTGCGGGGCCTCCGAATACACACCGCCCGCTCAGGCTGAGGCATCGAAGCCCCGCACCCATCTCACCCCATCACGTCCTGCGGATCTTGGCCAGCTCCGCCTGCGTCTCGTTCCAGAGATCCTGCCCCACGTTGTCAGCAATCGACTTGTTGATCGCCCCCAGCTTCTCGCGCATGCGGTTGGCCTCGGCGGGTGACAGCTCGTTGATCTGCATGCCCTTGCCCTTGAGGTCGGCCAGCGCCTTGGCCGCTTCGTCGCGCGTGTCCTTGCGCTCGAAGTCGCGGCTCTTCACCGCGGCGTCCATGAGCACCTTCTTCTCGGCCGGCGAGAGGCCGTCCCAGAACTTCTTGCTCACGGTCACGATCCACGGGCTGTAGACGTGGTTGGTGACGGTGAGGTACTTCTGCACCTCGTAGAACTTGCTCGAGAGGATGGTGTTGAACGGGTTCTCCTGCCCGTCGACCGCCTTGGTCTCCAGTGCCGAGAAGAGCTCGCTGAAGGGCAGCGGCACGGCGTTGGCCCCCAGGGTCTTGAAGCTGTCGAGGAAGACGTTGTTCTGCATCACGCGCAGCTTGATGCCATCCAGGTCTTCGAGCTTGGTGACCGCGCGCTTGTTGTTGGTGAGGTTGCGGAAGCCGTTCTCCCAGTACACCAGCCCGACCAGGCCCTTCTCCTCGAGCTTGGCCTTGACCTTGGTGCCCACCGGGCCGTCGAGCAGCGCGTCGGCCTCTTGCGCGTTGTTGACCAGGAAGGGCGTGTCCCACAGCGCCATCTCCTTGGTGATGCCCACCAGCGTGGCGGTGGAGCCGACCATCATCTCCTGCGCGCCGCCGATCAGCGCCTGCTGCATCTGCACGTCGGTGCCCAGGCTCGCGGCGCCGAAGGCGCGCAGCTTCATCTTGCCGCCCGAGAGCTTGTCGACCTCTTCGGCGAAGACCTTGGCCGCGCGGCCCTGGTTCGACACCTCGTTGAGGCCGTAGCCGAAGCGGATGAGGCGCGGCTTGATGTCCTGCGCGAAGGCAGGGGCGGCACAGGCTGCGACGAGCGCGGCGAGCAGGGTGCGACGGACGAGTTTCATGGTGTGTCTCCTGGGATGGTTTACCGCATCCACTTGACGGGCGCGGTGACGAGCTGCGGGAACAAGACGAACAGCGTGAGGATCGCGAGGTAGGTGATGAGGAAGGGGTTCACGCCCTTGATGACCTGGTCGAGCCGCAAGCGGCCCACGCCGGCCACCACGTTGAGCACCGTGCCCACCGGCGGCGTGATGAGGCCGATGGCGCCGTTGAGCACGAACATCAGGCCGAAGTACACCGGGTCGATGCCCGCCTTGACGGCAATCGGCAGCATCACCGGCGCGAAGATCAGGATGGTCGGCGTGAGGTCGAGCGCCGTGCCGATCAGCACCAGCACGACCATCATCACCGCCATCAGCGTGCGCGGGTGCTGCACCAGCGGGCCCAGCCATTCGGTGAGCGTGGCCGGCAGGTCGGCCAGCGTCACCATGTAGCTCGTGACCTGAGCGCCGGCGCAGAGAAACATCACGATCGCGGTCGTCTTGGCGGCACGCACCAGCACGCCGTGGAACTGCGGCAGCGTCATCTCGCGATGCACGAAGAACGCGATCACCATCGCATAGACCGCGGCCACCACCGCGGCCTCGGTGGGCGTGAAGACGCCCGTCTTCATGCCGCCGATGATGATGACCGGCATCAGCAGCGCCCAGAACGCCTTGATGGTGGTGGTGATGCGTTCCCCCATCGGCACCGGCAGGTTCTCGACCAGCGTCATGCCGCGCAGCTGCAGCTTCCAGGCGATCACGAGCCCGGCACCCATGATCAGGCCCGGCACGATGCCCGAGAGAAAGAGCGCCGAGATCGAGGTGTTGGTGGTCACGCCGTAGATCACGAAGGGCATCGAGGGCGGAATGATGGGCGCGATGATGCCGCCCGAGGCGATGAGCCCGGCGCTGGTCGCCATCGGATAGCCGTGGGCACGCATCATGGGCAGCAGGATGGTCGCCAGCGCCGCGGTATCGGCCAGGGCCGAGCCGCTCATGCTGGCCATCAGGATGGCCGCGCCGATGGTCACGAAGCCGAGGCCGCCGCGGATGTGCCCCACCCAGGCCTGGGCCATGCCGATGATGCGGCGGCTGATGCCGCCCGCGTTCATCAACTCACCGGCCAGGATGAAGAAGGGCACAGCCAGCAGCGGGAAGCTGTCGATGCCGGCCACGAGGTTCTGCGCCAGCAGCTGGGTGTCCCAGAAGCCGAGCACCCAGGCCATCGAGGCACCGGTGAGCACCAGCGCAAAGGCCATGGGCACGCCGATGCCCATCAGGCCCAGCATGGCAACGATGAAGATGACGGCGACGAGGCCTTGGTTCATGGTCGGTTCCCCTTCTTTCGCCCGTCACTCGACTTCGGACTCGTGGCCGAAGTCGATCGCTTTGCCGCGCACCAGGTCGATGAGCGCCATCACGCCGATGGCAGCCGCGCACAGCAGCGCGGGCAGTGGCAGCAAGGCCACCGGGTAGCCGAGCACCACGCTCTTGCTGTCCAGGCCCACCACCACCTGCTGCCATGCGCCCCAGCCCAGCAGCACGCAGGTGAGCACCACCAGGGCGTGGATCACGCGTGTCATCGCCGTCAGCACCGCGGGCCGCGACTGCAGCGGCCGCAGCAGGCTCGTGAACGCCATGTGTTCGCCCAGCGGGTACGCCGCCGTCGCGCCAATGAACACCATCCACACGAAGAGCAGGCGCGACAGCTCCTCGCTGGCCGCGATGCCGCTGCCGAAGCCGTAGCGCAGCACCACGTTGATGAAGACGGCCAATGCCATCACGCCCAGCGTGAACGCCATCGCGCTCTCGGCCAGTCGTTGCGCCAGGCTGCGGGGTGCGTCGTGTCGGTTCATGGTGTGGTCCTCAGCCAGTCGGCAACGCGCTGCGCCAGCACCTCGCGCGGCAGCAATGCGTCGATGCACAACACCCCCAGCTCGCCGCGCGGCGGCTCCAGCGTGGCGAACTGGCTGTCGACCAGACTGGGGGGGAACAAGTGAGAGGCAGAGCGGGCCGCCACGCGTTCCAGCGCATGGGGCTTGTCGATCTCCAGAAAGACGAAGCGCAGCCCGGGGCAGTGCGCACGCAGCAGGTCGCGGTAGCTGCGCTTGAGGGCCGAGCAGGTCAGCGCCGCCGGCTGGCCCTGGCGCTGGTGTGCGGCCAGCATCCGGCCCAGCGTGGCGAGCCACACCGCGCGGTCGGTGTCCGCGAGGGGCACCCCCTGGCGCATCTTTTCCTTGCTGGCTTCGGCGTGGAAGTCGTCGCCTTCGATCAGCGTCCAGCCCATCTTCTCGGACACCGCCTGCGCCGTGCTCGATTTGCCGCAACCGGCCACGCCCATGAAAACTGCGGAAGGTGTCATTGTCAGGACAGCGCTATCCATAAACTCGAATAAAAAGGCGCTCTGCACACGCCGAAAAGCCCTCCACCCATCACAAGTCTCCTAGGGTAACCCTGCGGTTCGACTGCTTGCGAAGAGTGATTGGACAGCGCTATCCTAGGCGCATCGAATCCAATCTCCATGCGGGCAAACCCGTAGCCTCCACACGATGAACACTTCCCGACGGCCCCGCGCCTCCGGCCGCGTCACCCTGGGCGATGTGGCTTCGGCGGCTGGCGTCAGCCCGATCACCGTGTCACGCGCGCTGCGCGGTGAGCGCAGCGTGGGCGCCGAGCTGGTCGCCAGGGTGCGCGAAGCGGCCGAGCGCCTGGGCTACGTGCCCGACCCCGCCGCGCGCGCGCTGGCCAGCAGCCGCAGCTCGCACGTGGCGGTGCTGATCCCGCTGCTGAGCAATACCCTCTTCGTCGACCTGCTCGAGGCGGTGCACAGCACCCTGCTGCCCGCCGGCTACCAGACCCTGATCGGCGTGACCCACTACGACCCGCGCGAAGAAGAGCTGCTGCTGCACAGCTACATGGCGCACCGCCCTGCCGGCCTGCTGGTCACCGGCTTCGACCGCACCGAGGCCAGCCGCCGCCTCATCGCCGCGAGCGGCGTGCCCTGCGTCCACCTGATGGAGACCACGCCGGCCGAAGGCGTGCACAGCGTGGGTTTCTCGCAAGCCGATGCGGGCCACGCCATCACGGCGCACCTGCTGGCGCGCGGACGCAAGCGCATCGCCTTCGTGGCGGCGCAACTCGACCCGCGCGTGATGCAGCGTGCCGAGGGCTACCGGCGCTGCCTGAAAGACGCCGGCCTCTACGACCCGAAGCTGGAGCTGCTCAACCCCGAGGGCTCGTCACTGGCGCTGGGCGGCCAGCTGTTCGAGCACCTGCTCAAGACCCACCCCGAGGTGGACGCCATCTTCTTCTGCAACGACGACCTGGCCCAAGGGGGCCTGCTGGCAGCCTTGCGGCTGGGCGTCAAGGTGCCGCAGCGCATCGCGGTGGCAGGCTTCAACGACCTGAACGGCAGCGACCAGATGCTGCCGCCGCTGACCACGGTGCACACACCGCGCACCGAGATCGGGGAGCAGGCGGCGCGCATGCTGCTGCAGTTGATGCGGCGCGAGCCGCTGGCGCAGACGTGCGTCGATGTGGGGTATGAGTTGATCGTGCGCGGGAGCACGTAGCGCACGACGCCGGGTTCCATTGCGGGCATGCCACCGCCTGCGCGGCGAAGCCTTCTGCTCGCGCATCTCCACCCGCTCAGGCTGAGGTATCGAAGCCCTGTGCTGATCGTTTCGCGTCACCCCGGCGCACGCCGGGGTCCACTGTTTCGCTTTGTCGTAGCGGTTGATTCACTGCGTGAGGCCGCGCCGGGAGTTCGGCCCGGCGGCCGACCCCCTTTCTTTGTGTCGACAAAGAAAGGGGGCAAAGAAAGCGACCCTGCCTCCTCGGCCCTCGCTGCGCGAGGGCTGCCTTCCGCTGCTCGGTCTTGGGGGCTCGCGCCCAACTCACTACGCGGCCTGCGGCCGCTGCGTTCAAACAGGCGGCGCGAAGTCAGAGGACGAGGCGTGCTGCGCACGCTGCCCCCAAGCCCTGCGCTGCTCAGCTCGTCCGAAGGGGAAGAGCG
>NZ_DASSRA010000050.1:0-12911 GCF_035702065.1 Rhizobacter sp.
ATCACCTTGTGGACCAACAGCCACCTGCTCGCCGCGCGCGGCATCTACCAGAAGGCCGGCTACAAGTTGATCGCGAGCGAGCCGCACCACAGCTTCGGGCACGATCTGGTGGGCGAAACCTGGCAGAAGGAGCTCACATGACTTGCGACTGCGGGGCCCCGCGCGCTTACGCCGATTGCTGCGGCCGCTACCCCGCGGGCCCGCTGCATCTGCAAGCGCCGGATGCCCAAGCGCGCATGCGCTCGCGCTACACCGCCTTCGTGCGCGATCTCAGCGACTACCTGCTCGCCACCTGGCACCCGAGCACACGCCCCGCCACGCTGGAGCCCAACCCCGCCGGCCTGCGCTGGCTGGGGCTTGACGTTCGCCACCATGAAATACAGGACGCCAATCACGAGACAGTGGAGTTCGTCGCCCGCAGCAAGCTCGGCGGGCGCGCGCAGCGACTGCACGAAACCAGCCGCTTCGTGCGCGAAGGCGGCCGCTGGTTCTATGTGGACGGTGATCTGCGCTGAGGAAAGCGCAGCGAGATCAGGCGAATTCCTGACGGACCCCGGCGGACATCAAACGGCGAATGATCCACGCCAACAAGGCGCAAGCTCCGAGCGTGACCACCACGGCCATCACACGCACTGCGGTGACGAAGCCGCCGAACACCCCCGCGGCCTGCGGCGGCAGGGCCACGTTGCCCAAGGTGTGGCTCACCACCGACTGCATCATTTCGTGCTGCAGCCACAGGCCCAGCAGGTTGGCGACGATGGCCACGACCAGCAGGGCGATGAAGGTGCGGCGCGCCCAGTCCAGGCGCAGCAGGAGGCCGATGGCCGAGGCCAGCGTGGCCAGCGACACCACGGCGCCGGTGGCGATGACCCAGGGCATGTACTCCACCAGCAGGCCGATCACGCCGGTGCTGGTAGCCTCGGGCAGCAGCGAGGCCAGCATCGCGTTGCGAACCAGCATCGACAGGCTGGCCAGCATGCCCAGCGCGATGAACGCCCAAGCCGTCGCGGTGACAAACAGAGAACGGGCTCCGACGGCGATGGTGGTGGGCATGGTGTGCTCCTGCGCGTGATGTCGGAATTGTCCGAAGCGCTCGTGACACTGTCATTCCCTCGCGCAGGGGCTCCCCCGTGTTGAAGGGGGGCGGGTGTGCGGCCGGCGCCACACACCTGCGCACAAGTTCTCAGTCCAAGCGCTCAGCCGAAGCGCACGGCGTGGATCGGCGGCAGGTGGCCATTGATGCTCGTCCATGAATCGCCCCCATCGTCGCTCGCCCACAGGTTGCCGGTGGTGCTGCCCATCAGCAGCGAGCGGCCCGCGTCATCCACCGCCAGGCCGTGGCGGTAGACCAGGTCGTAGCAGTCCTTCTGCGGCAGGCCGGTGCGCAAGGCCTCGAAGCTGCGGCCGCCGTCGCGCGTGCGGTGGACGAACAGGGCCGCATCCACCGGCACGCGCTTCTCGTCCTTCACCGCCGGCGCGAACCAGGCGGTGCCGGGATCGCGCGGGTGCGCCGCCACCGCGAAGCCGAAGGTGGAGAGCGGCGCCTTCACCTCCTGCCAGGTGGCCGAGCCGTCGGTCGAGCGGAAGATGCCGTTGTGGTGCTGGCACCAGAGCGCGGTGGGCTGTGCGGCGCAGGCGGTGATGAGGTGCGGATCCTGGGTGTTCTCGTCTTCGGCCTGTTCGGGTGGCATGAAGTCGGCGCGCATGCCCTTGGCCTGCAGCTCCCATTCGGTGGCGCCGGCGCGGCTGCCCCACACGCCGCCACAGCTGATGCCCACAAGCACCTCGCCGGGCCGCGTGGGGTGCGGCAGCACCGAGTGGATACCCGGCACGTCGTAGCCGCCGCCGAACCACTCGGTGCGCTCGGGGCGCGACCACAGCGAATCGACCAGCTGCCACGAGTCGCCGCCGTCGGTGCTCTTGAACAGGCCTCCGGGCAGCGTGCCGGCCCAGATCGCCCCGCCGATGGATTCGAGCGACCAGATCTGCACCAGCTTCCAGGGCACGCCCTCGGCATCGGCCGGCTGCGGCGGGTAAGCGGGCGTGGCCACCTCGTGCCAGGTGGCGCCGGCATCGTCGGAGGCGTGCACCTTCACGCCGAAGTGGCCGAGGTTCAGCGCGGCCAGCATGCGGCCGTCAGCAGTTGGCGGCAGGAGCATCGAGACGGGCTCGGAGAGGAAGCTCACGCGGGCGATCTGCCACGCCTTGCCCTTGCGGCCCAGCTCGAACAGGCCCTTGCGCGTCGCCACCCAGGCACGATCGGTCATGTCAGGCCTCCCGCCGGGCCGCCCCAAGGGTGGCCGAGCCCCCTCGGGGGGCTGAGCCCGTACCGAGCGAGCGCCTGCGCGCTCGCGAGTGGCTGGCGAGGGCCATCCGGCTTGCAAGCCGGATGGCAGTGAACGAAGTGAGCGTGGGGGTCATCATGTCAACCTCCAGAGAGGGCCTGCAGCACATGCACCTGGCTGTCGGGCCGAAGCGGGTCGTTCAGCGCCACGCGGTCCCGGCTGCGCTTCCCGTCGATGAACACCACCACGTTGGGCCGCAGGTGGCCTTGCTCGTCAAGCACATAGCCCTGCAGCCGCGGGTTGATGCGGAAGGCGGCCTGCAGCCCTTCGCGCAGGCTGGCCACCGGCGCGTCGACCTCGGGGGTCTCGGTGAAGCGCTTGAGCTGCTGCGTGAAGACGATGCGTGCCACGCGGCGATGATGCCGCGCCATCCCGCGAAAGGCCAGCGGCAGGCAAGGCCCCGGCGGCGCAGTGACAATGCGCGTCCGCCCCCTCTTGCCCGCCCCACGCCCCCATGTCCACTGGTGCCCTCTACGCCGCCCTCGCCTTCGCCATGTGGGGCATCTTCCCGCTCTACTTCCGGCAGATCGCCGCGGTACCGCCGGGCGAGATCCTGATCCACCGCATCGTCTGGTCGCTGGTCTTCGTGCTGGTCGTGCTCGGGGTGCGCCGCCATTGGGGCTGGCTCAAGCCCGTGCTGCGCCAGCCGCGCGTGCTGGCGGCCTTTGCGGCCAGCGCCCTGTTGCTGTCGGTCAACTGGCTGGTCTACATCTGGGCCGTGAACAACGGCCACGTGATCGACGCCAGCCTGGGCTACTTCATCAACCCGCTGGTCAACGTGATGCTGGGCTACACCTTCTTGCACGAACGGCTTCGCCGCATGCAGTGGGTGGCGCTGGGCCTGGCCGCGGCTGGCGTGCTGTGGCTCACCTTCCTGGCCGGCCACCTGCCCTGGATCGCGCTGTCGCTGGCCGGCTCCTTCGGTGCCTACGGCCTGCTTCGCAAGATCGCGCCGCTGGGCGCGCTGGAGGGCCTGACGCTGGAGACCTTGCTGCTCGCGCCCATCGCTGCCGCAGTGCTGGGCGTGTGGATGGCCCAGGGAACAAGCCACTTCCCATCACCCGACGCGGCCACCAATGCCTGGCTGCTCGCCGCCGGGCCGATCACCGCGGTGCCCCTGCTGCTCTTCGCCGCCGGGGCGCGCCGCATCTCGCTCACCACGCTCGGCCTGCTGCAGTACATCGGCCCCACGATCCAGCTCGCTCTCGGGCTGTGGCTGTTCAACGAGCCCTTCTCGGCCAAACGGCTGATCGGGTTTTTGCTGATCTGGCTGGCCCTGGCGCTGTACAGCGCCGAGGGCTGGTGGCGCTCGCGCAGCCAGGGCGCGGGCTGAGGCCCGAAGTCGAGAGCACTCCCTCCTCCCGGGGGGGCGCTACGCAATCCGCTCGCCTACCATCGGGGGCTTTCCAAAAATCCAGGCTATCCCCGTGAACACCGGCATTTCCGCGGCGTCCGGCCCGACCAAGCGCGTACTCGTCATCCAGTACTCCCAGACCGGCCAGCTGACCGCCCTCACCCAACGCATCATCGAACCGCTGCGCGCCGACCCGCGCATCCAGGTGCACGTCGAGACGCTGGTGCCGCAAAAGCCCTTCCCTTTTCCCTGGGGCTTCTTCAGCTTCCTCGACGCCTTCCCCGAGTCGGCCCACATGGTGCCGCCGCCCTTGCAGCCGCTCTCGCTCACCGGCGACGAAGACTTCGACCTGATCGTGCTGCCCTACCAGGTGTGGTTCCTCGCGCCCTCGCAGCCCATCACCGCCTTTCTCAAGCACCCGGTCGCGCAGCGCGTGCTGCGCGGCAAGCCGGTGGTGACGGTGATCGCCTGCCGCAACATGTGGCTGATGGCGCAAGAAAAGCTCAAGGGCCTGCTGGCCGATGCCGGCGCGCGCCTGATCGACAACGTCGTGCTCGTCGACCCTGGCCCCACGCTCGCCACCTTCTTCACCACGCCGCGCTGGCTGCTCACCGGCAACCCCGCCGGCTTCTGGGGCATGCCGCGCGCAGGCCTGAGCGACGCGCAGATCCAGGGCTCGCGCCGTTTCGGCCTGGCCCTGCGCGACGGGCTCCTCGCCGATCGTGAAAAAGGCACGCAAGCGCTGCTCACCGGCCTGGGTGCGGTGCAGGTCGATCCGCGCCTCTACATCAGCGAACGCGCCGGCACACGCAGCTTCTTTGCCTGGGGAAAACTCCTGCTCGCGGCCGGCCGGCCGGGGGCCTGGCAGCGGGTTCCGCTGCTCGCGTTGTATGTGATCTTCCTGATAGTGATGATTGTCACGGTGGTGCCCACCAGCTTGCTGCTGCAGGCCGTGCTGCGCCCCTTCATGACAGGCTGGCTGACTAAAATTAAGACTCACTTCGAACAGCCCTCGGGCTCGTCCACAGAGCGCAGCCACATCTATGAGGACTGAAGTCTTTCTCACCCGCACCGGAGCCTTCCTTCCCTTCGAGCCGGTCGGCAACGACGACATCGAGAAGGTGCTGGGCCAGGTCGGAGGCAAACCCTCCCGCGCACGCCGCATGGTGCTGCGCAGCAACGGCATCCAGTCGCGCCACTACGCCATCGACCGCGCCACCGGCGAGCCGGCCATGACCAACGCGCAGATGACGGCCGCGGCCATCCGCGCCATGGGCGACATCGGCCGTGTCGACACCCTCGTCACCGGCACCTCGCTGCCCGACCAGCTGATGCCCAACCACGCGGTGATGGTGCATGGCGAACTCGGCTGGCCGCGCCTCGAAGCCGTCTCGTGCGCCGGCATCTGCCTGTCGGGCACGGCCGCACTCAAGCATGCGTGGCTGGCCATCCGCGCCGGCGAAGCCAAACGCGCGGTGGCCACCGGCTCCGAACTCGCCTCGCCCATCATGCTGGCGCGCAACTTCGACCCCGAGGTCGAGCACAAGCTGGAGCAACTCGAAGAGCGCCCCGAGATCGCGTTCGAGAAAGACTTCCTGCGCTGGATGCTCTCCGACGGCGCCGGTGCCGTGCTGCTGGAAGACGCGCCGCGCGGCCCGCTCTCGCTGCGCATCGACTGGATCGACCTCTCGTCGGCCGCCCACGATCTGCCGGCCTGCATGTACGCAGGCGCCGACAAGAACGAAGACGGCTCGCTGCGCGGCTGGCTGCGCTTCTCGACCGATGACTGGCAGGCCAAGTCGGTCTTCGCCGTCAAGCAGGACGTTCGGCTGCTCAACGAGAACATCGTGCGCGCCTCGCTGCGCGAGCCTCTGGCCGAGGTGGTCGACAAGCGCCGCCTCACGGTGGCGAATGTCGACTGGTTCCTGCCCCACATGTCGTCCGCCTTCTTCGCCGAGCCGGTCGTGCAGGCGCTGGCCGACGTGGGCCTGCCCATCCCGCGCGAGCGCTGGTTCACCAACCTCACGACCAAGGGCAACACCGGTTCGGCCTCGCCGTACATCATGCTCGACGAGCTGTTCCGCTCGGGCCGCATCCAGAAGGGCCAGACGCTCTTGATGTTCATCCCCGAGAGCGGCCGGTTCTCCAGCGGCTTCGTCCACCTGACAGCGGTCTGACCGCAGGCCCGATGGACCTCGACAACGTCCCCCAGGAGGGCAACGCGACCCTCGGCGGCCACCGCAAGGCCGTCTACGCACGCGATGCGAGCGGCCGCATGGTGATCGCCCCCAGCAAGGGCTGGGAAGCCGAGGAGATCGTCACCAGCAACGCCGTCGAGACCTTGCACGCGCAGGCCGAGGACGCACGCCAGCGCGTGCAGGCCGGCACCGCGTCGACGCTGGAGTTCTGGATGTACGAGCGGCGCATGGACATCCCCCTGCTGTCGCAGACCAGCGGCTTCTGGCAGTGGCGCGTGAAGCGCCACCTGCGCCCCGACGTGTTCGCCACGCTCAGCGACAAGCACCTGCAACGCTACGCCGACGCGCTCGGCCTCTCGCTCACCGAGCTTCGCAAGCTCCCGTCATGAACAGCCACGCCCTCACCTTCCAGCACCAGCACGCCGCGCACTGCGAGAGCGGCGTCATCTCCAACCTGCTGCGCCACCACGGCGTGCCGGTGTCGGAGAGCCTGGCCTTCGGCCTGTCGGCCGGCCTCGCCTTCGCCTACATCCCCTTCGTCAAGATCAACGGCCTGCCGCTGATCGCCTACCGCTCGCTGCCGCGCGCCATCATCAAGGGCTTGCTCGCGCCGCTGGCGGCACGCTTCCGCTTCGAGACCTTCCGCTCGCAGCAGGCCGGCCAGCAGCGCCTCGATGCCTTGCTCGCGCAAGGCGAGATCGTCGGCCTGCAGACCTCGGTCTACTGGCTGCCCTACTTCCCGCCGGACATGCGCTTTCACTTCAACGCGCACAACCTGCTGGTCTACGGCAAGGAAGGCGACGAGTACCTGATCAGCGACCCGGTGTTCGAGCACCCGGTGCGCTGCGCCAGTGCCGACCTGGCCCGTGCCCGCTTCGCCAAGGGCGCGCTCGCGCCCAAGGGCCTGCTGTACTACCCGAAGGCCATCGCCCAAAAGAGCATCACGCCCGATGCGGTGAAGAAGGCCATCCGCAAGAACTGCCGCACCATGCTGCCGCCCGTGCCCATCGCCGGCGTGCGCGGCATGCGCTGGCTGGCCAAGCACGTCGACGCGCTCCCGAAGGGTGAGAAGCACAGCGCCGACTTCATCGGCCACATCGTGCGCATGCAAGAAGAGATCGGCACCGGCGGCGCAGGCTTCCGCTTCATCTATGCCGCCTTTCTGCAAGAGGCCGCGCAGCTCGCGCAGCTGCCCGTGCTCACCGAGTTCTCCGAGCGGCTCACCGCCATCGGCGACGGCTGGCGCGCGCTGGCGCTGAAGGCCGCACGCATGGTCAAGGGCCGCGAGCCGGTCGAGCCTTCGGCCATCGCGGCGCTGCTGCGCACGCAGGCCGACCGCGAGGAACAGTTCTTCCGCGAGCTCCAGGCCGCCGTGCGCTGATGCTCGCGATCCAGCACCTGGCGCATCGCTATCCGAAGGCGGCCGGTGCGGCGCTGAGCGATGTGTCGCTGCACGCCCGTCGCGGCGAGGTGCTGGGCCTGCTCGGCCCCAACGGCGCCGGCAAGACCACGCTGATCTCCCACCTGGCCGGCTTGTTGCCGCTGCAGCAGGGCCAGATCCTGATCGATGGCGAACCGCTCGCCACGGCGCGTGCGAAGGCGCCCACGCGCATCGCCGTCGCACCGCAGGAATACGCCTTCTACCCCATGCTCAGCGTGGCCGAGAACCTGGCCTGCTTTGCCGGCGCGGCGCGCCTCTCGGGCACCAAGCGCGACGAGCGCATCACCGCCTGCCTGGCCTTCGCGCAGCTGGAGCGCTTTGCCGGCACGCGCGCCGAGCAGCTCTCGGGCGGGCTCAAGCGCCGCCTCAACCTCGCCATCGCGCTGCTGCCCGAACCCGAGCTGATGCTGTTCGACGAGCCCACGGTGGGCGTCGACCCGCAGTCGCGCGCCTTCATGCTCGACGCCATCAAGACGCTGGCAAAGCAAGGTGCGGCGGTGATCTACACCTCGCACTACATGGAAGAGATCGAGGCCATCGCCGACCGCGTGGTGATCCTCGACCACGGCCGCGTGTTGCGCGCCGGCACGCTCGATGAGCTGCTGCAGCAGGACACGCCGGTGATGACGCTCACCGCCGACGGCATCGCCCCCGAGACCTTGGCCACGCTGCTCGCGCGCTTCGGTACCGCCGAGCCGCACGGCGCGCAGGTGCGGCTGCAACTGCGCGCCGCCCCGGCCGAGGTGCTGGCCGCGCTCGACGCCGCCGGCGCCCGCGTGCGCCACGCCGAGTTCGGCCGCGGCAACCTGGAGCAACTCTTCATGTCGCTCACCCAGCGCTCGCTGCGAGACGAATGATGCTGGGATCGCTGATCAAGAAAGAACTGCTCGCCCTGCTGCGCGACCCGCATGGCCTGGCAGCGCTGTTCGTGATGCCGGTGGCCTTCATCGTCATCATGTCGCTCGCGCTGAAGGACTACTACAGCCCGCCCCAGCGCAGCCTGCACTACGCCGTGCAGGCCGAAGACGACGGCCCGCTCACGCGCGCGTTGGTCAGGCAGTGGGCACAACGCCACGGCCCCGCCGACACCCTGCCCGCAGACTGGCAGCAGCAGCTGCGCGAAGGCCGGCTCAAGTACGTGCTGGTGCTGCAGAAAGGCCTGTCCGACGAACTGGAGCAGCCCTCGCTGCCCACGGCGCCGCTGATCCGCCTGCTGGCCGAGCCCGGGCTCGACGGCAACCTCTTCAACACCCTGCAGGCCGAACTGGCCGGCGCCGCGGGCGAGTTGAAGGCCCGCGCCGCCCTCGCGCAGAACAACGCCCCCAAGCCCGCGCCCGGTGCCTCCATGCTGACCCTGGTGCAGGCCGAGCGCTTTGCCAGCCACGGCCCGCGGCCGAGCGCCGTGCAGCAGAACGTGCCGGCCTGGCTGGTGTTCGGCATGTTCTTCGTGATCGCCTCGCTGTGCGGCCTGGTGGTGCAGGAACGCAGCAGCGGCACGCTGGCGCGCCTGCACAGCCTGGGCGTACCGCGCAGCGTGCAGCTCGCCTCCAAGGCCCTTCCCTACCTGGGCGTGAACGCGCTGCAGGCGGTGCTGATGCTGGCCGTGGGCGTGTGGCTGATGCCGCTGCTGGGCGGCGACGCGCTCTCGTTGACTGGCATCCATTGGGGTGCGCTGCTGCTGGCACTTGCGGCCATCGCGCTCGCGGCCGTGGGCATGGCCCTGGCGCTGGCCTGCGCGGTGCGCACCCACGCGCAGGCCGCCGCCATCGGGCCCATCGCCAACGTGCTGATGGCCGCCATCGGCGGCATCATGGTGCCCAAGTTCGTGATGCCCGCCACCATGCAGCGCGTGGCCGAGTGGTCGCCGATGAACTGGGGCCTGGAGGCCTTGCTCACCGTGCTGCTGCGCGGCGGCGACGTGGCCGCCACCCTGCCCCAGGTGCTGCGCCTGGGCGGGCTGGCCGCGCTGATGTTCATGGTGGCCCTGCTCTTGTTCCGACCTGCTCAGAGATGAACCCGACCGACCTGATTGCCGAGCTGAAGGCCCTGGTGCTCGACGCTGCCGAGAAAGAAACCCCCGAAGGCGGACTGAGCGACGACGAAGCCTTGTTCGGCCCCGATTCCCGCCTCGCGCTCGACTCGCTCGACGCGCTGCAGATCTCCATGGCCATCCAGGAGCGCTACGGCGTGCGCATGCCCGACAGCAAGGAAACGCGACGCGCGCTGACCTCGATCGCGCACCTGGCGCAGCACCTCACGCAACACCGCAAAGGATGAACCAGGCCTACCTCGCCGGCTGCGGGCTTGCCTGCGCACTGGGGCCTGACCTGGCTTCGGCGCTGCCTGTACTCGCACGAGGCGGCGTGCTGCCACAACCCTTGGCGCTGGCCGACGGCACCGCCTGGCCCTACCTCGGCATCGCCGACGATGACAGCGACTGGAGCACCCGCGCGCGCCGAATCGTGCAGCGCGTGGCCGCCGAGAGCGGCGCGCTCGACGGCCCGCGCAGCGGCCCGCTCTTCCTGGCCTCCTCGTCGCTCGACATCGGCCAGCTCGAAGAACACATCGATGCGTACCGCGACTACGCGAGCTTCGCCGACACCGTGGCCGCCTGGCTCGGCTGGCGCGGCCCGGTGTTCACCGTCTCCACCGCCTGCACCTCGGCGCTCAACGCGCTGCTGAGCGCGCGCACGCTGATCCGCCACGGCCGCGCCGACCATGCGCTGGTGCTGGGCCTGGAGTTGCGCAACCGCACCACCGTGGGTGGCTTCGGCGGCATGCAGCTTCTCTCGCCGACACGCGCCCTGCCCTTCGGCTCCGCGCGCAATGGCCTGGTGCTTGGCGAAGCGGTGGCTGCCTTGCATGTGTCGTCGCAGCCTGCGCGCTGGCGCATCGCAGGCGGCGCCAACGTGGTCGATGGGCGCGACCCCGCCGGTACCGTGCCGACAGCCGTGGTGGCGGCGAGCCGCAACGCGCTCGCCGACAGCGGCCTGGCCGCGCACGACATCGCCCTCATCAAGCCACAGGCGGCCGGCAGCGTCGTGGGCGATGCCGCCGAGCTGGGTGCCTTGCAGCAGGTGTTCACGCCGCTGCCACCCATGGTCTCGCTCAAGGCCGCCATCGGCCACACGCTGGGCGCTGCCGGTGCGGCCGAGATCGCGCTGCTCACCACCTGCCTGGCGCACCGGGTGTGGCCGCGTACCGGCTACGCACAGGACACGGCCTTGAACGCACCTCTCGCCGAGCACGCACCTCGCAATGCGCGGCACGTGATGGCCTGCATCAACGGCTTCGGCGGCGGGCATGCCGCGGTGATCCTGGAAGACGGCGACACATGAACGCATTCCGCACGCTGGCTCACGTGGTGATCGACCCACCCCCGGCCGATTGGCGCGAGCAACTTGCGAGGCGCCTGGGCGCGCGCCCGCGCCGCATCGGCGCGTGGGCCGAACTTGCGCTGTTCGGTGCACGGCAGTGCCTCGATGTGGCCAATGAAGCCGCGCTGCCTGCACCTGTGCATCTGCGCGTGGCCAGCCTCTCCGGCCCGCGCAGCGCCACGCTGGCCATCGCCGAGCAGGTGCGCAAGGGGCCGCCCATGCCCTTTACCTTCATGCAAAGCCAGCCGAGCCAGGTGCTGGCTGCACTGGGCCAGCACCTCGCATGGCAAGGCGATGCCCGCTTCACGCTCTGTCGTGATCGCCAGGCCGTGCTGCAACTTGCACAGATCGAAAGCGGTGCGGGCGGCCTGCTCATCGGTTGGGTCGAAGAAGATTCGCGCACCGAATGGTGGCGCCTTGCACCACTCTGAATTCGCGCTGATTTCAAGAAGAAAACCCACCGACTTTGCTGCGCTGCGGCACGCCCATTGCCGAAGTGAGGCCAAGGCCCGGGTTGGGACGATGACTGCCACGCCGTGACGGCGTGCGCTGTGAATGACACACCCCTCTCCAGGCCGCCCACTTTGACCGGCGAAGGGAGTTGCGTATGTCAGAAGTTCCAATCCGTGTGCTGCGCGGGAGCGGCCATGAACGCTGAAGCCCGACAGCGCTTGTTCCCCAGCGCACCACCTTCCATCCACGCCTTCGTGGCGGCCGTGATGGAGCCACTCGTCACGCTGGCGAGCTTTCTCATGCTCGCGGTATGGCACGGCGAACCCATCGAGCGCCCAGCGCTCATCCTGTGCATGCTGGTGGTGGTGCTCACCTTCCCGGGAGTCGACCGCTTCAAGGACTCCCACGTCAACGCGGCCTTGAACATCACGAGCGACTGGATCGCCGTGCTGGCGATCCTCTTCTTGTGCGGCTACGCCACCGACGGCTTCGGCTTCTTCCCCACCTCGCTGCTGCTGTGGTGGGCGCTGCTCACGCCGGTGCTGCAATGGGTGTCGGTCACCGCCGGTCGCACCTGGCTGCAACACCTCACCGAACGGCCCGAGTTCCGCCGCCGCAGCATCGTCATCGGCGCCGGTGACAACGGCGTGCGCGTGGCTCAGGCGCTCTCTGCGCACAGCGATTGCGCCCACGAGCTCATCGGTTTCTTCGAGGACCGCAACCCCGAGCGCATCCACGCCGATGCGCTTGGCAAGGTGATCGGTCGCGTGGACGACGTGGCCGAGCACGTCAAGCGCAACAACATCCACAACGTCTACATCACGCTGCCGCTCACCGCGCAACCGCGCATCGTGGAGTTGCTCGCCAAGCTGCAGGACACAACCACCTCGGTGCATTACGCGCCCGACGTGTTCGGCATCAACATCATCCAGGGCCAGCTGCACGACATCAGCGGCGTGCCGGTGGTGAGCCTGCTGGAGACCCCCATCACCGGCACCAACCACCTGCTCAAGCGCGGCACCGACATCGTGCTCGCCTCGCTCATCCTGGCGCTGATCTTCCCGCTGCTGCTGGTGATCGCACTGGGCGTGAAGCTCAGCTCACCCGGGCCGGTGATCTTCAAGCAGCGGCGCACCGGGCTCGACGGCAAGGAGATCATGGTCTTCAAGTTCCGCTCGATGACCACGCAGGACAACGGCAGCGTGGTGCAGCAGGCCACGCGCAACGACCCGCGCATCACGCCCTTCGGGGCCTTCATCCGCAAGACCTCGCTCGACGAGTTGCCGCAGCTCTTCAACGTGCTGCTGGGCAACATGAGCCTGGTTGGCCCGCGGCCCCACGCGGTGGCGCACAACGAGCAGTACCGCAAGATCGTGCAGGCCTACATGCTGCGCCACAAGGTACGCCCCGGCATCACCGGCTGGGCGCAGGTCAACGGCTACCGCGGCGAGACCGACACCGTCGACAAGATGGCCGCGCGCGTGCACTACGACCTGGAGTACCTGCGCAACTGGTCGCTCGCGCTCGACCTGAAGATCATTGCCCGCACGGTGCGTGTGCTCTTGTTCGATCGCAACGCATATTGATGTCAGCCCCAAGGCCGACGCTGCGCGTCGTCCGTCCCCCGAGGGGAGCCAAGAAGACTTGGGGCGGCCCTGCGTCTTCTTGGATGTCAGCCCCAAGGCCGACGCTGCGCGTCGTCCGTCCCCCGAAGACTTGGGGCGGCCCGGCGTCTTCTTGGAT
>NZ_DASSRA010000051.1:0-16021 GCF_035702065.1 Rhizobacter sp.
CGCACGCAGCCCCCAAGCCCTGCGCTGCTCGACGGCTCACCAAGGGGCCCGAAGAGAAAGCTCGCCTTCGGCATCGTGTCCCGGCTCGCTTCGCTTTGCCTTGGAAAGACGGTTCAGCCGAAGCGAAGCGAGGCGAGACGAAGAGTAGTGCTGTCGCAGCAGATGTTCGGCCGATCCTGTGGCACGGCGAAGACAAGCCGAGGAGACTTGAAGCCACGCAGTTCGGCCAGATGAAGAGCGCCTTTGCTTTGGTTACTTTCATTTGGCGCGACAAATGAAAGTGACCCGCCCGCCGGGGCGGACTCCCGGCGCACCCGTTGGAAGTAGGAAGAAACACACCACGCACAGCGGGCACGAGGCTTCGATACCTCAGCCCGAACGGACTGAGGCACACGAAGCCATCACCCGAGCAGCGACATCTGCCGCGGCACGGCACTGCGCTTGCGCAACACCGCATGCGGCACATACCCCCGTGTCTCCAGGTTCCACCCCTCCGTCGCCGACCCATCCTCTATCTGCTGCACCCGCACTGTCCCCAGCTTCTTGGCACTCGCCTTGGCCACCAGCGCTTCGCACTGCGCTGGCGAGAGCTGCCGCGCAAACGCCGTCCAACGCTGCAGCGCGAGGGGGTTGCGCCAGGCGTCTTCAATCGCCCAGCGCTGGGCCTCGGGCGTGGCGTTCCTGCTGGCCTCGAGCACGCGCGGCAGCAAGGCGTGGAAGAACGTCTGGAAGTCGCGCTTGAGCGTCTTGCCCGGCAGCAGGTCTTCGAAGCGCGCCATGCGGTGGCTCCAGCCCGGCGTGAGCAGCTGCTGGCTGATGAAGGCCTGCAGCGCCTGCACCGGGTTGAACAGGCGCAGGCGGTTGGGCGGCAGCACCAGCATGGGCAGCGCGGCGGCCACCTCGTGGTGCAGCGACTCGACGTAGCTGCACAGCACCGCCACGCGCGACCACTGCTCGGCGCTCAGGCCATCCACGCCGCCGAGCCGGCCTTCCTCGATGCGGTGCACCTGGTCCAGCGCCTCGCGGAAGCCGCGCGCCGCCTTGGCGTGGTTGGCTTTGGTGCTCATCACGGCGAGGTTGCCGGCCGCATAGCCCGCATCGCTGCGCACGCGGTCGATCGACGCATCGGTCCCCTCCAGCGTGGCGCTGCTGAGCGGCATGCGGGTGATGGGGCAGTGGCCCACGTCGATCTGCTGCAGGTAGTGCGGAGTGACCTGGACCAGCTCGACGCTGCGGCCGCGCAGCCAGGCGTGCAGGCGCAGCTGCAGCCACTTGCGCACGTGGCGCGTGGGCTCCAGCGTGCGCGTGCCGAAAGTGGCCTGGCCGGCGAGCCAGCCGCTGCGCAGGGGCGACGGCTCCTGGGCGTACGGAGCCGGCGGGTTGACGTGGTAGTGCGCGTAGTCCCAACCCAGCTCGAAGCCGATGTGCTCGTGGGTGGTGAGGCTGGTGTGTGCGTTGAGGCGCGTGTCGGTGTTGAGTTCGGTCGTCATGTCGGCTCCGTTGAGGTTCGCTGCACCGATGCAGCGATGGAGCCAGTGTTGCGGCCGGGTGGCTCATTGCGTGAGCTACCAAATGCTGTGGCGAATCCGCCTCAGCGGGTATGCTCGCCGCAGGTGGCTCATCTGGTGAGCCAGTGACATGAGATCAGTGCGCCATGGACCGGACCGAACGCTTCTACAAGATCGAACTGCTGCTGCGCGGCCGCGGCTGCGTGAGCTTCGAGGCGCTGCGCGAGGAGCTCGATGTCTCCCCCGCCACGCTCAAGCGCGACCTGCAGTACCTGCGCGACCGGCTGAGCGCGCCCATCGTCTACGACCGCTTCGACAACGGCTACCGCTTCGAGCAGGCCGCCGCCGGCGCGGGGCCGCGGCACGAGCTGCCGGGCCTGTGGTTCAGCGAAAAGGAGATCACCGCGCTGCTCACCATGCACCAGCTGATGGCCGGCTTGGACGACGACGGCGTGCTGTCGCGCCACCTGCAGCCGATGATGGACAAGCTGCAGGGCATGCTGGGCGCCGACGAGAGCGAGGCGCGCGAGCTGATGCGCCGCGTGAAGGTGATCTCCACCGCGCGCCGGCGTGCGCCCAGCCGTCACTTCGAGCTGCTGGGCAGCGCGCTGGTGCAGCGCAAGCGCGTGTGGCTGCGTTACTTCAAGCGCAGCGACCGCAGCACCAGCGAGCGCGAGGTCTCGCCGCAGCGGCTGGTGAACTACCGCAACACCTGGTACCTGGACGCGTGGTGCCACGCGAGCGAGGGCCTGCGCCGCTTCGCGCTCGACGCGATCCAGGAAGCTCAGCCGCAAGACAGCAAGGCGCGCAACGTGGCCGTGAAAGACCTGGAGGCCGAGCTCGATGCCGGCTACGGCATCTACAGCGGGGCCGGTGCGCAGGTGAAGTGGGCCACGCTCGTGTTCCAGGCCGACGCCGCGCAGTGGGTGGCGGTGGAGGAGTGGCACGCGCGACAGCAGGGCCGCTGGCTGGACGATGGCCGCTATGAACTGCGCGTGCCCTACACCGAGCCGACCGAGCTGGTGATGGACATCCTGCGCCACGGCGACAGCGTGGAGGTGAAGGGCGACAAGGCCTTGGTGGGCCTGCTGCGCGAGCGCTTGCGCAAGGCGGTGGCGCAGTACGCCTGAGGGGGTTTCGTCAATTCGAAGGATGCGCGAAGGGCTGCGCGTCCTTAGCCTGCCCCCTGTTTTTCGGGCGGTGTCTGCGCCGTGGGGTTTCGCCCGCATCCCCCTGAACAGGTGGGGTGTCTGCCGAAGGCTGACGGCAAACTTGCACGGCTGTCCAAATCACACTCAGGGAGTTGACCATGTCTCGTCTTGCCTCATTGATGTTGTCGGTGGCCTCGCTCGCCACGCTCGCCGCCTGCGGGGGTGGCGGGGGTTCCGACAGCCCGCCACCGCCGGCGCCGGGAGTCAGCCTGAGCGGCGTGGCCGCCACGGGCGCGGCCCTGGCGGGTGCGACCGTCGAGGCCAAGTGCCGCGGGGGCAGCACCGGTTCGGCCACCGCGGCTGCCAACGGCAGCTACAGCATCGCGCTCAGCACCGGAAGCCTGCCCTGCATGCTGCGCGCCACGAGCGGTGCCACGGTGCTGCATTCGGTGGCCCAGGGCGGCGGCACAGCCCACCTCACGCCGGCCACGCAGCTCATCGTCGCCAGCATCGCCGGCACGACGCCTGCCGCGTACTACGGCGCCTTCAACGACGCGGCTGCCGATGCGCTCACCCCGGCGCGCGTGCAGGCCGCGCACGCCAACATCGTCTCGGTGCTGACCCAGGGCGGCGTCAACGCCTCGACCGTCGGCAACCTGCTCAATGGCACGCTGGTCGCCGCCGTGGGCGGCACCGCCGGCAACGCCTACGACCAGGCGCTGGACGCACTGGCGCTGCGCCTCACGGCGCGCGGCTTGAGCTTGGCCACCCTGACCGACCAGGTGGTGCGCGCCTCGCCGGCCAACACCACCCAGACCACCAACACGGCCTCGCTGCCGCCGCAGGCGCTGCTGCAGCCGGCCTCGGCGACCTGCAGCGCGCTGCGCAGCGGCACCTACCGCGTCATCGTGCCGCAGCTGGCCAACGCAGGCGAGTATTCGACGGGCACGGGCACGTTCAACGCCACGACCGGGGTCTTCACCGACGAAGACGGCCCCAACCAGTTCACCCCCACCGGCACGCCCTGCAGCTTCACGACCGCCAACGGGGCCGAGCTCGTGGTGTCGCAGGCGGGGGTGGTGGCGATCCGCACGATGGAAGCGGGCGGCGTGCGCCGCCTCGGCATTGCCTTCCCCGAGCAGGTGCATGCGGTGGCCGACCTGGCGGGCGCCTGGCAGTCGATCGGCTTCGAGCGTGCCGACAACGGCACCTACTACGCCGATTCGTCGAGTGCCAGCCTGAGCGCTGCTGGCGCGCTGACCAACCTGTCGTACTGCGAGAACATCACCACCTGCCAGGCCATCAGCGGCTTGAACATCAACGTGTCGGTCAACGCCAGTGGCGGCTTCAACCTGGTGAACAGCACCGAGAACTGGACCGATCGCCTGTTCGCCTACCGCGCCGGCAACGGCGACCTGATGCTGGTGGTGCTGGCCGGCAACGGCAGCTTCAGCATCTGGACGCCGCAGCGCGCCACCTCGCCGGTGGCCGTGGGCACGCGCCAGCTGTCGTGGGGCCTGTGGGCCGGCATCAACCTGCAGGCCACCTCGGCCATCGCGGTGAACGACTACAACGTGACAGCGGCCGATGCAACCACCTGGACGCGCGTGGCAGCCTCCGATGGCCACAGCGAGACCGTCACCGCCAACAGCCCGCGCAATGGCTGGGTGTCGCGCGCCGATGGCACCGCGCCCACCACGGGCGGCGGCACGGTGACCGTGCGCGGCTTCAACGGCCTGGTGGTACGTGGCATGGGCATGTCCGCCCTGTCGTTGCCAACGCTGAACAACGGCAGCGGCAGCGGCTCGTATTACCTGTCGGTCAACCAGTAGACCGCCGCGTTTGCGCCTGGCACCCAAAGCCCGCCGACCGGCGGGCTTTTTTCATGGCTTTGCGGTTCCGTGGCACGCTGCGGCCCTGCAACGAAGGAGCCCCATGAAAGCCACCTGGAACGGCGTGACCCTCGCCGAGAGCGACGACACCGTGGTCGTCGAAGGCAACCACTACTTCCCCGAGAGCAGCCTGAAGCGCGAGTACGTGAGCTTCAGCAACCACCGCACGAGCTGCCCCTGGAAGGGCCAGGCGTACTACTACAGCCTGTTCGTCAACGGCGAGATGAACCCCGACGCGGTTTGGTACTACCCCGAGCCGAGCGAGGCGGCCGCGCAGATCAAGGGGCGGGTGGCGTTCTGGAAGGGCGTCAAGGTCGAGGCTTAGCAGGGCCGGCGCCGGGCCGCCCCAAGCCGGCCGCTCCCCTTGGGGGACGGATGACGCCCGCGTCAGCCTAGGGGCTTGCCAACCTCTGCCCGCTGAAGAAGCGCAGCATCTCGCGCGAGGCATCCGGCCCCTGGGCATCGGTGTAGCTGCCCTTGGGGCTGCCGCCCTGCCAGGCGTGGCCGCTGCCCTGCACCAGCCAGTGCTCGGCGATGAGCCCGCCGCTGGCGTCGCGGAATCGGCTGCGCACCCAGGTGTGGCCGCCTTCCGACACGCCGGTCTCCACTTCCGACGGCACTTCGCCGGCGAGCAGCAGCTCGCTGTTGCGCGGGTGCACGGTGGTGTCGTGGTCGCCGTGGAAGACGATCAGCGGCAAGCGCGGCGCCTGGGTGGCGCCGCGCGGGCCGTGCTTCATCGCCTGGAAGGCGGTGGCCACGTCGTGCGCCGCGCCCTGCGGCAGGCCCGAATGCACGCCCACCGCAGCGAAGAGGTCGGGGTATTCGTTGGCCAGGATGGCCGCCATCGCGCCCCCGGCAGAGAGCCCGGCCACGTAGACGCGTTCGGCGTCGGCCGCGTGGGTCTTCATCACGTGGCGGGTGATGGCCGCCAGCAGCGCCGGCTCGCCCTGGCCGCGCTGCTGGTCGCCGGGCTGAAACCAGTTCCAGCATCGGTGGCCGTTGGATCGCGGCGGCTGGGCCGGGTAGAGCACGCGCCAGCCGCGTTCCTGCGCGACCTCGTTCATGCGCGTGCCGATGGCGAAGTCGTCCGGGTTCTGCTTGCAGCCGTGCAGCATCAGCACTAGGGGCGCGGCCTGGTCGTCGGCCAGGCCGGCGGGGCAGAAGAGCTTGTAGTGGCGCAGGCCCTGGGCGGTGGCGAAGGGCAGCTCGTCGAAGCGGGCGGGCGTGGGCGGAGCCGGGGTGGCCGGCGCGTCGAAGGACGGCTCGATCTCGCGCACCAGGCCGTCGAGCACGATCACGCTGTCGGCCGCTTCGGCGGGCGCCGCCGCCGGCTCGGTGCGGTGGAGGTGCAGGGCGCGCTGGATGGCCTGGGTGGCTTCGGCCAGGCTGCCGCGCCGGGTCAGCGTGGTGGCCTGGGCCATCAGCTTGGCGAACGGGTGGTCTGGTTTCATGGAATTTGTGCGGTGCAGCAAAGCCCACAGGTTAGCCGTTCGGGATTTGGCACGGGTGCGCGAAAACCCTGTCCGCCGGTCAGAAATCGGCTATTCGTGACGTAAGGCCTCGATCGGGTCGAGTTGCGCCGCCCGGCGTGCCGGGAAGAAGCCGAACACCACGCCGATGCCGGCCGAGAAGGCGAACGAGAGCAGGTTGATGGCGGGGTCGAACACATAGGGCACGCCCATCACGTGGGCCAGCGCGATCGACGCGCCCGTGGCCAGCACGATGCCCACCAGCCCGCCCAGCGCGGCCAGCGCCACCGCCTCGATCAGGAACTGCAGCAGCACCTCGCGCTCCAGCGCGCCGATGGCCAGGCGCAGGCCGATCTCGCGGGTGCGCTCGGTCACGCTGACCAGCATGATGTTCATGATGCCGATGCCCCCCACCAGCAGGCTCACCGCGGCCACCGCGCCGAGCAGCGTGGTCAGCACCTGCGTCGTGCCCGAGAGCGTGTCGGCGAGCTGCTTGGTGTCGAGCACGTTGAAGTTGTCGTCGTCGGCCTCGGCCAGCTTGCGGCGCTCGCGCAGCAGGCGGTTGAGGCTGGCCTTGACGCTGTCGGCGTCGCTGCCGTCCTTCATCGACACCAGCAGCGTGTTGACGCGCTGGTTGCCGGTGACGCGCCGCTGCAGCGTGCGCAGCGGCACCACGACCACGTCGTCCTGGTCGTTGCCCATGGCGGCCTGGCCCTTGGAATTGAGCACGCCGATCACGGTGCACGAGAACTGCTTGACGCGCACCTGCTCGCCCAAAGCGCTGCGGCCGCCGAACAGCTCGCGCTGCACCGTCTGGCCGACGATGCACACGGCGGCGCCGGCCTGCAGCTCTTCGTCGCTGAAGCGGCGGCCCTCGCTCGCGATGGTCCAGTTGCTGATGTCGAACCAGCTGTTGCTGCTGCCGGTGACGTTGGTGGCCCAGTTGCGGCCGTTGGCCACCACGGTGACCGCGGCGCGCGCTTCGGGCGCCACCGCCTGCACGCCGCCGATCTGCGTGGCCACGGCCTGCGCGTCGGTCTCCTTGAAAGAGGGCGCACCGGCACCGCCGCCCGGGCCCATGCGTTGGCCGGGGCGCACCATCAAGAGGTTGGTGCCCAAGCTCGAGATCTGCTGCTGCACCGCCAGCGTCGCGCCGTTGCCCAGCGTGACCATGGTGATGACCGCGCTCACGCCGATCACGATGCCGAGGATGGTGAGGAAGGAGCGCAGCAGGTTGCGCCGGATCGAGCGCAGCGCGAGCAGCAGGGTGCTGAGCCACATCAGTGCAAGGCCTCCGTGCTGCGGGCCGCCACCGGATGCGGGTTGGGCTCGTCGCTGGCGATGCGCCCGTCGACGAAGCGCACCACGCGCTTGGCATAGGCCGCCATGTCGGGCTCGTGCGTGACCATCAGCACCGTGATGCCACGCTCCACGTTGAGCCGCCACAAGAGCTCCATGATCTCCACGCTGCGCTGGCTGTCGAGGTTGCCGGTGGGCTCGTCGGCCAGCAGCACGGCGGGCTGGGTGACGATGGCGCGTGCGATGGCCACGCGCTGCTGCTGCCCGCCCGAGAGCTGGTTGGGCATGTGGTGCTCCCAGCCGGCCAGGCCCACCGAAGCCAAGGCTTCCCTGGCGGCCTCGCGGCGCGTGGCGGCGTCTTCGCCGCGGTAGAGCAGGGGCAGCTCCACGTTCTCCTGCGCCGAGGTGCGGGCCAGCAGGTTGAAGCCCTGGAACACGAAGCCCAGGTAGCGGCGGCGCAGGCGCGCCCGCTGGTCGCGCGTCAGGTTCTCGACGTGCACGCCCTGGAACAGGTACTCGCCGGCGCTCGGCCGGTCGAGGCAGCCGAGCGTGTTCATCGCGGTCGACTTGCCCGAGCCGCTCGGGCCCATCACGGCGACGAACTCGCCAGCGTGCACGGTCAGGTCCACGCCTTTCAGGGCGAGCAGGGCGACGTCGCCTTCGCCGTAGATGCGCTTCACGCCACGCAGCTGGATGAGGGGTTCACTCATTTGGCGTTTCCGCTGCGCTGGTCGGTCATGACGGCCATGCCTTCCTTCAGCTCCGGGCTGCTCACCTCGGTCATGCGGCCGTCCGTGATGCCGGATGTGACGGTGATGGCCACCGGCGCACCGTCGCGCAGCACCCAGACCTGGCGGGTGGCGGCGGTGCTGGCGCTGGTGTTGTTGTTCCCTCCGGCGCGGCGTGGTGCCATGCCGCCCGGCGGGCGCGGCATCAGGCTGGTCAGCACGCTTGCGCCCTTGCTGTTGGAACCACTTCGCGCCTGTGCCGGCGTGAAGCGCAGCGCGGTGTTGGGCACCAGCAGCACGTCCTTGCGTTCGGTGGCGGTGACGGTCGCCGTGGCCGTCATGCCGGGGCGCAGGCTCATGTCGCTGTTGTCCACGTCGAGGTAGGTCACGTAGGTGACCACGTTCTCGGTGATGGTCGACCCAAAGGCCACGCGCGTCACGCTGGCCGGGTACTTGCGGCCCGGGTAGGCGCTGACGGTGAAGCTGGCCTTCTGGCCGACCTGCACCGCGCCCACGTCGGCCTCGTCCACGCTGACCTGCAGGCGCAGCTGCGTGAGGTCTTCGGCGATGGTGAAGAGCGTGACGGCCTGCAGCGAGGCGGCCACCGCGTTGCCGGGGTCGACCGTGCGCGTGAGCACCACGCCGTCGGTGGGCGAGCGGATCGAGGCCTTCTTCAGGTTGGTCTCGTCGGTGGAGAGTGCGGCCTGCGCATCGGCCACGGCTGCGCGGGCGGCGGCTTCGTCGGCCGCAGCGCGCTCGGCGGTGGCGCGGCCGGTGTCGAGCTCGGCCTTGGAGGGCACCTTGCCGCCCGAGAGCTGGGCCACCTCTTCCAGCCGCGCCAGGTTGCCCTGCGCTTCCTTCAGCGTGGCCGTGGCCTGCGCGACCTTGGCGCGCGCCGAGGCGAGCGAGGCGCGCGAACGCAGGATCTGGTCGGACAGCTTGGCCGTGTCGAGCTCGACCAGCACCTGGCCCTTCTTGACGCGGTCGTTCACGTCGACCAGCACGCGCGACACGGTGCCGGAGAGTTCGCTGCCGATGTTGACCGAGCGCGTGGGCTGCAGCGTGCCGTTGGCGGTGACCTGCAGGGTGAGGTTGCCGCGGCTGACCGCCTGTGTGGCGTAGCTGGGCGCGGCCTGGGCCTCGCGGCCCGAGAGCCACACCGCGGCGCCGGCGATCGCCGCCATCAGCGTGGCGGCGGCGAGCCAAGTTGCGGGCCGGCGCCACCACGGGCGGGGAGGCGGCTCGTCGAGCAGGGCGGCGAGGTCTTGGGGGTTCGTGTTGGCGTTCATGTGTCGTCACCCCGGCGCATGCCGGGGTCCACAGGTGACAGTGAGGTGGGTGTGGCCAGTGGATCCCGGCCTTCGCCGGGATGACCACCTTCCCAGCCGCCGCCCAGGGCCTTGTAGAGGCGCACGTGGTCGGCGCTGAGCTCGGCCTGCGTGCTGGCCACGGCGTCCTGCGTGGCGAGCAGCGAGCGCTGCGTGTCGAGCACGGTCTGGAAGTCGACCAGGCCGCTGCTGTAGCGGTTCGTGGCGAGCAGCGCGGCCTGCTCGGCCGAGTCGCTGGCGTTGCGCAGGCGTTGCAGGCGCTCTCGGTCGCCGCGCAGGGCGGCCAGCGAGTCCTCCACCTCCTGCAGCGCGTTGAGCACCACCGCCTGGTAGGCGACGCGCGCCTGCTCCAGGCCGGCCTCCTGCGAGCGCACCTGGGCGCGCGCCGCACCGCCATCGAACAGCGGCACCGAGACGCTGCCGAGCAGGCCACTCACCAGCGAGGCACCGCTCGTGAGCGAGCTGAGCGCGATGGCCGACAGGCCCACCGAGCCGCTCAGGTTGAAGCTGGGATAACGCGCCGCATCGGCCTGCGACACGCGTGCGAGCGCCGCGGCGACCTGCTGCTCGGCGGCGCGCACGTCGGGGCGCTGGCGCAGCGTCTGCGCGGGGATGCTCAGCACCAGGTCGTCGGCCGGCAGGGGCACCGGCACGGCGGCCTCGACCTTGGCCTGCAGCGCGGTGGGCGCCTGGCCGGTGAGCACGGCCAGCGCGTGCTGGGTCTGGGCGATGCTGGTCTGCAGCGTGGGGATCAGCGCGCTGGTCTGCTCGGTGGCGGTGCGCGATTGCGCGAGGTCGAGCGAGGTGGCGAGGCCCGCCTGCACCCGCCACTCGGTGATCTGCAGCGTCTCCTGCTGGCTCGCGAGGTTGCTGCGCGCGAGCGCCAGGCGCGCCTGCGCGCCGCGCAGCTGCATGTAGGCCACCGCCACCTCGGCGGCGATCGACACCTGCGTGCTGGCGAGCGTGGCCTGGCTGGCGCGGGCATCGGCCTCGCTGGCGGAGAGCGCGGCCTGCTTGCCGCCGAAGAGGTCGGGCTCCCAGCTGGCGTCGAAGCCGGCGTGATAGCTGTTGCCGGCCGGCGCGTCGCCCACCTTGTTGCGCTGGGCCGATGCCGAGGCGCCGAGCGTGGGGCCGAGCTGGGCCGACTGCACGTCGCGCAGCGCACGCGCCTGGGCCAACGCGGCCTGCGCGCTGCGCACGGTGGTGTTGGCCTGCAGGGCCTGCGTGACGAGCTGGCTCAGCTGCGGGTCGTTGAAGCGCTGCCACCAGCCGGCGAGCGCGGTGGCGTTGTCAGTGGCCGGTGTGGCCGTCCATTGCGCGGGCACGGCCACCCCGGGCAACGGCTCGTGGCGCGCGGTGAGCGAGGCGCAGCCGCTGAGGGCCAGGGCCACGGCGACGGCAAGCGGGGAGGCGAGTCTCATGGCTGACCAGTGTGGTCAGCGCATGTGTGGCGGGTGCGTCCCCCGTGTCAACGCATGTAAAGCAACCCGCATGTCATACCGGCCCTTCGGCAGGCTCAGGACAGGCCGACCTTCGGTCGCGCCGGTATCCACCCGTGGCAGTGGACCCCGGCGTCCGCCGGGGTGACGGTTCTACAGCGAGGCCGCCAGCCGCGTGCCCTGGTCGATGGCACGCTTCGCGTCGAGCTCGCCCGCCTCGTCGGCCCCGCCGATCAGGTGCGTGGGGATGCCGGCCGCGCGGAAGGGCTCCAGCAACTCGCGCAGCGGCTCCTGGCCGGCGCACAGCACCACGGTGTCGCACTCGATGAGCTGGCCGTCGCTGCGCTTCTCGCCGTAGGTGACGAACAGGCCCTGCGGCGTGATGCGCTCGTAGTTGACGCCGCCGATCATCTCCACCTGCTTCATCTGCAGCGCCGCGCGGTGGATCCAGCCAGTGGTCTTGCCGAGTCCCTTGCCCAGCTTGCCGCTCTTGCGCTGCAGCAGCGTCACCTGGCGGGCCGGCGGCGTGGGCTGGGCGCGCACGACGCCGCCGCGCACGGCCTCGGGGTCGGCCACGCCCCACTCGGTGAGCCACTCCTGCAGGTTCAGCGTGGGCGAGTGGCCGGGTGCGGTGACCAGGTACTCGGCCACGTCGAAGCCGATGCCGCCGGCGCCGACGATGGCCACGCGTTGACCCACGGGCTTCTTGTGCAGCAGCACGTCGACGTAGCTCAGCACGTTGGGGCCGTCGCTGCCGGGGATCTTGGGGTCGCGCGGCAGCACGCCGGTGGCGAGGATGACCTCGTCGAACTCGCGCAGGTCGTCGGCCGCCACGCGCGTGTCGAGCGAGAGCGTGACGCCGGTCTCGTCGATGCGCTGGCGGAAGTAGCGCAGCGCCTCGACGAACTCCTCCTTGCCGGGGATGCGCTTGGCCATGTTGAACTGGCCGCCGATCATCGATGCGGCCTCGAACAGGTGCACGGCGTGGCCACGCTCGGCCAGCGTGGTGGCGGCGGCCAGCCCGGCCGGGCCGGCGCCGACCACGGCGAAGCGTTTCTTCTTCGGGGCCATGCGGATCACGAGTTCGGTCTCGTGCCCCGCGCGCGGGTTGACCAGGCAGCTCGCGAGCTGAGACTTGAAGGTGTGGTCCAGGCAGGCCTGGTTGCAGGCGATGCAGGTGTTGATGGTCTCGCTGCGGTTGGCCGCGGCCTTGTTGACGAACTCGGCGTCGGCCAGCAGCGGGCGCGCCAGGCTCACCATGTCGGCGCACTCGTCGGCCAGCAGCTGCTCGGCCACCTCGGGCATGTTGATGCGGTTGCTGGTGATGAGCGGGATGTTGATCCCTGCGGCGCGCAGCTCGCGGCGCATCTTCTGCGTGACCCAGCCGAAGGCGCCGCGCGGCACGCTGGTGGCGATGGTGGGCACGCGCGCCTCGTGCCAGCCGATGCCGGTGTTGATGATCGTCGCGCCGGCCGCGGCGATGGCCTTGGCCAGCTGCACCGCCTCGGCCCAGGAGCTGCCGTGGGGGATCAGGTCGAGCATCGACAGGCGGTAGATGAGGATGAAGTCGGGCCCCACCGCCTCGCGCGTGCGGCGAACGATCTCCACCGCCAGGCGCATGCGGTTCTCATACGAGCCGCCCCATTCGTCTTCACGCTGGTTGGTGTGGGTGACGAGGAACTGGTTGATGAAGTAGCCCTCGCTGCCCATCACTTCCACGCCGTCGTAGCCGGCCTCGCGCGCCAGCTTGGCGCAGCGCACGAAGGCGCGGATCTGCCGTTCGATGCCGCGGGCGCTCAGTTCGCGCGGCGTGAAGGGCGAGATCGGGCTCTGGATGCGCGAGGGCGCCACGCAGAAAGGCTGGTAGCCGTAGCGCCCGGTGTGCAGGATCTGCAGCGCGATCTTGCCGCCCTCGGCGTGCACGGCGTCGGTCACCGTCTTGTGGCGCCTGGCCGCACCGCTGGTGGTGAGCATGCCGGCGAAGGGCTTGGCCCAACCTTCGATGTTGGGTGCGAAGCCGCCGGTCACCATCAGGCCCACGCCGCCGCGCGCGCGCTCGGCGAAGAAGGCGGCCATGGCCGGGAAGTGCTTGCGCCCGTCCTCCAGGCCAGTGTGCATGCTGCCCATCAGCACGCGGTTCTTGAGGGTGGTGAAGCCGAGGTCGAGCGGCGCGAGCAGGTGGGGGTAGGGGTGCATGCGCGCGATGGTAGGGGCGGGGCCCCGCTCGCGACAGGGGAGTGCTCCCTAGGCTGCCTGCAGGGCGGCGAGCAGGCGGTCGATGTCGGCCTCGCTGTGGGCGGCCGAGAGCGAGATGCGCAAGCGCGCCGTACCTTCGGGCACGGTGGGCGGTCGGATGGCGGGCACCCACAGGCCCTGCCCCTTGAGCGAGGCCATCACGGCCAGCGCCTCGGCATTGCCGCCGACGATGAGCGGCTGGATGGCGGTGGGCGAGGCCGGGTGCTGCCAGCGCAGCCCGGCCGTGCCGGCGCGCAGGCGCGCGATCAGCCGGGCGAGGTGCTCGCGGCGCCAGCCTTCGGCGGCGATCACCTTCAGGCTTTCGCGCACCGCCTGCACCACCATCGCCGGCGCGGAGGTGGCGAAGATGTAGGTGCGCGCGCGCTGCAGGATCCATTCGACCGCCGCGTCGTCGCCCGCGACGAAGGCACCGGACACGCCGGCCGCTTTGCCCAGCGTGGCCATGTAGATGAGGCGGGGTGATTGCAGCCCGAGGTGCGCCGCCGTGCCGCGGCCTTCCGGGCCGAGCACGCCGAAGCCGTGCGCGTCGTCGATCATCAGCAGCGCGTCGTGCTGCTCGCACAGCGCGAGCATCTCGCGCAGCGGCGCGATGTCGCCATCCATGCTGAACACGGCGTCGGTGACGACGAGCTTGCGGGCCGCGGGTGAGGCGGCCAGCTGCCGCGCCAGCGCGGCCAGGTCGTTGTGCGGAAAGATGTGCGACTCGGCGCGCGAGAGGCGCACGCCGTCGATCAGGCAGGCGTGGTTGAGCGCATCGGAGAACACCGCATCGCCGCGGCCCACCAGCGCCGGGATGATGCCGGTGTTGGCCATGTAGCCCGAGCCGAAGTAGAGTGCGCGTTCGCGGCCGGCGAAGGCGGCGAGCTCGTGCTCCAGCGCCTCGTGCGGGGCCTCGTGGCCGCTCAGCATGGCCGAGCCGGTGGAGCCCGTGCCGTACCGCGCGGCCGCCTCCTGCGCCGCGCGGATCAGCGCCGGGTGCTGGGCCAGGCCGAGGTAGTCGTTGCTCGCGAAGGACAGCACCGGCTGGCCGTCGACCCGCAGGTGCGGGCCGTCCTTGGCCTCCACCACGCGCCGCGTGCGGCGCAGGTGGGCGGCGTCGAGCGCCGCAAGCCGGGCGTCGAAGTCGTGGCTCAACTCAGGACGCGAAGATCAGAACGCGTAGCTGACACCGATGGCGAACAGCGTGGCGCCGCCCGAACCGCGCGGGTAGTCGAAGTTGGTGTAGTCGAAGCTGCCGGTCAGGCTGAACTGCGGTGTGAGCGCGTAGCCGACGGCCAGGCCGAAGTAGGGCTGGATGCTGCTGTCGGACGAGGAGCTGGAGAAGACGCTGGTGTTGGCGTCGTAGTCAGCGTCGGTCGACGCCAGGCCCAGGCGGCCGATGCCGGTGAGCTTGGGGGCCAGCGGGAGGCTGAACGCGGCGCCCACGCCCAGCGCCCTGCCCTTGTAGCTGCCGGAGAAGCCCGGTGCGCCGAGGCTGACCTTGCCGAAGTCGGTGTAGCTCACTTCGCCGGCGACGATGGGGGTGAACTTGTAGCCCGCGTAGAGCTTGATGCCCGTGTCGCTCTTGTCGCAGCTGGACCAGCCGGAGCAGCTGACATCCTGGTTGGTGAAGCCGCCGGCAGCGCCGACGTAGAGCTGGGCCATGGCGGAGCTGGAAGCGAGGAGGACAGCGAGTGCCAGAAGGGTCTTTTTCATGTGTGTTCCTGAGTGAGGGTGCCGAACGAGGCGGCGAATTCTAGGAGCGCCAGGCAGAACGATTGCTACAACACGTAGCCACCGGCATTCAGCGCAGCCACTGCACTGCCGAGGGCTGTGGCTGTGCCATGCGCGGTACATCGGCCCACAGCGGCGCGCCCAGCCGCTCTTGCAGGTAGGCGATGTTGTCCTCCTGCCCTTGCATCTGCGGGTCGATGCGGTTGGCGACCCAGCCGGCGAGCGCGAGTCCACGGGCGCGGATGGCTTCGGCGGTGAGCAGGGCGTGGTTGAGGCAGCCCAGGCGCAGGCCGACCACCATCAGCACCGGCAGCTGCAGGGCCTGGGCGAGGTCGGCACCGGTCTGCCTGTCGTTGAGCGGCACGTGGAAGCCACCGGCGCCTTCGACCACCACGGCGTCGGCCTGCGCGGCGAGCTGGCGGTAGCGGTCGACCAGCAGCGGCACCTCGATGCGCACGCCGGCGGCGCGGGCCGCGAGGTGCGGCGACATGGGCAGCGGCAGGCAGTAGGGGTTGTCGAGCTCGCGCGGCACCTGGATGGAGCCGGCGGCGCGCAACGACTGCGCGTCTTCGTTGTCTTCACCGCTCGCGGTCATCACGGTGCCGGCGGCCACCGGCTTCATGCCGACCACGCGCGCGTGCTGCGTGCTCAGGTGCAGCAGCAGGGCGCAGCTGACCAGCGTCTTGCCGACTTCGGTGTCGGTGCCGGTGACGAAGTAGCCAATGGTCATGTCAGGGACTCGTTCAAGGCCGCGAGCGCCCCGCTGGCCAGCCACGCGCTCTCGGCTTCGTCGATCACATAAGGCGGCATGAAGTACAGCGTGCTGCCGATGGGGCGCAGCAGCAGGCCGTGCGTGAGAGCCGCAGCGTGGTAGCGGCGCGAAAAGGTCGGGTCGGAGGTGTCCACGTCGAAGGCCCACAGCATGCCGAGTTGGCGCGAGCGCTGCACGCGCGGGTGGTCGGTGAGTGGTTGGCACTGCGCAGTGAGCCGCGCGGCGGTGGCGCGGTTGCGCGCCATCCAGTCTTCTTGCTCGAAGATCTCCAGCGTGGCCAGCGCGGCGCGGCAGGCCAGCGGGTTGCCGGTGTACGAATGCGAATGCAGGAAGCCGCGCGCGGTGCGGTCGTCGTAGAAGGCCTCGTACACCGTGTCGGTGGTGAGCACGGCCGACAGCGCCAGCGTGCCGCCGGTCAGGCCTTTGGAGAGGCAGATGAAGTCGGGCCGGATGCCGGCCTGCTGGT
>NZ_DASSRA010000052.1:0-6254 GCF_035702065.1 Rhizobacter sp.
ATGCGCTCGCGCTGCTGGCGCAGGAGAAGGGCGTGGCGGCTGCCGTCACGCTGCTGCCCAACCCAGACAACGCCGCCATCCGTGCCGCCATGGGCGAGGCCAGCTACTCGGTGTGCCTGTCGCGCCACGAAGGCTTCGGCCTGGCCGCCATCGAGGCCATGAGCGCCGGCCTGGTGCCGGTGCTGAGCGCGATCCCGCCCTTCGAGCGTCTCGCCGCCGAGAGCGGCGTGCCGCTGATCGTGCCGGAAGCAGCGCTCGAAGCGGCCACGCTCGTCATGCAGCGCCACCACGCGCTGCAGTTCCGCCATGCCGCGGTGCGCGCACAGGCACAGCGAGCGGCGCAGCCCTACAGCTGGCGCGAGGTGGTGGGGGCGTACGTGGAAGAGTACGAGCGCGCGCTGCACCCGGCCCGCCCCGCCGAGAAGGTGGCGGCATGATCAGGCTGCTGGTCGCCGCCTTGCTGGGGTGGAGCGTATGCCTCGCCCACGCGGCCCCCGGCCCCTGCCTGGGCGACAAGCCGCTGCGCGGGGTGAACATTGCCGGCGGCGAGTTCAACCCCGCGCGCATGCCGGGCACGCTGTTCAAGGACTACACCTACCCCTCGGCCAAGGACCTGCAGTACTTCGCCGAGCAGCGCGCCAACACCATCCGCCTGCCGTTCCGCTGGGAACGCGTGCAGCGCACGCCGGGCGCCGAGCTGGACGCGGGCGAGCTCGGCCAGATCCGCAAGGTCGTCGATGCCGGCCGTGAGCTCGGCCTGTGCGTGATCCTCGACATGCACAACTTCGGCCTGTACGGGGGCAAGCCCCTCGGCACGCCCGAGGTGCCGCTGCCGGCCTTCACCGACGTGTGGCTGCGCCTGCGTGAGGCCTTCCCCGACCCGGAGCACGTGGCTTTCGGCCTGATGAACGAGCCCGCCCGGACCGCACGCGGCGCCTGGGTGCGTGCGGCGCAGGAGACGCTCACCGCCTTGCGTGGCGCGGGCTCCGGGCACCTGGTGCTGGTGTCGGGCGCGGGCTGGAGCGGCGCGCACGACTGGCAGGCCAAGGTCAACGGCATGTCCAACGCCGATGCCTTCGCGGTGCTCGACGACCCGTTGCGCCGCAGTGCGCTCGAGGTGCACCAGTACGCCGACCGCAACGCCTCGGGCACCGGCAAGGAGTGCATCGCGCCGGAGCGCATGGCCGCCATCCTGAAGAAGGTGGGGGACTGGGCCGCGGCCAGCAGGCAGCGGCTTTTCCTCGGCGAGTTCGGCGTGGCACCCACGCCCGAATGCCTGGACACGCTGAAGGCCCAGCTCGAAGGCGCACGCAACGCGCCCTGGATCGGCTGGACCTACTGGGCCGCCGGCGCGTGGTGGGGGCCGAGCTACCCCTTCGGCATCCACCCCATCGCGGGGCAGCCGCCGCGCGCGCAGATGGCCGTGTTGAAAGAGGAGTGGCGCACGCCATGAGAAACGCTACATCGCGCGCGGGCCGAGCGCCGGGCCGCTCCCAAGCCGGCCCGCATCCCCTTGGGGGATCGCACGATGTACCCATCGGGCGAGGGGACGTCATCAAAGCATTGAACGCGCTCCGCGGGTTGGCGGCCTTGCTGGTCGTGTTCTCGCACCTGGCCGCCTTCACCGGCTACGGCTTCGGGCCGGACCGCGAGGGCCACTTCGGCGTGATGCTGTTCTTCACGCTGAGCGGCTTCCTAATGGGGCTGCTCTACCTCGGCCAGCCCGCCGGTGCACGGCAGGTGGCCGGCTACGCGGTGGCCCGCTTCTCGCGCATCGCGCCGCCATACCTCATCGTGGTGCTGCTGTCCTTCGCCATCTACACGCTCGTGGACCCCGGTTTCCCGTACGCCATTGACCGCCACAACCTGCTGCGCCACCTTTTCTTCTCGGGCAACGTGAGCGTGCTGTGGAGCATCCCGCCCGAGGTGCAGTTCTATGCGCTCTTCATCGCGCTGTGGTGGGCGGTGCAGCGGGCGCAAACCGGCCGCGGGGCAGGGGCCCTGATCGCGGTCCTCGGGTTGGCGGTCATCGCCATCTGCCTGCGCGACGCGGTGCCGGGCACCTTCGTCAGCTCCAAGCTGCAGTACTTCCTGATGGGTGCGATGGTCGGCTGGTTGCACCCGCGCCTCCTGCGCGCCGCGCCGGTGAGCACGCTCGCGCTGACACTGCTGCAGGCGGCCATGCTGGCGAGCCTGCTGCTGTTCATGGTCGGCGCCATCAACCTGCGTGCCGACTACTGGCTCGACCTCGCCCCCGCGCTGGTGTGCGGCCTCGCGGTCTATGCCTTCTCGCACGACCGCACCGCCATCGAAGCGGCGCTTGCCGCACGGCCGCTGCAGTGGCTGGGCGACTGGAGCTTCTCGCTCTACCTGCTGCACGTGCCCGTGCTCTACCTGCTGGGCGAGGCCGGCCTGCCGCGCGGCTCGGCCCTCTCTGCGCTGATCGGTGTGAGTGGCGTGCTGCTCGCCACTGCCGCCTTCAGCGTGGGGGTGGAGCACCCGGCGTGTGCGGCCTGCAAGCGCCGGCTCACGGCCTGGCTGCGGCCGCGTTCCGTCGCCCCCACGCTTGCCCGCGACCTCGCCACCGACCGGAGCCCCACACCATGAGTCACCTCTGCAGCAACAACCTGCCCGCGCTCGTCGACGACAGCAGCGCCTGGGATTGCTTGTGCGATGCCTTGCGCGCCCTGTTCACCCGCCACGGCGGGCGCCTCAAGTACCTGCCCAACGAAGGCAACGCGGGCGATGCGCTGATCGGCGCCGGAAGCTGGCAGTTCTTCGACGACATCGAGCTGCACCCCGAATACGGCACGCTGCGCGGCCTGCGCGCGGGAGACGCGGCCATCTTCGGCGGCGGCGGCAACCTGGTGCCCGAGTACTCGGGCTGCCGCGCCTTCCTGGAGCGCTGCCTGGCGGTGAACGTGGCGTCGGCGCTGGTGATGCCGCAGACCATCCGCGGCCATGACGACGTGCTGGCGCGCCTGGACGAGCGCTTTACCCTGGTCTGCCGCGACACCTCGTCGATGCTGCGGGCCCAGGCCAGCGGCACGCGCGCCCACCTGCTGTTCGCGCCCGACATGGCCTTGTACGTGGACGTGGCGCGGCTCTTCAAGCGCTGCGAACAATACGGCGGGCAGCGCGCACCGCGCACCTGGGCGCGCCTCGCCCACCACGACCGGCTGCTGCCCTACCTGCGCTGGCGCTGGGCGCTGAGCCGCCGTGCGCCGCCACTGGGCGGGCACATCAACATCATGCGGGTCGACCTGGAGGCCACCGCCTCGCAGCGCGGCGACGCCTGGTCCGACATCTCCCACCTCTACGGCTCCAAGCTGCGCCTGCGCGAGGAGTCGGACCTGGTCTCGCGCGACTTCCTCGCCTTCTTCGCGCGCCTGAGCAGCGTGCGCACCAACCGCCTGCATGCCGGCGTGGCCGGGGCGCTGATGGGCTGCGACGTGACCTACCTCGAGAACTCGTACGGAAAGATCGGCGCCGTCTACGACGCCTGGCTGAGCCACCTGCCCTTCGTGAACTTCGAGCCGGTCAGCTTCGGTCGGCGGCGGGAGGCGCGCGCATGAAGTTCTCTCTCATCATGGGCACGCTCGGCCGCACCACCGAGGTGGGCGACTTCCTCGCCTCGCTGCAACGCCAGGACCACCGCGACTTCGAGCTGCTCATCGTTGACCAGAACCCAGACGAACGGCTCGCCCCGCTGGTGGCGCAGTACCGCCAGCACTTCCGCGTGATGCGCTACCGCAGCGCGCCTGGGCTTTCGCGCGCGCGCAACGTCGGCCTGCGCTATGCCAGCGGCGACGTGATCGCCTTCCCCGACGACGACTGCTGGTACCCCGACGGCCTGCTGTCGTACGTGGCGGGCCGCCTGCAGGCGCAGCCGGCACTCGATGGCCTCACCGGCCGCTTCGTCGACGGCACCGGGCGCTCCGAAGGGCGCTGGCTTGCGCGCTCGCAGCCGCTCACGCGCTTCAACGTGTGGCACGGGGCCATCTCGTTCAGCATCTTCCTGCGCCGCGATCTGGTCGACCGCATCGGCGGCTTCGACGAAGACCTGGGCGTGGGTGCCGGCACCCCCTGGGGCGCCGGCGAGGAAACCGACTTCCTGCTGCGCGGCCTGCAGGCCGGCGGCGCCATCGAGTTCGACCGCAACCTGGTGCTGCACCACCCGGTGAAGACCGCCGACTTCGGCCCCGCAGCCATCGAGCGCCAGCGCCGCTACGAGGCCGGCTTCGGCCGCGTGATCCGCCGCGCGGGCTTCCCGGCCTGGTACTTCCCGTGGGTGTGCCTGCGCACCGTGGGCGGCTCGCTGCTGGCGCTGGGCCGCGGCCGCACGGCGCAGGCCCGCTTCAAGTGGCGCAGCCTGCTCGCCCGCATGCAGGGCTGGCATTCGTCCACCCCCACCCATGCCCACACCCACACCAACACCAACACCAATGCCGGAGGACTGCCATGAGCAGCTTGACCCAGACCTTGAAGATCGGCCCGTTTCGCGTCAAGTCCTTCGGCGCGCAAGACCTGATGGGCCAGCTCTACCGGCGGCTCGCGCTCGGCCGCCACACCGAGCTCTTCTTCGCCAACACCAACTTCGTGGTGACGTGCAAGGACTTCGCCGCACGCTTCAACGACCCCGGCATCACGCTCGTCAACGACGGCGTGGGCATGGACCTGGCGGCACGCATGGTGCACGGCCAGCGCTTCCAGGAGAACCTGAACGGCACCGACTTCATCCCGCGCCTGCTGCGTGGCAGCCCGCTGCCGCTGCGCGTGTTCCTGTTCGGCGCGCGGCCCGAGGTGGTGCAGGAGGCCTCGCAGGCCGTGGAGCGGCGCTTCGGCCAGCAGGTGGTCGGCGCGTGCTCGGGCTACGACGTGGACGACACGGCGCTGTGCGCGAGCATCCGCCGCGCCCGGCCCGACGTGGTGCTGGTGGCCCTGGGCAACCCGCTGCAGGAGCGCTGGATCCTCGACCACGCGAAAGACCTGCCGCCCGCGCTCTACGTGGGCGTGGGTGCGCTGTTCGACTTTCTGGCCCAGCGTGCCACGCGCGCGCCCATGTGGGTGCGCCGGCTGCGCCTGGAGTGGTTGTTCCGCCTGGCGCATGAGCCGGGGCGGCTGTGGAAACGCTACACCGTCGATGCGGTGCGCTTCTTCCGCATCTGCCGCCGCGGGCCCGCCTGATGGGCACAGCCCTGCAGCGGTTGCGTGACGCGTTGGCGCGCCGCGCTGCCAACGGCTGGGCCGCCAAGTCGGTCTGGTCGGTGTGCGACAACATGGTCCAGCAGCTGCTGTCGTTCGTGATGTTCGCGCTGCTCGCACGCTGGCTCACGCCGCACGAGTTCGGGCTGCTGGCCATTGCGCACCTGATGGTGCTCTTCGTGCGCGTCTCGCTGCTCGACGCCATCGCCATGCCGGTGCTGCGTGCGCGTGAGGCCGACGCGTGGCTGTTCAACTGGCTGTTCACGCTGTGCACCGTCACCGCGGCGGCGGCGGCCTGCCTGATGGCGCTGCTGTCGTGGCCCCTGGCGCACTTCTTCGCGGCCGAGGGCCTGGTGCCGGTGCTGCTGGGCATGAGCCTGTCGGCGCTGCTGTTCGGCCTGGCGCGTGCGCACGAGGTGCGGCTGATGCGCGAGGGCAACTTCCGGCTGCTCGCGATCCGCTCGCTGTGTTCGGTGACGGCGGGCGGCGTGGTCGCCCTGCTGCTCGCCTGGCAGGGCGCGGGCGCCATGGCGCTGGTGGCGCAGCAACTGGTGATGGGCATCGTGGCATTGGCCATCGCGCTGGCGGCCGAATGGCGCGTGTGGCGGCCGCGCTGGGTGTGGTCGACCCCGCTGATCCGCGAGTCGGTGCCCGAGATGCGCCGCGTCGGCCTGAGCGCGCTCATCAGCTACACCAACAGCAACGGCGATGCGGCGCTCCTGAGCGTGCTGCTCGGGCCGCACGCCACCGGTCTGTACAACCTGAGCAAGCGCGTGCTGGGCGCTGCCTACCTGGTGGTCGCCTCGTCGCTCAGCCGCGTGGGTGCCAGCCTCTTCGCACAGCGCCAGCACGACGCGGCCTGGCTCGCACACAGCTACACCCGCATGCTGGGCTGGACGCTGCTGCTGCTGGCGCCTGTGTACACCGTCGCCACGCTGGTGGCCGAACCCCTGGTGGTGAGGGTGTTCGGCGAGCCCTGGCGCGAAAGCGCCTCGCTGTTCGGCTGGCTGTCGGTGGCGTGTTTCGCGCAGGCGGCCTACATGCTGGGG
>NZ_DASSRA010000053.1:0-3473 GCF_035702065.1 Rhizobacter sp.
GCCGGTCGGCACATCGCCCACCTTGGTGACGCCGTGGGCGTCGAGCCCCAGGAAGCTCATCGCGGCGATGGCCGCGGCCACGGCGACCAGCGGCGCCGGCAGGCGCTCGGCGAAGCGCTCGATGCCGACCAGCAGGCCGATGGTGGCCAGCGCCACGATCAGCGTCGGCCAGGAGGTTTCGGGCACGTGCTGCACGATCTGCCCGAGGTTGTGCAGGAACCCGCCTTTGTCGATGTGCACACCCAGCAGCTTGGGCAGCTGGTCCACGATGATCACGATGCCGATGCCGGCCTTGAAGCCCACCAGCACCGGTTCGGAAATGAAGTTGGCGATGAAGCCCAGGCGCAGCAAGCCAGCCGCCGCGAGGATGGCGCCCACCAGCACGGTGAGCGTGGCGCAGGCCGTCAACAGCTGCTCGGGCTGGCCGCTCGCGGCCACGCTCGCGAGCGCGGAGCCGGTGAGGATGGCGATCGTGGTGGTGGTGCTCACGCTGAGCTGGCGCGAGGCGCCGAACAGCGCGTAGATCGCCATCGGCACCAGCGCGGTGTACAGGCCCACCTGCACCGGCAAGCCGGCGATCGTGGCGTAGGCCAAGGCCTTGGGGATGACGATGGCCGCCACCACCAGGCCGGCCACCACGTCGAGCTTGAGCCAGGCGCGGTCGTAGCGCCGCAGCCAGCCCAGGAACCACGGATCGCTGCGCTCTCTCATGGGGCCCACTTGTCCAGCTCGATGCTCACCCGGCGCAGCGACCAGTCGCCCGGCACGGCCGCATCGGTGAAGCCCAGGCGCACCGCCAGGCGCCGCATGGCAGTGTTGGCGGGCAGCACGAAGCCTTCCATGCAGCGCAGGCCACGCTCGCGCGCGGTGGCCATCAGGATGGGGAGCAGGTGGCCCGCCAGGCCCAGCCCCTGCCAGTCGTCGGCGATGGTCACCGCGAACTCGCAGGTGTCGCTCTGGTCCATGGACGCGACGTAACGCGCCCCCGCCACGATGGCCGCATCCGGCCCGTCACCATCGAGCGCCACCAGCGCGAACTCGCGCTCCGGCGCCGGGTTGGTGGCCAAGTCGAGCGTGGCGTCGGACAGCTGGCGGATCGGGTTGAGGAAGCGCGTGTAGCGCGCATCGGCCGACAGGCGCAGAAAGGCCGCGTTGAAGGCCTCGCGGTCATCGGGCTGGATCTCGCGCACCACGGCGCTGCGGCCATGCCGCAGCGCCAGCCTCGACGGCAGCACCGCAGGCACGGCCGCGTTCAAAACCGCTCCGGCACGTTCCGGTAGGGGTAGTCGGGCTCGACGTAGTCGCCGGGCTTCTGGCGCTTGGGCAGCACGATCTTCTGGCGCGGCAATTCCTTGTAGGGAATGCGTTCGAGGATGTCGCTGATGATGTTCAGGCGCGCACGCCGCTTGTCGTTGGAGACGACGCGGTACCAGGGCGCGAAGTCGGTGTCGGTGTGCTTGAACATGTCGTCGCGGGCACGCGAGTAGTCGAACCAGCGGCTGTACGACTTGAGATCCATGTCGGTGAGCTTCCAGATCTTGCGCCCGTCGGTGATGCGGCTCTTCAGGCGGCGCGTCTGTTCTTCGGGGCTGACCTCCAGCCAGTACTTCAGGAGGATCACGCCGGAGTCGACGATGGCCTGTTCGACCAGCGGCACGGCCTGCATGAAGCCCTTCACCTGCGCCTCGGTGCAAAAGCCCATCACCCGCTCGACGCCGGCGCGGTTGTACCAGCTGCGGTCGAAGATGACGACCTCGCCCGCGGCGGGCAGGTGCTTCACATAGCGCTGCATGTACATCTGGGTCTTCTCGCGGCTGGTAGGCGCCGGGAGCGCCACCACGCGGAAGACGCGCGGGCTCACGCGCTCGGTGAGCGCCTTGATGGTGCCGCCCTTGCCGGCGCCGTCGCGGCCCTCGAACACGATGCAGACCTTGAGGCCGTGGTGCGCCACCCATTGCTGCAGCTGGACCAGTTCCACGTGCAGGCGCTCCAGGGCCTTCAGGTAGGCCTTGTTGCCCATCTTGGAATCCGACTCCGACTCTGTCGGCTCGGCCTTGTTCGCGCGTTCGGTCATGGTGCACCTTTCGAAGAACGGTTTGTCTGAACGGGGCCGCCTGGCCTCGGCGCATGCTGCTCGATCAACCCGAGCTCCACGAGGTGAAGAATCGTGGAGATGACCGATTCGTCTTCCAGGCGCAGCAGATCGAGCAGCACCCGCAGCGGCGTCTCGCCATTGACGATCAGCAGGAAGCGGCGGGCATTCGGGGAGAGCTCGATCCGCTCGGCCACCGCCTCGCGCTGGCCGGCCAGCGTGCGCTGGTAGACCGTGTCGTCACGCAACAGGGCCACCGCCGGTGAGCGCAAGGCCGACTGCGCGGGAGCTTGTTCCTTGCGCCTGCTTCTTCTGGTTTCGGCCGGAGTGAGCGCAGACGCGCCTTCGGCCTGCCGTGCCGCTGAATTCATGCGAAACCTTTTCCCATCTGCCGTGCCGTCGCCCTGAACGACGTGGAGTGCGCAGGTTGAATCTAGACCTGCAATGGCCAAGATACCCCCTCCATGGGGGAGGGGCGTTTGCGCCAGATCAACGTCCCATGCGCCGGTTGTAGCTGCCGGTGACGCGGTCGATCAGCGTGGGGTCGCGGCCCGAGTTCTGGGAATCGAACTGCACCCGCACGCTGCCGTCGGCCTGGCGCGTGAGCGTGCCCGTGACAGTGACGCCGTCGCGCACGCCGGAGACAACGCCACGCCCCGGGTCTTCGACGGTGATCGCCAGGCCCTGGTCGCGCATCGCCCCGGAGACGGCGGCGAACGAGGCGTCGTAGTTGGCGGGGATCGTGGTGGTGTACGGGTAGGGCGTGGCCGGCACGACATAGCAGCCAGCCAGGGCGACAGGCATGGCACAGGCGAGCACCCGCAAGGCAGTGGTGAGGTTCTTCTTCATGGTGTTACCTTCTCAGCGGAAGTGGTCGATGAGCACGCTGACGTTGAGCTTGCGGTGCCTCCAGAAGATCTCGTGGATGCGCGGCTTGAGCTCGTTCAGGGTGAAGGTGTCCAGGCCTTCGTACAGGATGAGCGCCGCCGGGCGCGATCCATCGCCTTCGATGCGCTCGATCGACGTCCATTCCGGGAAGCCGTACTTCGCCAGGAACTCCTTGATCTCTTCGTCCGTCGTGTCGGGGTCGATGTTTCCCAGCAGCATGCGTGTCATGTCGGACTCCTTCTCGTTTCATTAGGGCCTGTTCACACTAAATGAGCACCCACGCCGGGGTCTGAAGGCGTGGGCGGCAAGGCGCAGCGGAGGCCGTGTGCCTATGGCACACAACGACGCTGCAACGCCGCCGCACGCGCCTTCAGGCCCCGGCCCTTCGGGTGATCTCAGCAAAAGCCCGCCCACAGCGTTGCAAATGCTCGCTGTAGCAAGTGCTACAGCTGCGCTTTGCGCCTCGTTGGCGGGCTTTTGTTGAGTCACGTGG
>NZ_DASSRA010000054.1:0-3193 GCF_035702065.1 Rhizobacter sp.
TGCTGTGCGCCGCGGTGGTGGTGGCCGGCACGCTCACCGCCTGGCTCGCAGCGCGCAGCGCGGCCGGGCGGCAGATGGCGCTGGCGGTTAAGGAGGATTGGTGAGCTCGCCTTAGGGCGCCTCAGATGCCCTCTGACGGGAGCCGCTCACGGTGATGCGGATCCGGAGCCGGGGGTGGCCGGGGCTTGTGCGCCCCGAAGCTCGAGCGCGGTGAGGTGCAGACGCAGGTCGAACTCGTACTGGTGATACTGCGGCTCCATGTGCGTACACAGCTGATAGAAAGCCTTGTCGTGCTCGCGCTCCTTGAGATGCGCGAGCTCGTGCACCACGATCATCTTCAAGAACTCGGGCGGTGTCTCCTTGAACAGGCTGGCCACCCGGATCTCTCGCTTGGCCTTGAGTTGGTTGCCCTGCACGCGCGACACCGCGGTGTGCGTTCCCAGCGCCTGCTGAATCACCTTCAGCTTGTTGTCGAACACCACCTTGCTCAGCGGCTCGGCATTGCGCAGAAAGCGGTTCCTGAGCGCGACGGTGTAGTCATACAGCGCGCGGTCGGTGCGCACATCGTGCGTGCCGCCATAGCGCTGCGCCAGCGTCTCGGCCAGGCACCCCCGGTCGATCAGGCTCTGCACCTGTGCGATCAGCTCGGGCGCGTAGCCGGTGAGGTACTTGAGCGTGGACATCGGGGTCGATTGTCGGGCCTGTCATCATTCGGCCTCCCCGCCTGCCCCCGCGCTCATGACTCCAATTGCCCCGCCAGCCATCGCCGAAACCCGCGCCTGGGTCGAGCGCGCCGTGATCGGGCTCAACCTCTGCCCCTTCGCCAAGGCCGTGCAGGCCAAGCAGCAGGTGCGCTACGTGCTGAGCCAGGCTGCCGACGAAGAGGCGCTGCTGGCCGAGCTGGTCGGCGAGATGCAGCACCTCGTGGCCACCGACCCGGCCGAGACCGACACCACCTTGCTGATCCATCCGCAACTGCTGAACGACTTCCTCGACTTCAACGACTTTCTCGACATCGCCGATGAGGCGCTGGAAGAGCTTGGTCTGGAGGGCGTGCTGCAGATCGCGAGCTTCCACCCGCAGTACCAGTTCGCAGGCACCGAGGCCGACGACATCGCCAACGCCACCAACCGCTCGCCCTACCCCACGCTGCACCTGCTGCGGGAGGCCAGCGTCGACCGCGCCGTAGCGGCTTTCCCCGAGGCCGAGGCGATCTACGAGAACAACATGCGCACCCTGGAGCAGCTGGGCCCGGAGGGCTGGGCCGCGATCCAGCGGCAGTGCAAGGGCGGCTAGCGCCGCGTCGACACCCAGGCGTGGATCAGCCCGGCCTGGAAGAACTGCACGGGCATCGCGAAGCCGCCGGCCTCGATGATCGCCGCCACCTCCTGCGGTGCAAGAACCCCCACGTCGTTCGCGTAGGCCCGCCGCATGCGTTCGATGGCCTCGGGCGTGATGTCCGCCGCAGACATCATGTTCATCCAGGCACGCAGCAACAGCTCGTACTCGGGCGTCGACACGTCGGACGCCAGGTCTGAACTCGCAAGCAAGCCACCTGGCTTCAGACGGGCCGCGATCTCGGCAAAGAACGCGGCGCGTGAGGGTCGGTCCAGGATGAACTGCGAGACCAGGAAGCACGTGGCCGCGTCGTGCGGTTCGCCCGCGGGAAGCGAGCCCAGGTAGCCGGGGTGGAACTCGCAGCGCGCGGCAAAGCCTTCACGCTGTGCCCGCTGGCGGCAGACGTCGAGCATCTCGCTCGAAGGGTCGACCGCGGTGAAGCGCCACCGCGGCCTCTTGAGCGCGAGGTGCGCCAACTCCACGCCCGTGCCCACGCCCACGCACAGGATGTGCGCCTGCGCCGGCAGGCCCGCGAACAACGACTCCAACAGCAGGTGCAGGCAATCTCGGATCGGCGCGGTCTTGGCCCATTGGGCGTCGTAACCAGCCGCCTGCTGATCGAACAGGGCCTTGATGTCGTCCTGGTGCATTGGCGTGACTCCTACCCGGCCGCAATCCGGCCCAGTTCGCGCAAGGCCCGCTCGGCCTGCGCGTCGAATGGAAAGCCGCAGCTGATGCGCATGAAGTGATCGAAGCGGCCTGAGTTCGAGAACAGCGTGCCCGGCACGAAGCGGATGCCCTGTTGCAGCGCCTCGTCGAACACCGCTTGAGACGATCGGCCGTCCGGCAGCTCCACCCACAGCAGCAGGCTGCCTTCGGGCACGCTCAGCCGCGTGCCCGTCGGGAAGCAGCCGGCAATGGCTTCGGACACCTGCTCCCGCTGCGCCTTCAGTTGCCGCCGCAGCCGCGCCAGGTGGCGGTCGTAGGCACTCGATCCCATGAACTCGGCGGTGATGAGCTGCGGCAGCTTCTCGTTGGCGCGGGTCTGCGCGTACTTGAGCATCTGCACGCGCGCATGCCAGCGCCCGCCGCTGATCCAGCCCATGCGCATGCCGGGTGCGAGGATCTTGCGCAGCGAGGCGCAGTGGATCACGCCGCCCGACTGATCCCAGGCCTTCAGCGCCTTGAGCGGCACGTCGTCGGCGGTGAGGGCGCTGTAGGTGTCGTCCTCGATCAGCGGCAGATCGAAGCGCTCGCACAGCTGCACCAGGCGCTGCTTGTGCTCGTCGGGCATCACGCAACCCAGCGGGTTCTGGAAGTTGGGCACCACCACCACAGCGGCGATGCGCTCGTGCCGCTCTGACGACGTCTGCAAGGCCAGCTCCAGCGCCTCGACCGACAGGCCGGTGCGCGGGCTGGTGGGGATCTCCAGTGCGCGCAGGCCCAGGCTTTCCAGCACCTGCAGCAACCCGTAGTAGCTGGGCGACTCGACCGCGATGGTGTCGCCCGGCTGCGCCACGGCACGCAGCGCGATGTTGAGCGCCTCGATGCACCCTTGCGTGACCACGATCTCGTCCACCGACAGGCTCATGCCCGATTCGAGCGCGCGCCGCGCCAGCACGCCGCGCAACAGCGGATCGCCGGGCGAGGCCGCAGCCTTGACCAGCAACTCGGGGTCGCGCCGCAGCGCGCGGATGGCAGCGCGCTGCAAGGCCTCGGCCGGGTAGGCCTCGGTGGACGCGTAGGCGGCGGCGAAGTCGGTCACCAGCGCGTGCCGCTCGCTCTGCGCGACGAAGGCCGACACGCGGTCGTGGATGCCCACGTACTGCGCCGCATCGAGTTGCGCGGCCGGATC
>NZ_DASSRA010000055.1:0-4919 GCF_035702065.1 Rhizobacter sp.
AGCCGCACGGTCTTCATGCGGCCTCCCTGCGCACTTGCCGCGAACTCGCCCAGGCTTCGACCAAGGTCGCGAAATTGCGTGCCACCGCCTTGATGAAGTCGACGTCGCTCATCTCGTTGCGCAGCCACTTTTGCGACGGCTCCATCCACAAGCTGCGCCCCACCATGAAGCCCTTGACGATGGGATGCGTGGCCTGTGCGAAGCCGCGCGCCAGGTCGGCCAGGGGCTGGTTCAGGCCGAGGATCACCGCGCCGCGGCAGTACGGGTCACGTTGCTGCACCAGGTTGGCGAGCGACTGCCAGCCGGTCGACGACATGGGCGCCAGCTTCCACCACTCGGGCTTGAACCCGAGGTTGTAGAAGCGCTGGATCGCGCGCAGCACAGCTTCGTCGGCGGACACCGACGGGTTCACCTGCTTCGGCGGGATCACCTCCAGCAGCAGCTCATGCCCGCTCGCACGCGTGGCCTCCCAAAGCTGCCGCAAGCGCAGCTCCTGCTCCAGGCGCAAGGCGGGCGCATCGTCGGGGTGGTAGTGCACCAGGCACTTCACCACCTGTTCGGCCGGCCAGCTCACAAGCTGCGAACCGACCGAGCTGTCGACATCGAAGCGCAGCGGGCGCGAGCCCGGCAGCTCCACCGGCCGCCCGACCCACCAGCCCCGGCCGGTGGCCGAGGCGAGTGCATCAGCGCCCATGCCGCCGTCGATCAGCACGCCCAGGCGGCCCTTGAGGCCGTGGCTGACCTCGACACGCTCAGCCGCTTTCACCAGCAGCTGCTTCAGCGCCGGCAGGCGCGCGGCGTCGGCACCGGCTTCGCGTGCCAGGTCGGTGAACTGGCTGCGGTGGTCGAAGGCCATCACGCACAGCTCGGGCCAGGCCGTGCGGGCCACGGTCGTGCGGTGCAGGTGGGCCAGCTGCTGGTCGGCATCGACGCGCGGCGTACGTGCGCCGCTGAACCAGTGCTGCAGCTCGGCCGGCGTCGGCATGGCCGGCGAGCACGCATGGCGCGACACCACGATCGCGCCACAGGCGTTGGCCTGCCTGGCGGCCGCCTCGAAGTCGTGGCCGCTCAGCAGGCCACTCAGCAGGCCTGCGGCAAAGGCATCTCCCGCACCCAGAACGTTCATCACCTCGACACGCTCGCCGCGCACGGTTTGTGCCTGCTCCAGCCGCTCGGGCACGGCGCCCGGAATGAAGCAGCAGCCGGCGGCACCAAGCTTGACAACCATGGCCGCTGCAGTCACCGCGCGCACAGCACGCAAAGACGCCAGCAGGTCGCCTGGTACGCCGCCGGCGATCAGGAACTCTTCTTCGGTGCCGATCAGCAGATCAAACTCCGGCAGCACGGTCTGCAGCTGGATCGTCACGGACTCGTCGGGCACGAAGCGGTTGGCACCCTCGCCGCGCGCGGTGAGGCCCCACAGCACCGGGCGGTAGTCGATGTCGAGAACGCGCAGCACGCCGTGCTTCTCGGCATAGGCCAGCGCGGTGGTGGAAGCGGCTCGAACCACCGGGGTACTGAGGTGAGTGCCGGTGATCAGCAGCGCGCGGCAGCCGGCGATGAAGTCTTCGCTGATGCCCGAGGCGTCCAGTGCCATGTCGGCACAGTTCTCGCGATAGAAGAGCAGCGGAAAGGTGTCGCGATCCTTCAGCCCCAGCAGCACCAGGGCAGTGAGACGCTCAGGGTCGACCTGCACCTGCGAGGTGTCGCAGCCTTCGCGCTGCAGCGATTCGACCAGGAAGCGGCCCATCTGCTCGTTGCCCACACGCGAGATCATCGCCACCCGCTGCCCCAGGCGAGCTGCCCCGAAGGCGATGTTGGCCGACGAGCCGCCGAAGTACTTGCTGAAACTGCTCACGTCTTCGAGCCGGCTGCCCACCTGCTGGGCGTAAAGATCGACAGCAAGTCGGCCGAGGCACGCGAGGTCGTGCCTGCGTCCCTTTGGGATGTTCAAGGTGCTCATGTCTGTCTTGTGTGAAATGGGTGGATTCAGGGGGCCTCAGCTGCGCTTGAGGAGGACCTCGAGCCGCGTCGCGCGCCGGTTGATCTGCACCTCGGCCGCAGCCTTCTGCTCGGCGGTGAGCGTGGTGTCGGCGGCGAGCGTGCTGCGTGCCGTGAAGAGGTCGATGTCGGCAATGGGCAGGAGCTGCCGGTTCGACGAGGGCACGAACTTCACGATGCGGTTCATGTCCATCAGCGCCTGCTGCTCGGCCTGGGTCTGCCCGAAGCCGAGCACCGTCTCTCGGATGGCGCTTCGCACCTGGGGCGACAAGGCCGTGCTCCACAGCAGCGGGCTCTGGCGGATCTCCTGAGACGACCAGATCACCCGTAGGCGACGCGCGGCGTCGGGGTCGCGCTGGGCGAGCTTCTTCACCTCTTCGTCGTTGGTCGTGGTGGCATCGGCCTGCCCAGCCAGGACAGCAGCCATGTTCTCGGCGTGGCCACCGATCGCGAGCGACTTGAACAGCGTGGCGGGGTTGAGGCCACGCCTGGCAAACACGTAGTAGAAGGGAATGATGTAGCCGGAGGTGGACTTGGCGTCACCCATGCGCAGCGACAGCTTCGGTGCCTGCGCGAGAAGGGTGTCCACCGAATGGAGCGGCGAGTCGTCGCGCACCACGATCTGCGCGCGGTAGCCGGTGAGAGCCTGGCCGTCGGGCCCGCGCACCTGCATCGTGGCGAAGACTTCGGCGCTTCCCGATTCGACCGCTTCGAGCGCGCTCGAGTTGCTGAGCCATGACACGTGGGCACGGCCGCTCGCGGCTGCCTTGACCACGTCGGCATACTGCTTCGACACCTGCAGTTCCGCGGCCACGCCCAGCCGCTTGGCAAGCTTGTCGGCGAGCGGGCGCCACTTGGCGCGCGCCTCCTCGGGCGTGTGCGATGGTGCGATCAAGGCCATCACGAACGGCCCGTCGAAGCCCCGAGCGGACGGGGCCGACGCCGCCGCCGCCCGGGCCAGCGAGGCACTGCACAACATGCCCGGCATCAAGGCGAGCCCACCCATCCAGTGACGTCTCTGGATCATGCTGTCTCCCCGTTGCGCGTTTCAGTCATGGGCGCCGTGCAGTGCATGCTCATCGACCGCTCAGAACAGGTGGCGCAGGCCGACCTGGTAGGCCTGCACGGAGGACTTGCTTTCCTGCTTGGTGTCGGAGGCCGCGCCGTAAAGGGCCGTGCGCTTGCTCACGAAGTGGAAGTAGCCCAGACCGGCAACCCGCGTGGTGACGTCGGCGAGCTCGCTGGTGTTGTAGAGCACACGCGCCTCGCCAATTCCGATGCGGTAGCCGGCGCTGACCTGAATGTCGGTCTGCTCTGCGGTGGGTGCCCTGGTGACCGGATGGGGCACTCGCTCCGAATGGGCCCAGGTGCCCATCACGGTGACGGCTTCCCACTTGTAGCTACCGCCTGCCGCGACGGTCTTCACATCGGTCGGGCTGCGCTGAGCCGACGCCGCAAGGCTCAGGCCCTTGTTGTCGTACAGCACCGAGCCGCCCTGGCCCCGCGTCTTGGTCGCGCCTTCACCCAGACCCACGCCCACATGCACGCGCAAGCCTGCCAGTGTCGGCGTTGTGTAGTCGACGCCATTGGTCCAGATCTTCTGCCCGCCCGCGATTCGCGAGACGCTCGATGCCACCGTGTCACCACGGAAAATCTCGTAGTCGCTGTTGGTACCGTCGTCGAGCGGGGAGCTCTGGTTGCCGAGCTTCAGATCGCCGAACTTGCCCTCCAGACCGACATAGGAGTAGTACCAGAACTGGGTCGCCGAGCGTGGCAGGCCGGTGTCGCCGGCAAAGCGATGCTGCAGGTAGAAGTAGGACTTGGTGCCATCGCCCAGGTCGTCTTCACCGCGGATGGTGAGCCGGTTGGCAGAGCCGTTGGTCAGCTCCCATTTGCCGGGCGAGGTCTTGACCACGCTCTGGTCGAGGCGCCCGCTCATGCTCACCTGCGCCATGGCCGTCCCCGCAGCCAGCGCCAGGGCCGCGACGGTGAATGAGCGCACCGTCGTGAGCTGGTGATGTCTTGTCGTCATTGATGTCTCCGTGATATTTCGAGGTTGGTTCAGCCGGCGGGCAGTCGCGCCGCACCGTGGCGGCCGTGCTGCCTGCCGTGCCGTCAGTTCTTCAGTGCCCGCACCAGGCTCGTGGCCTTGGCGTCGCGTTCACCCAGGGGCTTGAGATCGAAGCGCTCTTCGATCAGCCGGAGGATCGAGACCGTCTCGTACTGGGTGTGGTCGATGCGGCCGCCTTCGGTGAAGGGCGACACGAGGATGGCGGGGATGCGCGAGCCGGGGCCCCAGCGATCGCCCTTGGGCGGCGCCGCGTGGTCCCAGAAGCCACCGTTTTCGTCGGTGGTGACGATCACGAGCGTGCTCTTCCACTGCGGGCCGGCGATGATGGCTTCGACCACTTCGGTCGCCTCGGCATCGCCGTCTGCCACGGTGCCGCGGCCGGGGTGCATGTTCTTGCCTCCGGTCGGCTTGTAGAAGCTCACCGGCGGCAACTTGCCGGCACGGATGTCGGCCATCAGGTCGCTGCGGTCCTTCAGGTGCGTCTTGCGCTGCTCTTCGCTGTCGATGAAGCGCTTGAAGGTGGTGAAGGGGTGGTGGTGGTACGAGAACGACGACAGCCCCTTGCCGGCCTTGGTGGCTTCGACAGCGCGGTTGAAGTCCTGGGCGTAGTAGGCCCAGGCGATGCCGCGCTCGCTGAGACGGTCGCCGATGGTGGGCGCCGTCTGCGGCGGCAGCAGCGCCTGCTTCTTGGTCGGGTCGTACAGCCAGACGCCCTGCAAGGTGTTGACGGCATAGCCGTCCTTGGTCACATAGGCCTGTTCGTGCGAATCGGGCACCGTGCCCTGTTCATCCACGGCCTTGATTTCCTTGGGCGCATTCGGGAACACGGGCGTGCACGCACACACCA
>NZ_DASSRA010000056.1:0-5353 GCF_035702065.1 Rhizobacter sp.
GAGCGCTGCTGGCGCGAGAAGGGCGCGGCTTCGTTGTCGCTCTCGATGAAGTACTGCCGCATCTCCGGCCGGATGTACTCCAGCAGGAAGCGCACGTGGCCGATGACGGGGTAGTTGCGCAGCACCGAGTGGCGCGTCTGGATCACGTCGCGCACGCCCAGCAGCACCAGCAGCGTGAACAGCAGCGCCCACCCGCCGCCGGTGCCGAAGGCGATCTGCGTGAAGGCGCACAGCAGCGCGCCGACGGCACACAGCAACCACGTGGCGTAGCGAAGCGGGAAGTACTGGTTGAGCGTGAGCAGCCAGGCGCGCATGGGGCTCCCCGTGAGTGTGGCGGCGATGGTAGTCGCTCGCCTCCGGGGCCGAGTCCGCGAAATGCAGCATGGACACCCGGGCACGCGCTTCGTATGCTGCCCACCTTTCCTTCCGGGGTGGTGCATGCGGCTTTCGTTCTTGATGCGGTCCTTGCTCGTCGGCCTGCTGCCGGCCCTGGCGTTGGCGGCTGCGCCCCCGGCCGACAACCCCAATCTGCTCGGCACGCGCTGGAGCCTGCTGGCGATCGACGGGGCACCGGTCACGGCCGTTCAAGCGGCCGACCCGCACCTGCAGCTTCATCCGGGCACGCAGAAGCTCAGCGCCTTCGGTGGCTGCAACCGCCTGCAGGGGCGCTACACGCAACACGGCATCCAGCTGGCGCTGACCGCGCTCGCCAGCACACGCATGGCGTGCGCACCGGCCGTGATGCAGCAGGAGCAGCGCGTCATCGAGCTGCTGGGCACCGTCGACGGTTACCGCATTGAAGGACAGGTGCTGAGCCTGCTGCAAGGCGATGCGGTGCGCCTGAGCTTCAAGGCCGCGGCGCCCAAATCGCCCAAATAGGCCGCCGGGCGGTTCTGTTGTTTGTGGATGGACATCCAGCGTTCCGCGCTGGAGGCTTCCATCTGGCGGCACAAAGCAGCCCAGGCAAACCCTCGCTCGACAAGCGTGCGCTTACCCACTAGCCTGCGAACCCCGCTGCCGTGACGGCGGGCGTCGCCAAGGCGACGGGGCACCCCAACCCGTCGCCGCATGCTCCTCACCCATTCGAGCCTGGGAGGTACCCCGATGATCAACCGCCGACTTTTTCTCCAGCACGCCGGCCACGGCGCGGCCGCGCTTGGCGTTGCAAGCTGGATCCAGCCGGCCCTGGCGGCCGAAGCGGCCCTCGGGTCCAAGCACATCACCATCGGCAACTCCATCGCGCTGACTGGCCCGCTGGGCAATGCCGGCCAGGAGCACAACGCCGCCATCCGCGCGGCCTTTGCGCAGATCAACAAGGCCGGGGGCGTGAACGGCCGCGAGTTGCGCTTCGTCACCAAGGACGACGGCTATGCCGCGCCGCGCACGGTCGAGAACGTCAAGCAGATGATCGAAGACAACAGCGCCTTCGCGCTGATGTCCATCATCGGCACGCCCAACACCGGCGCCATCCTGCCGCTGACCGAGAAGGCCGGCATCCCGGTGCTGGGCCCGATCACCGGGGCGGCCTCGCTGCGCAAGGCGGAACACAAGTACGTGTTCCACATCCGCCCGAGCTATACCGACGAAGTCACCCGCATGGTGCAGCAGCTGGTGCAGATGGGCATCCAGAACATCGCGGTCGTCTACCTCGACAACCCCTTCGGCAAGGAAGTGCTGGCCAATGCGCAGCGCGTGCTGGCCGAGCAGAAGCTCAAGGCCGAAGCCGCCATCCCGCTGGCGGTGGACGGCAAGAACCACGCCGAAGTGGCGCAGCAGGTGATCGACAGCAAGGTCGACGCCGTGTTCCTCGGCACCACCGGCACCGGCACCACCGACATGATCCTCTCGCTGCGCGAGAAGGCGGCCGGCCTGCCCATCATCGGCCTGTCGGTTACCTTCACCGACACCAAGCGACTGGGCAAGCACCTCACCGGCCTGGCAGCAGCCTCGGTCTTCCCGAGCGGCAACGCCTCCAAGTTCGCGGTGGTGCGCGCCTACCAGGCCTCGCTCGAAGCCGCCGGCGAGAAGGCGCCGCTCAGCCTGGGCCTGGAGAGCTGGATCAACGCGCAGGTGATGGCCGAAGGCATCCGCCGCGCGGGCCGCGACATCACGCGCGACAAGCTGCGCACGGCGCTGGCCGGCATCCACGGCTTCGAGGTGGGCGAGGTGGTGATCAACTTCGGCGCCACCGGCCCCTACGTCGGCACCTCGTCCGTCAAGCTCGGCATCTTCGGGCCGGACGGCGTGCTTCGCGCCTGATTCCGTGCGCCTGACCTGGCGCGCCTAGAAGAACTCCCCGATCGCGCGCGCCACATCGGCGTGCGCCTCCTCGGGCACGAAATGCCCGCTCTCCAGCGCCTGGCCGCTCACGTGGCCGGCGCACTGCGCCTGCCAGAGTTCGAGCGGCTTGAACAAGCGGTGCACCACGCCGTGCGTGCCCCACAGCACCAGCGTGTCGCAGGCGATGCGCTCGCCGGCCGCTCGTGAGGCGCGGTCGTGCGCGAGGTCGATGCCGGCCGCGGCGCGGTAGTCCTCGCAGAAGCCGTGGATGTTCTCCGGCCGGCAGAACGCGCGCTCGTACTCGGCCAGCGCCTCGGGTTCGATGTAGTCCAGGCCTTTGCTGCCCCAGCCGCCCAGCGTCCAGTGCAGCGTGAACAGCGGATCGCCGCCGATCAGGCGCTCGGGCACGGGCGCCGGCTGGATCAGCATGAACCAGTGGTAATAGGCGCTGGCGAAGCGCATGTCGGTGGCCTCGTACATGTCGAGCGTGGGCGCGATGTCGATCAGGCAGAGCTTGCTCAGTGCCTGCGGGTGATCGACTGCCAGGCGGTGCGCGACACGGCCACCGCGGTCGTGGCCGACCAGGCCGAAGCGCGCGTGGCCGAGCGAGCGCATCAGCGCCACCATGTCGGCCGCCATCGCGCGCTTGCTGTGGTTGGCGTGCTCGGGCGCATCGGGTGGCTGCGTCGAATCGCCATAGGCGCGCAGGTCGGGCATCACCAGGAAGAAGCGGTTCTTCAGCGCCAGCGCCACGCGGTGCCAGATCGCGTGCGTCTGCGGGAAGCCGTGCAACAACAGCAAGGGCGGCCCGTCGGCGCGGCCACCGCTGCGCGCGAAGAGGCGCATGCCGTTGACCTCGTGGACCTTCGCTTCGAACCCGTCGAACCACCCCATGGCAACACCTCCGATGCACGATCTTGGCACGGCGCTATCCTCGCGGCTCTTCGTTCTGCCCATTCCGCGATGCTTCCGCCCATCACCGACCTTCGCAGCGCCAAGCTGGTGTTCGCCGAGCTGCAGCAACAGGCCCGCGCCGAGGGCATCGCGCTGCGCGCGCCGCCGCCCGAGCCCACCACCTGCTGCGGGCGCGGTTGCAATGGCTGTGTGTGGGAAGGCTTCTTCGCCGCCGCCGACTACTGGCGCGAAGAGGCCTTGCTCATCCTCACTTGAGCTGCCAGGTCTTGTCCTTGATCGGCTCCAGCGTCCAGTCGGGCGCCTTCTTCAGCTGCACGGCAGCGTTCACCTTGCGGGCCACCAGCTGCGCGCACAGGCGCAGCGTGTCGAGGTCGCGCTGGCGCAGGCTGGTGTTGGGTGCCGTGCTGAAGCAGCACAGCGTGCCGTAGGTGTTGCCATCGGGCAGCACGATGGGCGTGCTGAGGTGTGCGCCGACGCGGAAGTCCGTCTTCGGCAAGGCCATGCTGGCCGGCAGCGAGGCGGCGTCGTGCACCAGCCCGGGCAGGCGGCCATCGACGACGCGCTGGCAGTAGCTGGTTTCCAGCGGCGCGCTGTCACCGGCTCCCAGCGACGGCGCACCCGTGCTGCGGTCGACAAAGCGAAACACGCGCTGACCGTCGACGAACTCGGAGACGAACACCACGTCCATCTTCATCTTCTCGCGCAGCTGGTGCAGCACCTCGGGCACGGCCTTGTCGATCTCGGCATCGGCCGAATCCGCGGTGGCCACCAGCAGCTCGGACACCTGGACCAAAAGCTCGTCGGGGCGGAAGCTGTCTCTGAAATTGCTCATGCTCGAGGCCTCGTGGCGGGTCTGCAAACTGCGCCGCAGTGTGCCCGGACGGCAGAGCCCCTGTCATCCGCGCGAGAATCACTCGCCCATGGAACTCCGAACCGTCACCGCCACCCGCTACGTCACGCCCTTGCGCGAAGGCGGGTCGCTGCCCGCGATCATCGAGGCCAGCGACGACGGGCTGTACGTGCTCAAGTTCCGCGGCGCCGGCCAGGGGCCGAAAGCATTGATCGCCGAACTGGTGTGCGGCGAGCTGGCGCGGCTGGCCGGCCTGCCGGTGCCCGAGATCGTGTTCGCGGAGCTCGACGGCGAGCTCGCGCGCACCGAGCCCGACCCGGAGATCCAGGACCTGATCCGCGCCAGCGCCGGCCTCAACCTCGCGCTCGACTACCTGCCGGGTTCGGTCACCTTCGATGCATTGGCCGAGCAGCCGCCGGCCGAGCTGGCCTCGCGCATTGTCTGGTTCGATGCCTTCGTCACCAACATCGACCGCACGCCGCGCAACGCCAACCTGCTGATGTGGCACCGCAAGCTCTGGCTCATCGACCACGGCGCGGCGCTCTACTTCCACCACCAGTGGGACGGGTACCTGGAGCGCGCGCTGAGCCCGTTCGCACCCATCAAGGACCACGTGCTGCTGCCTTTCGCCAGTGAGTTGAATGCGGTCGATGCCGCGATGGCCGCCCACTTCACGCCTGAGCGCGTGGCCGAGGTCGTGGCCTTGATCCCCGAGACCTGGCTGCTCGCCGACGCAGCCTTCGCCACGCCGCAGGCCCAGCGCGACGCCTACCTGGCGTACTTCGTGCGCCGGCTGCAGGCGCCGCGCGCATTTGCCGAGGAGGCCGCCCGTGCCCACGCCGCACACCTATGACTACGCGATCGTGCGGGTCGTCCCGCGGGTGGAGCGGGGCGAGTTCATCAACGCGGGCGCGATCGTCTCGTGCAAGTCGGCAGGCTTTCTGAAGGCGCGAATCGAGCTCGACGAAGCGCGCCTGCTGGCGCTGGCACCTTCCGCCGACGTGGAGTCGATCCGCACCACGCTCGCCACCATCCCCGCCATCTGCGCCGGGGGGGCGGCTGCCGGTGCGCTGCGCCACCTGTCGACCCGTGAGCGCTTCGACTGGCTGGTGGCACCGCGCAGTACCAGCATCCAGACCTCCACCGTGCACACCGGCCGCGGCGACGACCTGGACGAGGCGCTGGAGCGGCTGATGCGGCGCATGGTGCGTGTCACGCGCTGAACGGTTTCACTTCGCTGCGGCGTCGGTAACGACGATGGCGCGGCTCGCCAGGTAGCGGCGAAAGTCCGCCAGCGGGATCGCGGTC
>NZ_DASSRA010000057.1:0-14162 GCF_035702065.1 Rhizobacter sp.
GCAGCCACCACGCCTTCGGCGGTGATGCGCGTTGCGGCTTTGCCTGCCTTGCTGCCCAGCTTGACGCGCAGCAACTCCTCGGCCTTGTCGAAGTCACCCTCGGCTTCGGTCAGGGCCTTCTTGCACTCCATCATCGGCGCATCGGTCTTGGCACGCAGTTCGGCGACCATGCTTGCGGTAATTGCAGCCATCTTGAATCTCCTATCGGCATGGCGGCCGGCACAGGCCGGCCACCGGAATCATGTTGAAAAAAAGGGGCTGAAGCAGCCCCTTTTGATGCTCACCGTCTCGGTGAAGCAGGGGCAGCGCGCTCAGGCGTTCTCGCTGACTTCCACGAATTCGTCACCCTCGGCCGACACGGCCTGGACCACGTCGCTGGTGGCGTTCGCCTTGCCTTCGAGGACGGCGTCAGCCACGGCGCGGGCGTACAGGGCCACAGCCTTGGACGAGTCGTCGTTGCCGGGGATCACGTAGTCGATGCCTTCGGGCGAGTGGTTGGAGTCCACCACGCCGATCACGGGAATGCCCAGCTTCTTGGCCTCGGCCACGGCAATCTTGTGGTATCCGACGTCGATCACGAACAGGGCGTCAGGCAGCGCGTTCATGTCTTGAATGCCGCCGATGTCCTTCTCGAGCTTGGACAGATCGCGCTGGAACAGCAGCGCTTCCTTCTTGATGCGGATCTCGGCGCCCGATTCGACCTGAGCCTGCATGTCCTTCAGCTTCTTCAGCGAACCCTTGACGGTCTTGAAGTTGGTGAGCATGCCGCCCAGCCAGCGCTGGTCGACGAAAGGCATGCCAGCGCGCTTGGCTTCCTGCGCGATGACTTCGCGGGCCTGGCGCTTGGTGCCAATCATCAGGATGGTGCCGCGCTTGGAGGCAAGCTGGCGGATGAACTTCATCGCGTCGTTGAAGAGCGGCTGCGTCTTCTCGAGGTTGATGATGTGGATCTTGTTGCGATGGCCGTAGATGTACGGAGCCATCTTCGGGTTCCAGAAGCGGGTTTGGTGGCCGAAATGGACGCCGGCTTCCAGCATTTCACGCATGGTGACTGACATGAGAACTCCAAAGGTTGGTTCTAGAATCCAGCCTGAATTGCGGCGCCTCGTTGAGAGAGCTCGCAACACCTTTCAACAGCCAGATTCGCGATTTTGTTGACCCCTGCTTGCTCGACATGAGCAGCATTCAGGTAAACCCGCGGAGTATAGCAGGCCTTCTTGCACTTCCATGACGAAAGACCTGACTGCCGCTCGTGACGCCATCCTGCAAGGCAGGCTCCGCGCGGCGGACGCACTGGCTTCGAACCTCGGCCGTGCAGATTCCACAGACAACGCGCACACCTACATCCGCCGCTTCGACTCCCAGGCCCGCGCAGCCGCCACGGCCGCCGATGCGGCCTTGGCAGCGGGCTCCCCACTGCCCCCCTTGGCCGGCCTGGCCGTCAGCGTGAAGGATCTTTTCAACGTGCAAGGCCAGCCGACCACCGCCGCCTCGCGGGTGCTGGCCGGCGCACCCGCGGCCATCATGGATTGCCCGGCCGTGACCCGCCTGCGCCAAGCTGGCGCAGCCCTGACCGGGCACACCAACATGACGGAGTTCGCGTTCTCGGGGGTGGGCATCAACCCACACCACGGCACGCCGGCAAATGCCGCCACCGCCGCGCTCGACGCTCATCCCCGCATCCCTGGCGGCTCCACCTCGGGCGGCGCGGTGTCCGTGGCGAGCGGTGCCGCCTGGGCCGCGCTGGGGTCCGACACCGGTGGATCAATCCGCATCCCGGCCGCCCTGCAGGGCCTGGTCGGCTTCAAGAACACGGCCCGGCTGACGCCCACCGAGGGTGCGATTCCCCTGTCGACCACCCTCGACACCGCCTGCGCCATCACCCGATCGGTGCGCGACGCCGTGCTGTTGCACGAGGTGCTGGCAGCCCGGCGCGTGGCACTGGCACGGCGCCCGCTCCAGACATTGCGCCTCGGTCTGCCGACGCGCCTGCTCGACGGCATGGACGACACGGCGGCCTCGGCCCTGGATCGCGCCCTGGCGACCCTGCGCAGCGCTGGAGCGCACATTGAAGAGCTCACCCTGCCCGAACTCGACGAGCTGGCCGAGATCAACGCCACCGGCGGCTTCTCTGCAGCCGAGAGTTGGGCCTGGCACCGTGCACTTCTGACCCAGCGTCAGGCCGACTACGACCCCCGCGTCGCCACGCGCATCCGCCGTGGCGAGACCATGAGCGCCGCCGACTACATCGACCTGCAACGCGCCCGCACCCGCTGGATCGGCCGCATGACGGCCCGCTTGCAGCAGTTCGACGCCCTGCTGAGCCCCACCGTGCCCATCGTCGCGCCCACCATCGCCAGCCTGGCGAGCGACGAAGCTTTCTTCGCCACCAACGCACTTCTGCTGCGAAACCCCTCGATCATCAACATGCTGGACGGCTGCGCCCTCTCCCTGCCCTGCCATTCCCCCGGCCAACTGCCCGTCGGCCTGATGGTGTGGAGCCACGCCTTGCAAGACGACAGCGTGCTCGACGTCTCCCTCACCATCGAGCGCGCGCTCGCCGAGAAGGAGCACTGATGCGCGTCGCTGTGATCGGCGCCGGCATCGTCGGCGTGACCTCGGCCTATGAACTCGCTGCCGACGGCCATGAAGTCACCGTCTTCGAGCGCCGCGGCAGCGTGGCCGCGGAGACCAGCTTCGCCAACGCCGGGATCATCGCCCCCGGCTACGTTACGCCTTGGGCTGCGCCGGGCATGCCGTGGCACGTGCTGCGCCACCTGTTCGCGCGACACGCCCCGGTGCGCCTCAACCCGCGCCTGGGCTCGGGCACCTTGCGCTGGATGTGGCGCTGGTGGCGCGCCTGCGGTGCCCACAGCTACAAGAGCAACCGGGCCCGGCTGCAACGCCTGGCGGTCTACAGCAGGGAACGGCTGCATTTGCTCACGCATGCCCTGCAACTCGACTACGAGCGCGCAGAGGGTCATCTCGTGCTGTTGCGCTCCGCGCAGGACACCGCCCGTGCCCAGGCGAGCCTGGCGTTGCTGACGGAGATGGGCGTGCGCCACCACCTGCTCGACCCCGAACAATGCCGCCAGGTCGAACCGGGCCTCAATGCAGACGCCGAACTCGACGCCGGCATCCACCTCCCGCAAGACGAGGTCGGCAACTGCCGCCAGTTCGCCCTGCTGCTGCGCGAAGAGGCCGAGCGCCTGGGCGCGACCTTCCGCTTCCACACCACCGTGCAGGCGCTGCACCCGGGCAAGATGCCGCAGGTGACCAAGGTGTACTCCCCGATGGAAGAGTCCACATGGGTCAGCGCCGATGCTGCACGCACCGATGGCCCGGTAACCGATGTCTTGCCCTTCGAACCCGAGACGGAGGGCTTCGACGCCGTGGTGGTATGCGCCGCCCTTGGTGCGACCGAATTGCTCAAGCCGCACGGCGTCAAGCTGCCGCTGGCGCCGGTGTATGGCTACTCCGTCACTGCCCCGCTCCGCAGGCTCGATGCCCACCCCGACCTCGGCCCGCACTCCGCGGTGATGGACGAGCGCTACAAGGTGGCGATCAGCCGGCTCGGTTCGCGCCTGCGCGTGGCGGGCAGTGCCGAACTCGGCGGCCAGCCGCAGCAGCACAACCGGGGCGCATTGGAGACCCTCTACAAAGTGCTGAACGACTGGTTCCCAGGTGCCGCCCACATGAGCCAGGCCCAGGTCTGGAAGGGCGCTCGCCCCATGTTGCCCGATGGCCCACCGGTCTTGGGCGCGAGTGGCATGGCCGGCGTGTGGCTCAACCTCGGTCACGGCTCCAGCGGCTGGGCCCTGGCCTGTGGCTCGGCACGTGTCGTGGCTGATGCCATCGGGTCCCGCACAGCCGCCATCGACACCGAAGGCCTGGGCGTGGAGCGCTTGCACCGCTGAACAGCATGCAGCGCATTGCTTCCTCCGGCCGCGACTGGCCTTTGCACGACGCCGCCAGTTCAAGGCTCATCGAGCAGCAGGCATCGGCCGGCGTCGATGCGCACACGCTGATGCGCCGCGCGGGCGTGGCTGTGGCCGCGCTGGCGCGCGCCCTGGCACCGCATGCGCAAACTGTCTGGATCGCCTGCGGCCCCGGCAACAACGGCGGCGACGGCCTGGAAGCAGCCGTGCATCTGCAGGCTGCGGGGCTGCGTGTGGAGGTCACCTTGACCGCCGACCCCGCGAAGCTGCCCGCCGATGCCCGCGACGCGCTGGCAGGCGCACAGGCAGCTGGCGTTCCGATCGCCACCCAGCGTAGCTCGGGTGACGACCCCGACCTCGTCATCGACGCCCTGCTCGGCCTCGGCAGCAGCCGACCGCCCACTGGCGACATCGCCCGCCGGATCGACGAGATCAATGCGCTGGCTTGCCCCGTTCTCGCGGTCGACCTGCCCTCCGGCCTGAATGCGGACACCGGCCAGCCTTACGGTGGGTCATGCGTCGCAGCCACGCACACGCTCGCCCTGCTCACCCTCAAGCCCGGCCTGTTTACCGGCTCGGGGCGCGACCATGCGGGCGAGGTGTGGCTGAGTGACCTGGGTGCCCGGCCCTCTCTTGCAGCCACAGCGTATTTGTCGGCCACCGCGACACGGCCCACGACTCGTCGTCATGCACAGCACAAAGGCAGCTTCGGTGATGTCGCAGTGGTCGGCGGTGCAGCAGGCATGACAGGGGCCGCGTGGCTGGCAGCCCGCGCGGCCCACGCCGCAGGCGCCGGCCGTGTCTACGTGAACCTGTTGGATGGCTCACCCGCCGGCTGCGACATGCAGCGCCCCGAGCTGATGTCCCGCCCGGCATGGTGGCAAGGAACAGCCGAGGCGATGAGCGCCGCCACAGTGATCTGCGGATGCGGCGGCGGCGATGCCGTGCGCGGCACCCTGCCCCGCCTGCTCAGCCTGGCCCGGCGCCTGGTGTTGGACGCCGATGCCCTCAATGTCATCGCTGCCGATGGCTCGCTGCAACAACTGCTTTCGGCACGATGCGCGCGTGGCCGCGACACCGTATTGACGCCACATCCACTGGAAGCCGCGCGCTTGCTCAACACCTCGACACACGAAGTCCAAGCCAATCGCCTGGCGGCTGCACTGCAGCTTGCCGACCGCTTCGGCAGCGTTGTCGTGCTCAAGGGTTCGGGTTCGGTGATCGCGGCGCCCGGCAGCACACCCTGGATCAACGCCACGGGCAACGCCGCATTGGCCACGGCCGGCACGGGCGATGTGCTGGCCGGCTGGCTCGGCGGGTTGTGGTCGACCGCCGGAACGGCAGCCTTGCAACCCGCACGACAGGCCACCTGGCTCCACGGTCATGCGGCCGACCTGCACCCTCAGGCGCCGCTGCGTGCGGCCGACTTGATCGAGGCGATGCACGCGGCATCGCCCTGATGCCGATCAGCGCCGACGCGTCGTCTTGCCGGTTCCTTGACGAGCCGCCGACTTGGCCGCCCGCACCGGGTGTGCGGCACTCTTCTTACCAGTCGATGAGCTCTTGCGAGCCTTGGTCGCCGCCTTGACGGCACGGTCGGCCTCCTTCACGGCGGACAGTTCTGCCACGGCACTCTTCTCGCCTCCCGACTTGTCGCGCTTGCCGCGTGCCAGGAGAGTGTTCTCTTCGCCCTCGTGCACCATGCGGAAGTCGATCTTTCGCCCATCGAGGTCGACACGACTCACCTGCACGCGCACACGGGCGCCCACCGCATAACGCACGCCGGAGCGCTCGCCCCGCAGCTCTTGACGAGCCTCGTCGAAGCGGAAGTACTCGCCGCCCAGTTCGGTGATGTGGATCAGGCCTTCGACATACAGGCTGTCGAGCGTGACGAATAGGCCGAAGCTCGTGACCGCGCTGACGGTGCCACCGAACTCTTCGCCCAGATGCTCGCGCATGTAGCGACACTTGAGCCAGGCTTCGACGTCGCGCGAGGCTTCGTCGGCTCGCCGTTCGTTGGCGCTGCAATGGGCGCCAGTGGCCTCCCATTGCTCTTCTTCTGCGCCGGCGCCCTTGCGCGACTTGCCCGATTCGAGCGCACCTGTCAGCAGGTTGTAGCGCTTGCCATGCAACAGCGCCTTGATAACACGGTGCACCAGCAGGTCGGGGTAGCGCCGGATCGGGCTGGTGAAGTGCGTGTAGGCCTCGTAGGCCAGACCGAAGTGGCCACTGTTGGTGCCGGTGTAGATGGCCTGCTGCATCGAGCGCAGCAGCATGGTGTGGATCTGCTGCGCGTCAGGGCGGTCTTTCGTCGCCGCGGCGATGGCCTGGAACTCGCCAGGCTTCGGGTCATCGCCGATGCTCAGGCCCAGCCCCAGCTGCTTCAGGTAGTTCTGCAGCAGCGTCTTCTTCTCCGGCGTCGGCCCCTCGTGCACGCGGTACAGCGACGAATGCTTGGCTTGCGCGATGAAATCGGCCGAGCACACATTGGCGGCCAACATCGCCTCCTCGATCAGCTTGTGCGCCTCGGTGCGCGTGCGCGGCACGATCTTCTCGATGCGGCCGTTGTCGTCGCAGATGATCTGCGTCTCGGTGGTCTCGAAGTCGACGGCACCTCGCTTGGCGCGCTCCTTCAGCAGCGCACGGTAAACCTCGTGCAGGTTCAACAGATGCGGCACCAGATCCTTGCGCCGCGCCGCCTCGGGTCCGCGCGTGTTCGACAGGATGGCCGCCACCTCGTTGTAGGTGAAGCGCGCATGCGAGCAGATCACCGCCGGGAAGAACTGGTAGGCATGGATCTCGCCCTTCTGCGTGATGAGCATGTCGCACACCATCGCCAGGCGGTCTTCGTTCGGGTTCAACGAACACAAGCCATTGGAGAGCTTCTCCGGCAGCATCGGAATCACGCGCCGCGGGAAGTACACCGAGGTCGCCCGCTCGTAGGCGTCGTCGTCGATGGGTTCGCCCGGCTTCACGTAGTGGCTCACGTCGGCAATGGCCACCACGAGACGCCAGCCTTCGAAGGCGCTCTTTCCACGGCCCACCTTGGCCGGCTCGCAATACACCGCATCGTCGAAGTCGCGCGCATCTTCGCCATCGATCGTGACCAACGGCACGTCGGTGAGGTCGATGCGGTCGCGCCGGTCGGCGGGGCGGATCTTGTCGGGCAGGCCCGCCGCCTGCGCCAGTGTCTCTGGCGAGAAGCGGTGCGGCACCTCGTACTTGCGCACCGCGATCTCGATCTCCATGCCGGGGTCGTCGATCTCGCCCAGCACCTCAGTCACGCGGCCCATCGGCTGCGAGTACAGCGAAGGCGGCTCGGTGAGTTCGATCGCCACCACCTGCCCAACGGTCGCATTCGCGATCGCGTTCTTCGGCACCATGATGTCCTGCCCGTAGCGCTTGTCTTCGGGAGCAACGAGCCAGATGCCGCTCTCGTGCAAGAGGCGCCCAATGATGGGCGTCTTCTTGCGTTCGAGAATCTCGAGCACGCGACCCTCGGGCCGGCCCTTGCGGTCATAGCGAATCACGCGCGCCTTTACGCGGTCGCGATGCAAAACGGCACGCATCTCCTGTGGAGACAGATAGAGATCGGGCTGCCGGTCGTCACGCACGACAAAGCCATGACCATCACGGTGACCCTGCACCGTGCCCTCGACTTCACTCATCAGTTCAGCACCGATGGAAGAAGCATTTGAAAAGTTGTTTTGTTTGATGATAGAATCCAAGACTTCCTGAAATGCCCAGGTGGCGGAATTGGTAGACGCACTAGTTTCAGGTACTAGCGGGTAACTCCGTGGAGGTTCGAGTCCTCTCCTGGGCACCAAGATAAAAAGAAATAAGTGAAACCAACGAGGCCTGCATGCAAATGCAGGCCTTTTTGTTTGGTTGCTTGAAAGGTGCGCTTGCACTGCAAGCGCCGATGAAGAATGCGAGTCGGTTGAACACGGCCCGCATTATTCGTACGTTTCCCGTCAGATCGCAAACTTCTTTGCGAGGCCTTCGGGCCGAAGTTCGTCGTACTCTTCGAACGGTTGATGGATCCAGGGGCTGGTCGGCAACAGCTCGACGTAGTAATCCGGCGTATAGCTCGATACCCCCTTGGTCCAGATCACCGCAGAGCGCAGCTCGGTGATCGACGGCATGCCGCGCAAGCGGTCGACCACGGCACGCAAGGTCACGCCGGAGTCGGCCAGGTCATCGACCAGCAACACCCGCCCCGCGAGTTCACCCTTGGGCAAGGTGATGTACTTGGCCATGTCGAGCCGGCCCTGGATCGTGCCGGCCTCAGCACGGTAAGAGCTCGTCGACATGATCCCCAGCGGCTTGTCGAACACGCGCGAAAGCACATCGCCGGGGCGCATGCCACCACGCGCCAGGCAGAGGATCTGGTCGAACTGCCAGCCAGAAGCATCTACCTTGAGCGCCAGGCGCTCGATCAGCAGGTGGTACTCGTCCCAGGAGACGTAAAGGTGCTTGCCGTCATCGGTCAACATGCGAGAACTCCTTGGACTCAGCCTTGATAGGGGTGACGCAGCAGGATCGTGTGCTCACGGTCCGGGCCGGTCGACACCATGTCGATGGGTGCACCGATGAACTCCTGCACACGCTCCAGGTAGCGGCGCGCGTTGAGCGGCAGCTGGTCCCACTGCGTAATGCCGAAGGTCTTTTCGGTCCAGCCCGGGAAGGTGTCATAGATGGGCTTGCAGGCGGCGATGTCGTCGGCATCCAGCGGCAGGATGTCGATGCGCCTGCCGTTCAGTTCATAGCCGACGCAGACCTTGATCTCCGGCAGGCCATCGAGCACGTCGAGCTTGGTGATGCACAGGCCCGAGATGCCGTTGATGATGATCGAGCGCTTGAGCAGCGCTGCATCGAGCCAGCCGCAGCGGCGCGGACGGCCAGTGACGGTGCCGCGCTCCTGGCCCACTGTCGAGAGATGGTGACCCACTGTCCCGGGGGTGTCCATGTCGAGTTCGGTCGGGAACGGTCCGCTCCCCACCCGCGTGGTGTAGGCCTTGGTGATGCCCAGGATGTAGTGCAGCATGTCCGGCCCGACGCCCGCACCCGCCGCGGCATTGCCAGCCACGCAGTTGCTCGAAGTCACGTACGGGTAGGTGCCGTGGTCGATGTCCAGCAGCGTGCCCTGCGCGCCTTCGAACAGGATGTTGGCACCCTGCTTGTGTGCGTTGAAGAGCGTGTAGCCGACGTCCGCCAGCATGGGCTTGAGCTGCTCGGCAACCTTCATCGCATGGTCGAAGATCGGCTGGAACTCGAGTGGTTTCGACTTGAGATACCCCGACAGCGCGAAGTTATGCAGCTCCAGCAACTCCCGCAGCTTCTTTGCAAAACGCTCCGGGTGCTTGAGATCCTGCACGCGCATCGCACGGCGCGCCACCTTGTCTTCATAGGCCGGGCCAATGCCCTTGCCTGTGGTGCCGATCTTGCCGGCGCCGCTGGTCTCGCGCAGCGCTTCGCGCGCCTTGTCGACCTCCACGTGGAACGGCAGGATCAAGGGGCAGGATTCGCTGATGAACAGGCGTGAACGAACATTGAGCCCGATGGCTTCCAGCCGCTCGATCTCGCTCAGCAGGTGGCTGGGGTCGACCACCACACCATTGCCGATGTAGCAGGCCACGCCCTCGCGCATGATGCCCGACGGGATGAGCTGCAAGGCGGTCTTCACGCCCTTGATGACCAGCGTATGGCCAGCGTTGTGGCCGCCCTGGAAACGCACCACGGCCTGGGCATGGTCGGTCAACCAGTCGACGACCTTGCCCTTGCCTTCGTCACCCCACTGGGTGCCAACGACGACCACGTTGTGGCCGCTGCGCATCTGTTGCATTGCTTGAATGTCCGTTGCTTGAGAAATGGAAACGCGGCGTCAAAGCGCGCGAACCAGCCATTGGCCGTTCACTGCAGCCAGTTCGCGGTCGCAGGCGAACTCTTCGCCCTCGTGCTCGTGCCCAGGCAGGATGCACACCACCGATTCGCCCTGCTCACGCAGCTGACGCACCGCGGCTCGCAGGCCAGCGTCTTCGCCCCAGGGCGCACGAATTGCCGGGCGCATGGTACGAACCGGCGTCAGCAGAACAAGTAGCTTCAGGTCCATGCTGAAGCCAACAGCCGGGCGGTTGCGGCCGAATACGGCACCGACTTCGTCATACCGGCCGCCGCGAACGATTGCGTCGCTGGAGCCCGCGGCGTACACCGCAAAGCGAGCTCCGCTGTAGTACGCATAGCCGCTCAGGTCAGCCAGATCGAAGCCGACGCGCACCTCGGGATGGGCGTGGCGAAGGTGTTGGTTCAACCACAGCAGGTCGTCGAGCGCAGCCGAAATGAGCGGATGCGCGGGCAGTTCGCGGCGCGCGGCGACCAGCACCTCTTCATCGCCGTACAGGCGCAACAGAGCGAGCAGGCCTTGCCGAACCGTCGCAGGGAACGGCGCAGCGATAGCCTGGAGTGCCGCGGAGTCCTTGGCCGCCAGGGCTGCATAGACCTGCCCCATCGTCGCTGAATCGAGCGACAGACCGGCCAGCACGCCGCGCACGATGCGGGCATCGCCCAGGTCGATCGTGAGTTCGGAAACCCCGGCGCGCTGCAAGGCATCGAGCGCCAGTTCCTGCACTTCGAGATCGGCTTCCAGGCCCGAGTGACCGTAGATTTCAGCACCAAACTGAAGCGGTTCACGCGTGCCATGCAGTTTGTCGGGTCGGGTGTGCAGCACTGGGCCGCAGTAGCACAGACGCGTCACGCCATGGCGGTTGAGCAAGTGGGCATCAATGCGCGCCACCTGAGAGGTGGTGTCGGCGCGAACGCCCAGCGTGCGGCCGCTGAGCTGGTCCACCAGCTTGAAGGTCTTCAGATCGAGTTCGCGGCCCGTGCCGGACAGCAGGGAGTCCAGATGCTCCAGCAGCGGCGGCATCACGAGTTCGAAGCCATAACCCCGAGCCCCGTCGAGCAGGTCGCGACGGAGTTCCTCGATGCGCCTGGCCTGGGCCGGCAGGACATCGGCAATGTGCTCGGGCAGCAGCCAAGCAGACGACATGTGAAATGACCGGGGGATTAAAAACGAGATTGTACCGGCCGGCGCCGGCCCACCCGCAGCTTTCGCCGTCCTACGGCCAGAACAGCAACAGGGCAACCAGCCCCGCGACCATGCTGCTCAAACCGAGGAAGCGGATCTGCCCATCACTGAGCTGCATGGCGCGCTGAAATACGCCGCGCCACATTGCAGGGCTCAGAAACGGGAGCACGCCCTCGATCACCAGCATCAAGGCCAGTGCGATCAGCAGTGAATCCCACATCGACTAGCGCTCTGTGGCTTTTGCCGACCCGGATTCCCCTCGCATCGCCCGGAAGAACTCGCTGGACGGATCGAGCACGATCACGTCGGACTTGTTCTGGAAGGTCGCCCGATACGCCTCCAGGCTGCGGTAGAACTTGGCGAACTTGGGGTCGCGGCCGAAGGCTTCGGCGTACAGGGCCGAGGCCTTGGCATCGCCCTCCCCCTTGATGGCCTGGGCATCCCGGTAGGCATCGGCGAGGATCACGTCGCGCTGGCGCTCGGCATCGGCGCGGATCTTTTCGGCCTCGGCTGCACCGGTGGAGCGCAGCTGATTGGCCACCCGCTTGCGCTCGGCCTCCATGCGTCCGTAGACCGAGCTCGATATGTTGGCTGAGAAGTCGACGCGCTTGATGCGCACATCGATGATCTCGATGCCGAAGGCCTTGGCTTCGTCGGCCAGTCGGCCGCGCACGCCCTGCATCACATTGTCGCGATCGGTCGACAGCATGGCTTGCACCGTGCGCTTGGTGACTTCTTCATTGAAGGCCCCCTGCACGATGGGGCTCAGGCGCGCCTCGACATTGCGCATGTCGGTGCCGTTGTTGCGGATGAACTGCCGGGGGTCGGTCACCCGCCACTTCACGAGCCAGTCGATCACCAGGCTCTTCTTCTCGGCGGTGAAGATGGGACGGGTTTCCGGGCTGTCGAGGGTCTGCACGCGCCGATCCAGGAACACCACGTTCTGCAAGGGCTGCGGTTGCTTGAACTTCAATCCAGGCTCAGAGATGACTTCCTTGATCTCACCGAGCGCATAGATCACGGCGAACTGCCGCTGGTCGACGATGAAGAGCGTGGAATACAACAGCATCAGCGCCACGATGGCGGCGATCGCAATGGGTCCGATTCGATTCATGGTTCTTCTCTCCCTGCTCAGCGCGCGTCGCGGTCACGGCTGCGCTGGCCGTCACGCAATCGAATGTCGGAACTGTTGGTGCCGGCAGAGCTGCTGTCGGTAGCAGGTGCCGCAGGTGCAGAGGGTGCGGGCACGGCCGCCGCGCCCGACTGCTGGATCAGCTTGTCGAGCGGCAGGTACAGCAAGTTGGAGTTGCTGCGGCTGTCGACAAGCACTTTGCTGACGCCCGAATAGACCTGCTGCATGGTGTCGATGTAGATGCGGTCCCGCGTGACGGCAGGCGCCTTCTGGTACTCGGCGAGCACGCTGTTGAAGCGCTGCGCATCACCCTGTGCACGGGCAATCACACGCGCCTTGTAGGCCTCGGCCTCTTCGTGCAGGCGCGCTGCGCTGCCCTTGGCCTTGGGAATCACGTCGTTCGCGTAGGCCTGGCCTTCGTTCTTGGCCTTCTCCCGGTCTGCGCCAGCACGGAAGGCATCATCGAACGCAGCCTGCACCTGCTCGGGAGCCTGGACGCTGCCGACATTGACGTTGACGATCAAGATGCCGGTGTTGAGGCGGTCGAGCTGTGTCTGGACCGACTTCATCAGCTGAGCGGAAATGGCATCCCGCTGCTCGTAGAGCACCGAGTCCATCTCGCTCTTGCCCACGATCTCGCGTACGGCCGATTCGGCGGCCTGGACGACCGCATCGTCGGGGTTGCGGTTCTCGAACAGATAGGCCCGCGCGTCCTTGAGCCTGAACTGCACGGTGAAACGGATGTCGACGATGTTCTCGTCCTTGGTGAGCATCGACGACTCGCGCAGGCCAGTGGCCTGCACCACGGCGTTGCGCCCCACCTCGACCGAACGAAGCTGGGTCACGTTGACCACTTCGCTGGCCTGGAAGGGGTACGGGAAGCGCCAGTTGAAGCCGGCATCCACCGTGCGGTTGAACTTGCCGAACGAGGTAACGACAGCCTGCTGGCCTTCCTGGACGATGAAGAAGCCACTGGCGGCCCAGATCAACACCACCAGGCCAGCGACGAGGCTGATGCCCACGCCGGCGTTTTTCATGTCGGGCTGGAAGTTCGAACCGCCATTGCCGCCCGAACCGTTGGGCCGCTGGCCGCCGCCCTTGCCGCCGAACAGGCCGCTGAGCTTGCGGTTGAAATCTCGCCACAGTTCATCAAGATCGGGGGGGCCTTCGCCTCGACCACCGTTGTTGAGCATGGGTTCGGGACGCCCGAACAGGCGGCGGCGAACCACCGAACCCAGGCCGCCGATCAAGGCGCCCGCGGCGCGGGCCACATCAGAGGCTCGCGCTGCCGGGCCAGCAGAATGGGAAGAAGAAGCGCTCATGGTCATGGAGGGGTCAGAGTTGTCTTCTGTGCGCTGGTTCAAGAAATTCATCGTTCGTGTCTTCCAGCGAAGCGTGAGGTGAGGTCGCGTCTTCGGGGTTCAAGTCGGGAGACAAGCTGCCCGTGACCGCCGCCGACAGCAGGCGCCGCAATTCGAGCAGGCCGGTGCCGTCGAGCGCACTCACGAAAACACGAGGCACCCGCACGCCGGCATCGAGCTCCAACACATCGCTTGCCACCCGAGGACGCTGCGACTCGGCGAGATTATCGAGCTTGTTGTAGACCAGAATCTGCGGGACACCGTCGGCACCGATGTCGCGCAGAACGCGCTCCACCTCAGCGATCTGCTCGTCGAGGACCGGGCTTGATGCATCGACCACATGAAGCAGCAGGTCGGCATCGGCCGCCTCCTGCAACGTGGCCTCGAAGGCCTCGACCAGCTTGTGCGGCAGGTCGCGGATGAAACCCACGGTGTCGGACAGGGACACGGAGCGCCCCACATCCTCCAGGTAGAACTGGCGGGTGGTGGTGTCGAGCGTTGCAAACAACTGGTCGGCCGCATAGGTGCGTGCCTTGACCAATGCATTGAACAACGTCGACTTGCCGGCGTTGGTGTAGCCCACGAGCGAAACACGGAAGGTGCCGCTGCGCTCGCGCGACTTGCGCTGCGTGCCACGCTGGCGC
>NZ_DASSRA010000058.1:0-4376 GCF_035702065.1 Rhizobacter sp.
CGGTAGCCGGTGTCGATGACGGCCACCACCACGCCCGAGCCGGTGGACAGATCCCAGGCCGGGGGCAGGTTCAAGCCGCCGGTGGCCTCGTAGTAGTGCCATTGCTGCCCGTACTGGGTGTCGTTCGGCGTGGCCAGCGCATGCAGGATGCGATCGGGCTCGGCGTACTCGACGTTGCTGTCGCCCGCAGCGATCTCGCGGGCCAGTTGGCGCACTTCGGCATGCGACAGGCGCTGCTCCAGGCGCATCACATGGGTGCCGAGCGCGCCACGCCGCAGCAGTTGCAGCTTCAGGCCGCGGCGTGCGGCCGCATCGGTGGCATGGCCCAGCAACCCCGGCTGACCCACAGCCGCGGGGGCTTCGCTGCGGTACTTGATGATCAGGCGATCGGTGGGCGACTCGGCCGCAGCGATCGCCGCGGCATCGGCACTGCCCGCGTGGGCCGCCGTGGAAAGTGTGGCCAGCGCAAGCGCCGCCAAGGCCAGCCGTGGCCCGTGGGTCGTGTACATGGGGTGTCTCCTCGTCTTGGTGTGACATCTGCCCCGTGCCGGGCAGTGAATCACCAATGTAGAGTTTTATGCACGGTCGTGCAAAACAGCGTTAACCCCAGGTTTTGCGCGTCAGAAATCGAACTGCAGGGTGGCCAGGGGGCCACGGGCGCGGATGCTGACTTCAGAGCCCACCTGCGGCGTGGCATCCGACTTCACGAAGTGCCGCCGGTCCGACCATCCGAGACGCAAGCCGACCTGCGGCACAGGCGTCACGACCACCGCCACCTCGTAGCTGCTGCCACGGACGAATTCGTGGGTCTCGATGTAGTTGTAGCGAAACTCTGTCGCAACAAGATCGGTGAAGCGCCAGCGCGGCGTGATGCCGGCCGTCACGCCGGTCTCTCGGTTGTCCAGCAGCATCGCGGTCGAGCTGCCGGAGGGTGTGGTTTCGAACTTCAGCTTGGCCGAAGTCACCCCGACGTAAGGCTCCAACTCGAAGGAGCTGCCGAAGCGAAGGCGGTGGTTGTAGGCCACGTAGAACTGCTCGACCCGGGCTGTGTGGCTCAGCGTCTGCGGGCCGAAGACGGCACCGCCTGGCAGCCAGATGCTTTCTCCGGCATTCAGCGTTTGCGTCCCCTCGGCCCGGTAGCCCTCGTAGCCGATCTCGACGCCAGGCCCACGCTTGCGGCCGCCCGCGTCGGCGTCCCCGCCCCGCAGGGTGGCGCGCACCGCATAGGCCGGTGAGCTGGTGTCCTTGACGTAGGCGTTCTGCACGCTGCCGCAACCGGCGAGCACCGTGAGTGCGGCCAAGCCGCTGGCGAATCGAGTGAACGACATGAAAGCCTCCCCTGGCAAATGATCAGTCGCGCTCGGGCGCGATCTCGGTTGCGTAGTCGACGAGCGCGCCGAGGATCTCCTGGCCTCGCTCGTCGGCATCCTCCTGCAAATGGTCGATGTGCTCGAAAAAGGCTTGCAGCGTCAGCGCGCCCCCGGCCCCGTCGTGCAGGCGATGCACGCAATGCTCTTGCCACTGCGCGCGTTCGGCATCGCTCAAGGTCTCGGGGAAGTTGCGGGCCCGGTAGCGGAAGAAGAGCTCGTCCAGCCGCTTGTCGGCAAACGCCGGGCGCTTGTCGGCCAGCTGCGCGGGGCTGAGGCTGCGCAAGCGCTGCAGGCTGCGGCGATCGTCGTTGCCGACGAAGCCGCCGTACAGGTCTTCGTCGACGTCGGGTTGGCCTTCGGGTGCAGGCCGCTCGAAGACCGCCGGCCACATGCCGGCCAGCAGCTGGCCCTTCTGCGCCGCCAGCTCGGCATGGCGCAGCGACTGCTCCAGGTCCAGCCCCCAGCGCTCGGCCATCACGGAGCCGAAGGGCTTGTAGTTGCCCACCACGATGGGCGACTTGTTGATGTGGATGGTCTTGATGGGCAGGCGGGTCGTGCCCTCGGGCAGGTCTTCGGTCTTGCTGAACATGCGCTGGCGGATGGCATCCACGCCCAGCGTGAACAGCTCCGACGGGTCGGCCGACAAGTCCCACACGATGACCTCGTTTTTGTTCGTGGGGTGCGGCGCCAGCGGCCACACGAGGGCGATGCCGCCGCGCTCCACGCCATACATGCCCGAGACGTGCAGGAAGGGCTTGCCCGTGCCCATCTCGCGCAGCACCTCGTCTTTCTTGCGCAGGCGCAGGCAGAAGTCCCACAGCCTGGGCTGGCGCTGCTTGATGAGCCGCGCCATCGCGATGGTGGCGCGCACGTCCGACAAGGCATCGTGCGCCGCCTCATGCACCAGGCCATTGGCCTTGGTGAGGTGCTCCAGCTTGAACGAGGGCCGGCCGTCGTCGTGCTTGGGCCACTCGATGCCTTCGGGCCGCAGCGCCCAGGTGATGCGCACCACGTCGAGCAAGTCCCAGCGGCCGCACTGGTTCTGCCACTCGCGCGCATAGGGGTCGATCAGCGTGCGCCAGAAGAGGTGGCGCGTTACCTCGTCGTCGAAGCGGATCGAGTTGTAGCCCACGCCGATGGTGCCGGGGCGGGCCAGTTCCTTCTCGATGGCATCGGCGAACGCATGCTCAGGCAGGCCTTGCTCCAGGCAGGTCTGCGGCAGGATGCCGGTGAGCAGGCACGACTCCGGGTCGGGCAGGTAGTCGGGCGCGGGCTGGCAATAGATCATCAGCGGCTCGCCGATCTCGTTCAGGTCGGCATCGGTGCGCACGCCGGCAAACTGCGATGGCCGGTCGCGGCGCGGCACGCGGCCGAAGGTTTCGTAGTCGTGCCAGTAGAAGGTGGTGTCGGTCATCGGGCGCAATCTACCAGCCTGCAGGCCGTTGCCGGGCTTCAGCTAAGCTTGCGGGCTCGTTCAGCCCCCTCCCCCGGAGACCTTTCCATGACTCGCGTTTTCAACTTCAGCGCCGGCCCCGCCGCCCTCCCCGAATCGGTTCTGCGCCAGGCAGCCGACGAGATGCTGGACTGGAAGGGCTCCGGCATGTCGGTCATGGAGATGAGCCACCGCGGCAAGGAGTTCATCTCCATCCACGCCCAGGCCGAGGCCGACCTGCGCGAGCTGATGGCGATTCCCGCCAACTACAAGGTGCTGTTCCTGCAGGGTGGCGCCATCGGCCAGAACGCCATCGTCCCGATGAACCTGCTGCGCGGCAAGACCAGCGCCGACTACATCAACACCGGCGAGTGGTCCAAGAAGTCGATCAAGGAGGCCAAGGCCTTCTGCAAGGTGAACGTGGCCGGCTCCTCGGAAGACACGAACTTCACGAGCGTGCCCAAGCAAAGCACCTGGAAGCTCGACCCCGACGCTGCCTACGTGCACATCTGCTCCAACGAAACCATCGGCGGCGTCGAGTACCACTGGGTGCCCGACACCGGCAAGGTGCCGCTGGTGGCCGACATGTCGTCCGACATCCTGTCGCGCCCGGTCGACGTGAGCAAGTACGGCCTGATCTACGCCGGCGCCCAGAAGAACATCGGCCCCGCAGGCCTGACCATCGTGATCGTGCGCGAGGATCTGCTGGGCGGCGCCCTGCCCATCACGCCCTCGGCCTTCGACTACAAGCAGCAGGCCGAAGCCGACTCCATGCTCAACACGCCGCCCACCTACGCGATCTACGTCGCCGGGCTGGTGTTCCAGTGGATCAAGGCGCAGGGCGGCTTGAAGGCCATGGAAGCGCACAACCGCACCAAGGCGGCGGTGCTGTACGACTACCTCGACAGCACCTCGTTCTACACGAGCCCGATTGCCAAGGAAGACCGCTCGCTGATGAACGTGCCGTTCAAGCTGAAGAACGAGGCGCTGGACGCGGCCTTCCTGAAGGGGGCCGAGGCGCGCGGCATGCTGCAGCTCAAGGGGCATCGGTCGGTGGGGGGGATGCGTGCGTCGATCTACAACGCGATGTCGGTCGATGGCGTGAAGGCGCTGGTGGCCTACATGAAGGAGTTCGCGGCGCAGAACGCTTGAGGGGTTGCGCCTCAATGGACGTTCGCTGCTGAGGCACGTCGCTCTTCGCACACCACCTTCCGTTCTGGCTGAACCCTCTTCTCACACCACAGTCCGCTCAGGCTGAGGTATCGAAGCCTTGTGCCTGCATGCGCATGAGGTTCTTGTTCACTGCGTGAGGCCGCTGCCGGGATATGCCCCCGGCAGGGCACCTTCTTTTCTTTGCTTGCCCAAAGAAAAGAAGGCAAAAGAAAGGGCACCCTGCTCGCCAGTCGCCCTAGGGGCGACTGCTCTGCGCTGCTCGTTCTTGGGGGCTCGCGCCCAACTCACTACGCGGCCTGCGGCCGCTGCGTTCAGACAGGCGGCGCGAAGTCAGAAGACGAAGCGTGCTGGCGCACGCAGCCCCCAAGCCCTGCGCTGCTCGACGGCTCACCAAGGGGCCC
>NZ_DASSRA010000059.1:0-4390 GCF_035702065.1 Rhizobacter sp.
GCCCTCGCTTCCGTGCTCGCACTCGGCCTCGCAGGCCATGCCGCTGCCCAGGACAAACCCATGGAGAAGGAAAAGTGCTTCGGCGTGGCCAAGGCCGGGGAGAACGACTGCGCCAACCTGTCGGGTAGCCACTCGTGCGCCGGCCAGTCCAAGGCCGACAAGGGCGCGGACGAATGGAAGTACGTGGCCAAGGGCACCTGCAAGAGCATGGGCGGCACCGACGCCGACACCGCCAAGAAGATGATGAAGAAGTAAGGCGCAGGCGCCGCGCGAAGATGGGTGCTGCAGCGCTTGCACAGGTGGGGCTCGGCCTGCGCCAGCCCCACTACGCGCAGCTCATGGAGCGGCGCCCGCAGCTCGGCTTTGTCGAGGTGCATTCCGAGAACTTCTTTGCCGATGGCGGCGCGGCGCTGGCCGTGCTGCAGGAGGCGCGGTCGCACTACGACGTGAGCCTGCACGGTGTGGGCTTGTCGCTCGGTTCGGCCGCCGGGCTCGACCCGTGGCACCTCGATCGCCTGGCGCGCCTGGTCGATCGCATCGACCCGGTGCGCGTTTCCGACCACGCGAGCTTCGCGCGCGCGCCGCAGCGTGCCGGCGGGCCGGTGCTGCATGGCAACGACCTGCTGCCACTGGCCTTCACCGAAGCCTCGCTCGCCATCATGGTGGACAACGTGTCGCAGGTGCAGGAACGCCTGAAGCGGCCCATCCTGGTGGAGAACCTGTCGGCGTATCTCGGCTTCGCCGAGCGCGACATGAGCGAGCCCGAGTTCTTCAACGCGCTGGTGCGGCGCAGCGGCTGTGGGGTGCTGCTCGACGTCAACAACCTGGTGGTGAATGCGCTCAACGCCGGCGAGGCGGACCCGGCGCGCAGCGCCTGCGACTGGATCGACGCGCTGGTGCCCAGCACCGTGGGCGAGATCCACCTCGCCGGCTACACCGATCTGGGCGACATCGTGATCGACGACCACGGCAGCCGCGTGCACGCGCCGGTGTGGCAGGTCTACCGCCATGCCATCCGCCTGCTGGGCGCGCGGCCCACCTTGGTGGAATGGGACACCGACCTGCCGCCGCTCGATGTGCTGCTGGACGAGGCGCGCACGGCGGGGCAGGTCATGGACGCGCTGGCATGAACAGCGAGGCCACACGCCAGCAGGCCCTGATGGCCGCGCTGCTCGGGCGCGGCGAGCTGCCTGCCGGCCTGATGACGTCGCCAGGCCGAGCCGCACGCGGCCTGGAGGCTTACCGCGCCAATGCCGGCGCCTCGGCCGAGCGGGCGCTGGCCACCTCGTTCCCGACGGTGCAGGCGCTGATCGGCGAAGAGTCCTTCGCCGCCATGGCGCGCGCCTTCTGGCATGCGCACCCGCCGGTGCGCGGTGACCTCGCGTGGCTCGGCGAGGGCCTGCCGGCTTTCATCGCCGACAGCGAGCAACTGACCGATGTGCCCTACCTGGCCGACAGCGCGCGGCTCGACTGGCTGCTGGCCCAGGCCGAACGCGCCGCCGAGGCCACCGCCGACCTGGCCACGCTGAACCTGCTGGCCGAGGTGGACGCAGCGCAGTTGCGCATCGAGCTGATGCCTGGCGTGGCGGCGCTGAGCAGTGCGCATGCCATCGTGAGCGTCTGGCGTGCGCACCAGCCGGGCGAGGGGGCTGCCGACCACCTGCTCCAGGCACGCGAAGCCCTGTCAACCGGGCAGGGAGAACACGCCATGGTCTGGCGTGCAGGCTGGCGTGCCCAGGTGCAGACGGTGGACGAGCCCACCGCGCGCTGGACGCGCAGCCTGCGGCACGGGGACACCCTGGCCGCGGCCATCGAACACGCCGGCGAGGGCTTCGCCTTCGAGCCGTGGCTGATGCAGGCCGTGCAGAACGGGTGGGTGTGCAAGGTTTCGCGCGTGGCCGCGACCAAGCCTTGATTCCCTGTTGAGAAAGCCAACCATGACCGCTGCCCTGTTCACCCTGTGGAGCCGCTTCGTCGCCGCGCTGGAAGCGCTGCAGCCGCTGGCCCAGCTCGCTGCGCGCTTCCATGTCGCGCAGGCCTTCTTCCTCTCCGGCCTGACCAAGGTCCACGACTGGGACACCACGCTCGCGCTCTTCAACGACGAGTACCACGTGCCCTTGCTGCCGCCGGCCGCCGCCGCCTGGGCCGGCACGGGCGGCGAGCTGGTGCTGCCCGTGCTCTTGCTGCTGGGCCTGGCCGGGCGCTTCGCCGCGCTGGGGCTGTCGGTGATGAACGTGGTGGCCGTCATCAGCCTGGCCGAGATCGCACCTGCCGCGCTGCAGCAGCATGTGTTCTGGGGCAGCCTGCTGGTCGGCCTGGCGCTCTGGGGGCCGGGCAAGTGGTCGCTCGACCGCTTGCTGGAGCCGCGGCTCATGGCCAAGGCTTGACGCTCGGAACTGCGCGGCACACAGTTGTCTCCAAGCCAGGGTCTGGCTGAAGGAGACGGGCATGCGCATTCATCTTCGTCTGTTCTTCATCGCGCTTGCGTTTGCCGTCTTCGGGTCACCGGCCCATGCCGAATCGCTGCGCTGTGCGGGAGGCATCGCGGCCGAAGGGGACTCTCGCGTCGCGGTGGTCTACAAGTGCGGCCAACCGATGCTTGCCGACAGCTTCTGTGCGCCGGTGTACTACCGCGGCACCCTCAACGTGGTGCCCGAGCCCTGGGCCAGCGCCTACGTGCCGTGCCAGCAGGTCGACGAGTGGCTGTACGACCGGGGGCCGGGCAACCTGGTGGCGACGGTGCGCTTCCGTGCGGGCACGGTCTGGTCGATCACCTACGGGCGGGTGCCGCGCTGAAGCCGCTACGGCTGCGGGCGGAAGCCGATGGTGATGTTCTTCGGCACCGTACCGTCTTCATCGCGCGGCAGCTTGCCGGTCTTGGTGATGGCGTCGAGTACCGCTTCGTCCCATTCCGGGATGCCGCTGCTCTTGACCAGGCGGCGGCTGATCACGGTGCCGTCAGCAGCGGCCTGAACCTGGACGTCGGCCGTGGGGTTGACGGCGATTGCGCGGATGAAGGTGATGTTGGGGTAGATGGCCGCGCGCAGCTTGCCGGCATAAGACGCCGAAGGCCCCTTGGTCTGAGCTGACTGGCCCGATGGGTCACCTGCATCGGCGCCCATCATCTCCTTGATGCGAGCGAGGTTCTGAGCGCGTTGGTCGTCGAGCTTCTTCTGCTTGTCGGCTTCCGCCTTGGCGAGCTTGGCTTTCTCCTCCTGGGCCTTCTTCTTCTCGGCCTTGTCCTTCTCTTCCTGCTCGCGCTTCTCTTCTTCCTTCTGCTTCTTGATCTTCTCTTGCTTGGCCTTCTCGATGGCGATCTGCGGGTCGGGCTGCTGCACCTTGGGTTCGGGCTTGGGTTCCGGCTTCGGTTCCACCTTGGGCTCCGGCTTGGGCGTGGGCGGCGGCTCGGGCGCCACGTCGCGCTGCGCAGCGACCTGGGGCACGCTGGCCCACAGTTCCGCCTCCACGCCCGCCGGCTCGCTGGCATGCCAGCTCACGCCGAAGGCGATGGCGATCAGCAGGCCCAGGTGCACCAGGGTGGCCAGCGCAAAGCCACGGCCCGTGCCGTCGGCCGGCTTGGGCATCAACTCGTCGCGCTGGGCCGTGGTGTTCATGCTCGCGTCTTCAGCCGTTGCTCTTGACCGAGAGGCCCACGCGCTGCACGCCGGCCTTTTGCAGCAGGTCCATCACGCGCACCACGGCCTCGTACTTCACGGCCTTGTCGGCGGAGATCACCACCGGCGTGTCGGCGTCGCCACCCTGGGCCGCGCTCACGCGGTCGGCCAGGTTCTTGAGCGTCATGGTGGAGACGTCCTTGTTGTCCACGCGCAGGCGCAAGGCCTCGTCCTTGGCCACCACCACCTCGATCACCTTCTTGGGCTGCTGCTTGCTCTTGCCGATGCTGGGCAGGTCGACCACGCCCGTGGTGATGAGGGGCGCACTCACCATGAAGATGATCAGCAGCACCAGCATCACGTCGATGAAGGGCACCATGTTGATCTCGTTGATGGTGCGGCGGCGGCTGCCACCGCCGCGCAGGGGCGTGACGGCCGGCATCTCAACGCACCCCAGCGGCCGTACCGGCCGGAGGCAGCGGCTGGCTGGCGTTGCGCTGCAGGATGTTGGAGAACTCCTCGATGAAGGTCTCCATCTGGATGGCGATGCGGTCGATCTCGCGCGCGAAGCGGTTGTAGGCGATCACCGCCGGGATGGCCGCGAAGAGGCCGATGGCCGTGGCCACCAGCGCCTCGGCGATGCCGGGCGCCACCGTGGCCAGCGTCACCGACTGCAGGCTGGCCAGGCCGGTGAAAGCGTGCATGATGCCCCACACCGTGCCGAAAAGGCCCACGTAGGGCGAGACCGAGCCCACCGAGGCCAGGAACGAGAGGTT
>NZ_DASSRA010000060.1:0-14250 GCF_035702065.1 Rhizobacter sp.
TTTCTCTTCGGGCCCCTTGGTGAGCCGTCGAGGAGCGCAGGGCTTTGCGGGGCGCGCGCCAGCGCGCTTCGTCCTCTGACTTCGCGCCGCCTGTTTGAACGCAGCGAGCAAAGCTCGCGTAGTGAGTTGGGCGCGACCCGCAAAGACCGAGCACCGCAGAGCAGTCGCCCCTAGGGCGACCGGCGAGCAGGGTGCCCTTTCTTTTGCCTTCTTTTCTTTGGGCAAGCAAAGAAAAGAAGGTGCGCCGCCGGGCGCATATCCCGGCAGCGGCCTCTCGCAGTAAGAAGAAGCCTCATGCGCATGCAGCCACAAGGCTTCGATACCTCAGCCCGAACGGCTGGAGGCATCCCCCAGCGGCGCCAGAAGCCCCATCAGATCCTCCGCGCTGAACTTCAGCGCCGCCCCGCCATCGTGCCCTACCACCCCCTCCACCAACGCCCGCTTGCGCGCCTGCAACGCCAGCATCCGTTCCTCAATGCTTCCCTCCACCACCAGCTTGTAGACGAACACCGGCGCCGTCTGCCCGATGCGGTGCGCCCGCGCCGTGGCCTGTTCCTCGACCGCCGGGTTCCACCACGGGTCCATGTGGATCACCGTGTCAGCCGCCGTGAGATTGAGTCCCAGCCCACCCGCCTTCAGGCTCACCAGCAGCACCGGCACCTCGCCCGCCTGGAAACGCTGCACCAGCGCCCCGCGCCGTGCCACCGGCGTGCGCCCGGTGAGCGCCAGCCAGGGCAGATCAAGAACATCGAGCTCGTCCTCGATCAAGCCCAGCAGCTCAGTGAACTGCGAGAACACCAGCACCCGCCGCCCTTCGGCCACCAGCGCCGGCAGCATGTCGCGCAGCAGCTCCAGCTTGGCGCGCTCCATCGTCTTCGGTGCGCGTTGGGGTGATTGGGTGCCCTTGAGCAAACGCGGGTCGCAGCACACCTGCCGCAGCTTCAGCAAGGCATCCAGGATGCTGATCTGCGCCCCTTCGAAACCGCGCCGCGTGAGCAGGCGCCGCACGATCTCGTCGCTGGCCACGCGCACGCTTTCGTACAGCTCGCGCTGGCGGCCTTGCAGCCGCACGCGCCGGATCACCTCGCTGCGCGGCGGCAGCTCGGTGGCCACGTCTTCCTTGCGCCGGCGCAGGATGAAGGGCCGCACGCGCTGCTTCAGCGCTTCAACGCGCAAGGTCTCGCCGTTCTCTTCGATCGGCTTGCGCCACAAGCGCGCAAAGCTGCGTGCATCGCCCAGAAAGCCGGGCATCAGGAAGTCGAACTGCGCCCACAGCTCGCCCAGGTGGTTCTCCAGCGGCGTGCCGGTGAGGCACAGGCGGTGTCGTGCCTGCAGCCGGCGCACCGCCTGCGCACTGCGGCTGCCGGCGTTCTTGACGCTCTGCGCTTCGTCGAGGATCAGCAGGTGAAAGCGCTGCGCCGACAGCGCCTCGATGTCGCGCCACAGCAGTGGGTAGGTGGTGAGCACCACGTCGTGCTGGCCCATGCGTGCAAAGTCTTTCGCGCGCTGGGGCCCCTGCAGCGTGAGCAGGCGCAGCGCCGGCGCCATGCGCCGTGCCTCGGCCTGCCAGTTGAAGAGCAGCGACGTGGGCAGCACCACCAGGGCCGGCACATCCAGCCGGCCGGCCTGCTGCTCGATCAGCAAATGCGCCAGCGCCTGCGCCGTCTTGCCCAGGCCCATGTCGTCGGCCAGGATGCCGGCGAGCTGCTGCGCGCGCAGGTACTGCAGCCACGCCAGGCCGTGCAGCTGGTAGGGCCGCAAGCGCACGCCAAGCCCCTCGGGCGCGGCCACCGGCGGCGGCGAGCCGGCGTCGCGCAGGCGCTGCGCCAGTGCCCGCAACGCGGTGTCACCTTGCAGCGGCCGCTCGCGCCCATCGTGCAGATCGAGCCGCAAGGCCTCGATGCGCTGTGCCTCCCACGCCGAGAGCGCGATCGGCCCACCCTGGCGCCGCGGGTCGGTGAGCAGCTCCACCATCGCGCCGACGATGGCCTTGATCGGCGCGGCCGGTGCGTCGATGCGCCGCCCGCCGGGTGCATGCAGGCGCACCCGCGCGCGCGGGTCGATGGCGGCGATGTGGCGCGCATCGAGCCAGCGGCTGTCGCGCTTGAGCAGGTCGGCCAGCAAGGGCACCAGGTCCCAGCTTTCGCCGTCGATCTCGATGCCCAGCGAGAGCATCCACGAGCCTTCGCGCTCGGGCAGGCGCAAGCGGATCGCCGTGGCGTCGGCCTGCAGCGTCTCGTGCGCGAAGCCCGGCTGCACGACGACCGTCCAGCCCTGCGCCCGCCACGCCGGCAGCACCTCGGCCCAGAAGTCACCGAAGAAGTCTTCGCGCACCAAGGTCCACAGCGGGCCGCGGACCGCCGCCTCGGCGCGCCATTGCAGGGCGTCGTCGGGCACGGGTTGCAGGCCGGCGGCCCACACCGCGTCGAGCGCATCGGCCTCGGCCGCGCGGTCGCGTTGCAGGTGCCACTCCCGGCCTTGCGTGTCGAGCACGTGTTGCATGGCTGGCGCGCGCGTGTTCAGCACCGAGTCGGGCGCCGGCATCTCGAAGCGGCGCCCCCCTTCGCCGAGGTAGACCCAGTCGACCCATGCGACGGTGACCTCGGGCCCGCGCGGGCCCATCGCGCCGGTGGGCCGCAGGCCGAGCAGACCGTCTCCGCGACCCAGGGTGCGCAGCGTGAGGCGGGGGTTGAAGCGGGCGGGAATGCGGGGGGTGCGTGCGCCCTCGTCGGTCATGCGGGCGATTGTGCCGCCGGCAAGGTGACCACGAAGGCCGAGCCCGCGCCCGGCTGGCTCTGCACCTGGATCGTGCCGCCCATCATCTCGACCAGCTTCTTGGCCAGCGCGAGCCCGATGCCGCTGCCCTTGATGGCGGTGGCTTCGGCGCCCAGGCGCTCGAAGGGCGTGAACATGCGTTCGAGCTGTGCGGCCGACATGCCCACGCCGGTGTCTTCGACCCGCAGTTCGACCACCGGCCCGCGCTCGGCCGCCAGCAAGGTGACCCGGCCGCCCGGGCGGTTGTACTTGATGGCGTTGGACAGCAGGTTGTTGACGATCTGCCGCACGCGCCGCGGGTCGCCCACCACGTGCAGCGGCACGCCAGGCGCCAGCTGCGACACGAAGCTCACCTGCGACTGGTCGGCCAGGGCGGTCAGTTCGGCCACGCTGCCCAGCACCAGCGCGGCCAGGTCCATCTCGACGCTTGTCACCTTGAGGTGGCCCAGCTCGGCGCCCGAGAGGTCGAGGATGTCTTCGATCAGGTCGAGCATGTGCTGTCCGCTGCTCATGATGACGGCGGCCCATTGCCGGTGCTTGGCACTGAGCGTCGGGTCCATCTCGCTCAGCTGGGCAAAGCCGAGCACGGCATTGAGGGGGGTGCGCAGCTCATGGCTCACGCGCGACAGGAACTGCGTCTTGTTGCGGCTGGCGGCCTCGGCCAGGTCGCGCTGCATGCGCGCCTCTTCTCCCTGGCGGCGTGCGGTGATCTCGATCACCACGCCGCGCAGCTTGACGATCCTGCCAGCCGAGTTGCGCACCGCCTCGCCGCGGCATTCGAGCCAGCCGCCCGCGCCATCGGGCCGGCGGTATTCCACCTCGACCGCATACGGCTCGCCGGTGCGGATGGCATTCACCGCCGCGGCCTTCAGCGCCGCCCAGCTGTGCGGTGCGTACAGCCGCTGGTGCTCTTTGCCGACGGGCGCGGGCTGGCTCGGGTCGCAGCCCAGGATGGCGTAGAGCTCTTCGGACCACACGGTGGTGTCGGACGGCAGATCCCACACCCAGCCGCCGATCTGGCCGAGCCGCTGGGCCTCGCGCAAGGCCGCTTCGGTCTGCTTGATCTCGGTGACATCGGTCACCTGCACCGTGAAGCCCACCACCGCCCCGTCGACGACGTCGGGCACGTAGTGGGCCAGGGCGTAGCGGGTCACGCCGTCGGCCCCGGTGGTGCGGCGCTCGAACACCTGCACCTCGCCGCGCAGCACGGCGCGCACGTGCGGCTCGACCTGCTCCCAGCGGTGGCCCAGCACCTCGGGCATCGGCATGCCGATCAGCTGCTCGGGCGCCTTCTTGGCCCAGCGCCCGTAGGCCGCGTTGGCAAAGCGGCAGCGCAGGTCGCGGCTCCAGTAGGCGAGCAGCGACGGCACGTGGCCGACGAGGCGGCCGGCGTAGTAGGCGGTGTCGTGCCCGCTGGGGTCACTGTTCATGGCCAACCCAGGCTATTCCCGCCCACCCGGCCCGCCCATCCGGGAGAACGAGGGGAACCTGTGGCTTGTTTCGCAGCAAGATGCCGCCATGACGCCCGACTCGCCGCCCGCACCCACCACCGTGCTCGATCTCCCGCTGCACACGCTGCACCTGCGCGACATCGGGCGCTGGCTCGCCCTGGGCACACGCGACTTCGCCCGCGCCCCGGCCATCGGCCTCTTCTACGGCGGCTGCTTCGTCGCCATGGGCTGGGCCCTGCTGGCGGTGTTCCAGCACGCCCCGGTCTACGTGCTGGCGCTGTCGGCCGGCTTCCTGCTCATGGGGCCCTTCCTGTGCATGGGCCTGTACCGCGTGAGCCAGCAGCTGGAGCGCGGCGACGCACCGCACTTCATCGACTCGCTGCTGGCCTGGCGCACGCGGCTGGGCACGCTGGCCATCTTCGGCTTTGCGCTGCTCGTGCTGGAGATGCTGTGGGGCCGCGCCGCGCTGGTGATCTTTGCCGTCAGCTTCGACGGCATGCCCGACTTCAAGGGCTCGCTGCTCAAGGTGATGGCCTTCGAGCACCTCGGCTTCATCGTGGCCTACCTGGCCGTGGGCGGCGTCTTCGCGGGGCTGATCTACGCGGTGAGCGTGGTGTCGATCCCGATGATCCTCGACCGCGAGAGCGACGCCATCGGCGCCGCCCTGACCAGCCTGCGGCTGGTGCTCACGCAGACGGTGGTGATGCTGTGCTGGGGCGCGGTGATCACCGCGCTGGTGGTGCTGGCGCTGCTGCCCTGGTTCCTGGGGCTGCTGGTGGTCGGGCCGGTGCTGGGCCATGCCACCTGGCACGCCTACCGCGCGGCGGTGGGCCAGCTGCCCGCGCTGCCGCCTCCCTGAGCCGCGGCATGTTCCGCCCCACGCTTGCGGCCTGGCTGTGCGTGGCGCTGTGGGCGCCCACGGTGGCGTGGCCGCAAACGCAAACCCCGCCGCAACGGCGCAACTGGTTCAACGACCCCTTCTTCACCGTGAGCACGCAGGTCGCGCACTGCCCCGTGCCGGCCGGCCCCTTCATGACCGAGGCCGAGCGGCGCGTGCAGTCGCACGGGCGGGCCGAGCGCGGCACCACCTGCTGGCTGGCCGGCCAATGCGAACGGCCCAACTCCTACGCCTACGACGCCGACATCGCGCAGGCCGTGCAGTCGGCGTTCACGGCACGCCACCCCGCGCCGCGCTCCAGCCTGTGGGTGACGGTGCAGCGCCGCGTGGTCTACCTCGAAGGCTGCGTGGGCGACGCGCGCGACGAGCAGCGGCTTTTGGACTTCGTGATGTCCAACACGCCGCACGTGGAGCGTGTGATCACCCTCGTCTACGTCAAGCAGGCCCGCGCGCGGCCACCTTACAAGCTGCTGTCGGCCCCCTCCACCTACTGAGCGGCGATGCCCCCCACCCGCCCGGGAACGGCCTTTGCACCACTCCGTCACGAATCCCACGCCCAGCGGGCAAAGGCCCCACCCTAAGATTTCAGGCATGCACCGGCTGCTCCTCGTCGAGTCCTCCCCCACGCTGCGCCGCGGCATGGAAAAGCTGCTGCTGCGCCACGGGTTCAACGTGGTCGCGGCACCGGCCGACGCGGACGCGCTTGCCGCGCTGGAGCAGGAGATCGCACGCGGCCTGTGCGCGGTGGTGGTCGGTTGGTCGACCGCGCCGGCCGCCATCTGCGAGGCGCTCGCGCACCGCCTGCGCAAGCCCGATTGCCGCCACGTGGCCCTGCTGGTGCTGGCGGTGGACCCGAGCCGCGTGAGCGCGAGCCTCGGCAGCGAACGACCGCACACGCTCATCAAGCGTCTGCAGCGCCCCTCCGAAGTGCCGCGTCTGCTGCGGGGCCTGCTGGCGCAGGTGGCGCGCGAGACGCGGCCCAGCGCCGAGTCGCCCACCGCCCTCAAGGTGCTGCTGGTCGACGACTCGCGCACCAGCCGCACCAAGTACCAGCGTCTCTTGCGCCACCACGGCTATGCGGTGGTGACTTGCGAGCACGCCGAAGCCGCGCTCGCCAAGGTGGCCACCGAGCGCTTCGACCTCGCCGTGGTCGACTACTTCATGCCCGGCATGAACGGCGCCGCGCTGTGCCGCGCGCTGCGCGACCTGCCGGCCACGCGCGACCTCACGCTGGCCGTGCTCACCGGCTCCTACGAAGACGGCCTCATCAGCGACTGTCTCGAAGCCGGCGCGATGGAGTGCATGTTCAAGAACGAGTCCGACGAGCTCTTCATCGCGCGCGTCGACAGCCTGGCCCGCCTGCGCGAGCGCGAGCAGCGCCTGAAGGCCGAGAGCCAGCGCCTGGAGCTCATCCTCGCCTCGGTGGGCGACGGCGTGTACGGTGTCGACCGCAGCGGGCGCATCACCTTCGTCAACCCGACCGCGCTGCGCCTGCTGCAGTGCGCGCACGAAGACGAGCTGGTGGGCCTGTCCGCCCACGAGCGCATCCACCACGCCGACGAACGCGGCCGCGCGGTGCCGGCCGAAACCTGCTTCCTGCAGCAGGCCTACGAGCTGGGCGACTCGCTCAGCAACTGGGAGACGGTGTTCTGGCGCGCCGACGGCGAGATGCTCAACGTGGAATGCACGGTGCGCCCCCAGCACCAAGACGGCGTCTGCGTCGGCGTGGTGGTCGCCTTCCGCGACATCGCCGAGCGCAAGCGCCACGAGGCCGAGACGCAATGGCAACTGCGCCACGACCACCTCACCAAGCTGCACAACCGCCGCCACTTCGAATACATGCTGGAGCAGGAGGTGTTCCGCCTGCGCCGAAGCAGCGAGCAGAGCGCCCTGCTGTTCATCGACCTCGACCGCTTCAAGCACATCAACGACACCGCCGGCCACGCCGCGGGCGACGCGCTGCTGTCGGGCATCGGCCGCAAGCTGAAGGCGCGCTCGCGCCAGAGCGACCTGGTGGCGCGCCTGGGCGGCGACGAGTTCGCGGTGCTGCTGCGCAACGTCGACGACAGCAGCATGCTGGCGCTGGCCGAGAAGTTCCGCGCCATCCTCGACGAAGCCGGCTTCAGCCACGGCGGGCGCGAGTTCGAGGTCTCGGGCAGCGTGGGCATCAGCCGCCTGAACCGCCACACACTCTCGCCGGCCTACGCGATGAACTGCGCCGACGCCGCCTGCCACATCGCCAAGCGCCAGGGCCGCAACCGCATCCACATGTTCGACCTGGGCGACGACGCGAGCGCGCTCGCCGCCCTGCAGCAGAGCTGGTCGGAGCGGCTGCACAGCGCGCTCGCGGCCGGCAACTTCGCGCTGCAGTTCCAGCCCATCCTCGACCTGCGCGAGCTGCCGCCCGGCGCCCTGGCCGGCGACGCGTGGCACGGCCGGCTGGAGCACACCGCGCCACGCGCCGTCTACGGCCATGAAGTGTTCCTGCGGCTGGACGACGTGGACACGCCGCTCGCCCCGCGCGCCTTCCTGGCGCAGGCCGAGCGCTTCGAGCTCATGCCCCAGCTCGACACCTGGGTGCTCAACCACCTGGCCTGGATGCTGGCCGAGCGCAGCCCGCGCCCGGCGGGGCGCTTCCACATCAACGTGGCGGCCGTGTCGCTGCTCGACGCGGGCTACCTCGCGCGCTTGAACACGCTGCTGCGCGCCGGTGCCTTCGCGCCCGGCCAGCTGTGCATCGAACTCAAGGAGAGCGAAGTCGCCGGCCAGCTCGCGCCGCTGCTGCCCATCCTCACCGAACTCGCGCAAGCCGGTGTGCTGCTGATGCTCGACGAATACGGCCGCGGCTTCAACGGCCTGGGCCACCTGCGCAGCCTGCCGCTGCACGCCGTCAAGCTCGATGCGAGCCTGGTGCAGGCGCTGGGCCAGGACGAGATGGGCGTGACGATGGTGCGCGCCATGGCCGACCTGGCCCACGCGATGAACGTGCTGGTCATCGCGCCGCAGATCGAAGACCCGGCCGCACTGGCGCTGCTTCAACAGGCCGGTGCCGACTGCGCGCAAGGCTTCGTGCTGGGTGCGCCCAGCGACCTCGGCGCCGAACTCGAAACGCAGTAAACCGCAAGCCCGGACACGCCACGGCACACGCGGCTCGCCACAATGGCCGCATGCCCGACAAGCACACCCTTTCGGCCCAGCCGCAGGTCCGCTACCTGGACCTGCTGGCCCGCGCGGTGGCGTACATCGGCGAGCATCTGGCCGAGCCGCTGAGCAACGAGACGCTGGCGGCGCAGGCGGCGATGTCGCCCTTCCACTTCCACCGCCTGTTCCGCGCCCACGTGGGCACCACGGTGGCCGGCTACGTCACCTGGCGGCGCCTGCAGCGCGCCTGCGAGCTGCTCGCCGACGAGCGCGCGGTGGTGCTCGACGTGGCCCTGGTCGTCGGCTACGACTCGGCGCAGGCCCTCGCCAAGGCGATGCGGCGCGAACTCGACACCACACCCACTGCGGTGCGCGCCGGCGCCGCGCCGCGCTGGCAGCAGCTCTACGAACGGCGAGGCCAACCCACGGGGCCCGACCCGGACACACCGTCGGTGGCCCTGCAGCCGCGCCTGGTCGACCTGCCCGAGCAGCCGGTGCTCACCGCCACCGGCCGTGGCATGCACGAAGGCCGCATGGCGCGCGCCGCCGAACAGGCCGCGGCCGAGCTGTGGGGCGCCATCGCGCAGGCGGGTTTCGCCGAGCGTGTGACGCTCAGCGTGGGCATCCTGCCCGACGAGCCGGAGCACAGCGAAGACCCGCAGGTGCGCATCTGGATCGGCGCGGGCTTCGGGGCCGCGCGCCCGCCCATCGTCTTGCAAGGCAGCCTGGCCTGGCGCGCCCTGCAGGGTGGTCGCTATGCCGTGTTCAACCACCTCGGGCCCTACGACGGCCTGCACCGTACATGGGCCGCGATCTACGGGCAATGGCTGCCCGCCATGGGCTATGCGCTGCGCGACGTGCCGCCCTTCGAGCACTACCTGAACGACCCGCGCACGCTGCCGCCCGAACAGTGGCGCACCGACCTGCACGTGCCCCTGCGCTGAAAGGAATCGCCATGGACCTCGCGACCACCTCCGCCACCGAACTGGCGCAGGCCCTCGCCACCGGCCAGCTCAGCGCCGCCGAGGCCTGCGACGCCGCCATCGCGCGCATCGACGCCGGCGACGGCGCGATCAACGCCGTGGTGGTGCGCGACTTCGAGCGCGCCCGTGCCCAGGCGCGTGCGGCCGATGCGGCGCTGTCGCGCGGCGAGCGCCGCCCGCTGCTGGGCGTGCCCCTCACGGTGAAGGAGTCGTTCGACGTCGCCGGCCTGCCCACCACCTGGGGACTCGACTTCGCACGCGACCTGCCCGTCCACGAAGACGCAGTCGCCGTGGCGCGGCTCAAGGCCGCCGGCGCGGTGCTGCTCGGCAAGACCAACTGCGCGAGGGGCCTGGCCGACTGGCAGACCGCCAACCCGCTGTACGGCCGCACGGCGCACCCGCTCGACCTCACGCGCACGCCCGGCGGCTCCTCGGGCGGCTCGGCCGCGGCGGTCGCCGCCGGCTTCGTGCCGCTGGAGCTGGGCAGCGACTTCGTCGGCTCGTTGCGCATCCCCGCGCACTTCAGCGGTCTGTGCACGCACCGGCCCAGCCACGGCCTGCTGGCCACGCGCGGCATGCGCTTTCCCGGACACGAGGGCACGCACGACGACCCCATCGGCGTGATCGGCCCCTTTGCGCGCAACGTGGCCGACCTCTCGCTCGCGCTCGACGTGCTGACCGGCCCCGACCCCGACGAAGCGCCCGCCTGGCACGCCACCCTGCCGCCGCCGCGCCGCACCGACCCGCGCGGCCTGCGCGTGCTGGTGGTCACCGAGCACCCGGCGGCACAGGCCAGCCGCGAAGTGCGCAGCGCCGTGCAGGCCACGGCCGACGCGCTGGCGCGCGGTGGGGCTGAAGTCACCGCCCACAGCCCGCTGCTGCCCGAGCCGATGACGCTGCTGAAGCACTTCGGTGCGCTGGTCGGCGCCTTCGTGTCGCAAGGCCAGCCCGGCCCGGTGATCAGCGCGCACGAGTGGCTGGCCCTGCTCGACGAGCAGGCGCTGGCGCGCGCGCAGTGCCAGCGGCTGTTCGAGTCCTTCGACGTGGTGCTGATGCCGGCCTTCGGCACCGCGGCCTTCACGCACTACGGCGACAGCGTGGGCTTCGAGGAGCGCCTGTTGTCCATCGACGGCCGCGACACGCCCTTTGCCGCGCAGGGGGCCTGGTCGGCCCTGGCCTCGTTCACCGGCCTGCCTGTCACGGTGCTGCCGGTGGCGCGCACGGCGGGGGGCCTGCCGATGGGCGTGCAGGTCATCGGCCCCTACCTGCACGACCGCACGCCGCTGGCGGTGGCGGCGTGGCTGGAGGCGCAGCGCTTGGTCTAGCGCATCAAGGGCGCGCCGGGATGTTGAGGCCGCGCACCACCGCCGGCCGCGCCTTGAAGGCCTGCAGCACGCGCTGCACCTCGGTGAACTCGTCAAAGCCCACGAGATCACCGGCGCCATAGAAGCCGACCAGGTTGTTGATCCACGGGAAGCTGGCGATGTCGGCGATGGTGTACTCGTCGCCCATGATCCAGGCGCGGCCCTTCAGGCGCTGGTCGAGCACGGCCAGCAGGCGCTTTGCCTCGGCCACGTAGCGGTCGCGCGGGCGCTTGTCTTCGTACTCCTTGCCGGCGAACTTGTGGAAGAAGCCGACCTGGCCAAACATCGGCCCGATGCCGCCCATCTGGAACATCAGCCACTGCAGCGTCTCGTAGCGCGCCGCCAGGTCGGTGGGCATGAGCTGGCCCGACTTGGCCGCCAGGTACACGAGGATCGCGCCCGACTCGAACAGCGCCAGCGGCTGGCCGCCGGGGCCGACGGGGTCAATGATGGCCGGGATCTTGTTGTTGGGGTTGAGCGAGAGGAACTCCGGCGACAACTGGTCGTTGGTGCCGAAGTTGACCAGGTGCGGCTCGTAGGGGAGGCCCGTTTCCTCCAGCGCGATCGACACCTTCACGCCGTTGGGCGTGGGCAGCGAGTAAAGCTGGATGCGGTCAGGGTGCTGGGCGGGCCACTTCTTGGTGATCGGGAAGTCGTTGGGGAAGACGGAATGCGCGGTCATGTCGGCCTGGGGTGGGTGGGACTGCGGCGCATTCTGCGGTCGCCGCGCTGAGCCCGTCGGACCGCTCATGACAAAGCCGCACCCGGCGTGGGGCGGCTGGGTGCCGGGCTAAGGTGCAGGGGCTCAGGCGCCGGGCACGGGCAGGCACTCCATCACCTCGACGGCCTCGCCCGGGAACAACGAGAAGTGCGGGTGGCCTTCGAACAGCTTGGCCGCCGCCGCGTGCGAGTCGGCGCTCACGACCACATAGCCGCAGATGTTGTTGTGCGCCTCTTCCACGCCACGAGGGGAGACGCGCCGGGTCTTGCCGATCGGCCCGCCGGCCACCACGATGCGGGCCTGGTGCGTCTGCATCCACGCCTGCCAGGCCGCGATGCCGGCCTGGGTGCGCTGCTGGCGCACCGCCTCGGGCAAGGCGTTCCAGCCGGACGCTTCCATGGCTTCGGGGGTGCCGGTGTAGACGGCGAGAAAGTGCTTCATGCGGTTCTCCTGGTGGGTGGCGCCAAGCCCGATGGTCCGACGACCCTTCCGTCGGGTGCCACGGGCTCACCCTTCACGACGAACCAGCACGCCCCAAATCGACAAACCCGAAGCGTTTGGCTACCGCACGCTGCCGCGCCGCACCAGGTTGACGATGGCCAGCAGGATCACCGCGCCGAGCAGCGAGACGCCCAGGCTCGCGATGCTGAAGTCGTTGGAGTTGATGGTGCCCGTGCCCAGCATCGGCGCGAGGAACCAGCCGCCCAGCAGGGCGCCGACGACACCCACCACCACGTTGAGGATCACGCCCTGCTGGGCGTCGGTCTTCATGATCATGCTGGCGACCCAGCCAATGAGCCCACCCACGATCAGCCAAATGATGAAGTTCATGCGATTTCTCCGTTGTTGAAAGGTGCGGAGCAAGGTACCCGGCATCGACTTCACACTGCAGCAGAGAACATCGCGAGCGCCCGTAGTCCCGCACCTACGGCGCCCGGCTGACGCCGGAGCCCGCAGGATGCGCGCCGACACGCCGGTGTGTCAACAGCAGAGGGTGGGATGTGCCGGGGCGCGGCAGTGCGGCCGCGCGCTGAGCTGCAGTCAGCCGGCGAGCGCCCAGGCGCTCTGGTAGGCGCCCAGCAGCGCGGCCGTGACGAGCAGGTTGGCCACCAGATGGCGCTGCCCCTGGCCCACGCGGATGCCCACGCGCACCGAGATGCAGCCCCACAGCAGCACCACCAGCAAGGCGCCGGCGTCCATCGCGCCCAGGTCAAGCTGCAGCCCATGCATCACGCCCACCGCCAGCACCCACAGCCCAGCGCCCATGATGGTGGCAGCGGTGAGTTCGTTGAAAGCGGGCTTGCGAAGCGGGATACCGAGGAGTTGCATGGCAGAGTGCGGCGGAACAGGGTGTGTGGCCCAGTGTCCGTGCGTGCACCGTCGCGCACTCGCCGGAAATGCGGCGGAAGAAGGCCGTTGATCAGCCCTTGATGGGCCGAACAGCCCAGCCCGCTCAGCGTGCAGCGCTGGCCGCCGGCGCCGCGGTGTAGCCCGCCTTCCTGAACTCTTCTTCGGGGGTGCAGCCACCGACCGTCTCGGTCGAGTCGACCACCAGCGCCCAGTCCGACGACATCGGCGAGTCGCGCCGCGCCGCCAGGAAGTAGCGCGTGCACGGCTCGATCTTCATCATGAAGGTCTTCTGCACGCCGTTGAGCGCACCGCGCCCCGGCGCGGCTTCGAGCACCACCTCGCGCACGCCCGGGCCGACGGCGGCGGGCAGGGTGAAGTCGTGGCCGCCATCGACGGAGACCACGCGCACCGGGTACAGAGTCATGTCGGTCTTGGTCAGCGGCCGCCCGACCAGGAAGGAGAGCGGGGCCGTGGTGCAGGCCACCAGCACCAGGGCCGTCGCCAGGGTGGCGAAAAGAGTGAAGCTTCGTGTCTGCATGAGGCGCTTTCTCGGTGCCGTGACCGCGCCATTCTGCGCCGGCCGACTTGCCCTCTGCGGCCTCACGCGTTGCAGCGTCACTTCCCCTGCGATGCGCCGCTGCCTGCCCGCGCCGCCTCGGCATCGCGCTTGTACTCGTCGTGCGAGATCTTGGCGTTGTTCATGCAGCGCGTGCGCTGTTCGGCGTCGACAAGCTTGTTGCACTCGTTCTTCTGCCATTCCTGGCCAGTGCTGTAGAGCTGTTGCGACGAGCAGGCCGACAAGGGCAGCGCGATGGCGAGCGCGAGGCTCAAGAGGCAAGGCATGCGCACGGCGAGCTCCTTTCACGAACGTGGGTGCCATTGTTCACAATCTGCGCCATGAACAAAGCCTACCTGTTCCTCGCCATCGCCATCGTGGTCGAAGTGGTGGCCACCAGCTGCCTCAAGGCCTCGAACGGCTTCACCCGCCTGTGGCCCAGCGTGGTGACGGTCGTCGGCTACTGCACCTCGTTCTACTTTCTCTCGCTCACCTTGGCCACCATCCCCACCGGCATCGCCTACGCCATCTGGTCCGGTGTGGGCATTGTGCTGATCTCGCTGGTGGGCTGGTGGGTCTTCCAGCAGACGCTCGACGCGCCGGCCCTTGTCGGCATGGGCCTCATCGCGGCGGGCGTGATCGTGATCAACGTGTTCTCGAAGTCGTCAGCGCACTGAACACTGGCTGGAGAGTGCCTGCGACACCGCATGCACCAGCGCGTCCTGTTCGGCCCGGGTGTTGACGGCAAAGCGCGTGAAGCCGGCGAGGTCGAGCTTCACGTCGGCAAACAGACCGGCAGGGTCTTCATGGAAGTGCAGAAAGGCCTTGGGCCCGAGGTAGAAAGTGCCCGGCTTGCGCTCGGTGAGCCGCCCCGCGTTGCGGATGCGCACGAGCAGCAGGCCGAGCTTGGCGATGGTGGCCGGCGAGGCGTGCTTCATGGGGTGTGCCGCACGGCCCTAGTTGGTGGCGATGCGTGCCTTGACCCCGGCATCCAGCTGGACTATCTCTTTG
>NZ_DASSRA010000061.1:0-4814 GCF_035702065.1 Rhizobacter sp.
ACATGGCCAACACCTGGCTGCAGGCGAGCGAAATCCTCGGCTTCACGGTGCACGTGAGCACGCCGAGCGGCTACGAGATCGATCCCCGCGTGGCGGGCGTCACCGACACGAGCTGCCTGAAGATCTTCAAGAACCCGCTCGACGCCTGCCGCGGCGCCCACCTCGTCACCACCGACGTGTGGACCAGCATGGGCTTCGAAGCCGAGAACGAAGCGCGTGTGAAGGCCTTCACCGACTGGTGTGTCGACCGCGAGATGATGGCCGCGGCGCAGGCCGATGCTCTCTTCATGCACTGCCTGCCCGCGCACCGCGGCGAAGAAGTGGAGGCCGAGGTGATCGACGGCCCGCAGTCGGTGGTGTGGGAAGAGGCCGAGAACCGGATGCACGTGCAGAAGGCCTTGATGGAATACCTCCTGCGCGGCCGCATCGGCTGATCCAGTACAGCGAGTTCAAGTGAAGCTGGCCCTCATCACCGACCTGCACGCCAACCGCGAGGCGGTGGATGCCGTGCTGGCTCATGCGCAAGCGCAAGGAACGGAGCAGTACGCCTTCCTCGGTGACTTCGTCGGCTACGGCGCCGACCCCGGCTGGGTGGTCGACCGTGTGCGCGAGCACGTGGCACGCGGTGCCTGGGCCGTGCGCGGCAACCACGACGCCGCCGCCGTGCTGGGCCCGCAGCCCACCATGGTGGAAGACGCGCGCCAGGTGGTCGCCTGGACGCACGAGCAGCTCGACCCGTCGCAGCTCGACTTCCTGGCCTCGCTGCCGCTCACGGTGATCGACGACACGCGCCTGTACGTGCACGCCAACGCCTTCGCGCCGCCCGAGTGGGCCTACATCCACGGCCGGGCCGACGCGGTGCGCAGCATGCAGGCCACGGCCTGCCGCATCACCTTCTGCGGCCACGTGCACGAGCCCAGGCTCTACCACTTCGCGCTCACCGGCAAGGTGGGCGAGTTCGCCCCGGTGCCCGACGTGCCCATCCCTCTTTCGCCGCAGCGGCAGTGGCTGGTCATTCCCGGCTCGGTGGGCCAGCCGCGCGATGGCAACCCCGCCGCCTGCTACGCCACCTTCGACACGCAAAGCGGCGACCTCACCTTCCACCGCGTGCCCTACGACCACGACACCGCGGCCGCCAAGGTGGTGGCTGCCGGCCTGCCGCAGCGCCTGGCGCAGCGCCTGCAAGATGGCGGCTGAGTTCGACGCGGCACCGCCCGCCACCCACCCCCTGCGCCCACTGCAGGCCGGCCAGGTGGTCGACGGCTTCCGGCTCGACAAGCACCTGCACCAGGGCGGCATGGCCCAGCTCTGGCAGGTGAGCGTGGCCGAAGGCGAGAGTGACAACGGCCTGCCCCCCAACGGCGGCGAGCCGCTGCCACTGATCATGAAGGTGCCGCGCATCAAGGGCGGCGAAGACCCGGCCAGCATCGTCGGCTTCGAGGTCGAGCAGATGATCCTGCCCAAGTTGAGCGGCGTGCACGTGCCGCGCTTCATCGCCAAGGGCGACTTCACGAGCCAGCCCTACATCGTGATGGAGCGCATCCCGGGAGACTCCTTGCGCGTGCGGCTCGATGCCGCGCCCTTGCCCATCGACGAGGTGATCGACATCGGCGTGCGCGTAGCGACCGCCCTGCACGACCTGCACCGCCAGCACCTGGTGCACCTGGACGTGAAGCCGAGCAACATCCTGTTCCGGCCGGTGGTGGATGGCGCGGGCGGCGAGGCTGTGCTGGTCGACTTCGGCCTGTCGCGCCACGAGCACCTGCCCGACCTGCTCGACGAAGACTTCGAGCTGCCCATGGGCACGGCGCCCTACATGTCGCCCGAGCAGATCCAGTTCGTGCGCAACGACCCGCGCAGCGACCTGTTCGCACTCGGCGTGATGCTCTACCACCTGACCACCGGCGAGCGCCCCTTCGGCGCCCCGGACAGCGTGCGCGGCCTGCGCGAGCGGCTCTACCGCGACCCGGTGCCGCCCATCACGCTGCGCCCCGACTGCCCGCCCTGGCTGCAAGAGGTGATCTTGCAGGCGCTGGAACCGCTGCCCGCCAACCGCCAGCAGACGGCCGCGCAACTGGCCTTCCAGCTGCAGCACCCGGCCCAGGTGGTGCTGACCGAGCGCGCCGCGCGGCGTGCGCGCAGCGGCACGATGAAGGTGCTGGGCCGCTGGTTCTCGGCGCTCGGCGCCGAGCCCTCGCAGCGCGCCAGCCCCTCGACGCAGCTGGCACGCAGCCCCATCTTGCTGGTGGCGGTGGACGTGGCCAATGCCGAGCGCGAGTTGCTCGACACCCTGCGCCTCACCGTCGAGCGCCTGCTCCACACCGTGCCCGGCGCGCGGCTCGCCTGCCTGGCCGTGATGCGCACCAACCGCATCGGCATGGACGATCTGATGGAGCCCGATGGCAGCAGCAAGCGCGTCAACCTGCTGGTTCAGCTCAAGCACTGGGCGCGCCCCCTGAGCCAGGCGCTCAAGCTGACCGCCGACACGCAGGCGGGGCGCATCACCTTCCACGTGCTCGAAGCGCCGGACCCGGCCGAAGCGATCATCGACTACGCGCGCAAGAACCAGGTCGATCACATCGTGATGGGTGCGCGCAGCAGCGGCACGCTGCGCCGCTACCTGGGCAGCGTCTCGACCCAGGTGGTGGCAGAGACCGAGTGCACCGTCACGGTGGTGCGCAGCCCCAAGCCGGACATCTGAGTCAGGCAGACGGCAGTACCGCCGTCACCTCGATCTCCACCTTGGCCCGGTCTTCCATCAGCGCCGACACCTGCACCGCACTCATCGCGATGCCGTAGGCGCCGATCAGCTCGCGGAACACCGCCCCCACCTCGCGCCCGCGCGACAGGTACTCGCGCTTGTCGGTCACGTACCAGGTCATGCGGGCAATGTGCTGCGGCCCGGCGCCCGCCTCGGCCAGCACCGCGAGCACATTGAGCAGGGCCTGGCGCACCTGGCCGACGAAGTCGTCGGTCTCGAACAAGCATTGCGCGTTCCAGCCGATCTGACCGGCCACGAAGACCTGCGTGCCGTTCACGGCCACGCCGTTGGCGTAGCCCTTGGGCGCGGCCCAGCCGGGGGGTTGAAGGATCTTCATCAATGCGGTTCCGTCGAAGGAGGCGCCGCCTCGGCCGCCATCTGGCGCAGGCGGAAGCGCTGCAGCTTGCCGGTCTCGGTGCGCGGCAAGGCGGTGCAGAAGGTGACGGCGCGCGGGTACTTGTAGGGTGCGATGGTCTGCTTGACGAAGTCCTGCAGCGCCTTGGCCTGCGCTTCCCCGGGCTCGTGGCCCGGCCGCAGCACCACGAAGGCCTTCACGATCTGCCCGCGTTCGCGGTCGGCCACGCCGACCACCCCGCACTCGGCCACCGCCGGGTGCTGCATCAGCGCGGCCTCGACCTCGGGGCCGGCGATGTTGTAGCCGCCGGAGATGATGAGGTCGTCGGTGCGCGCCTGGTAGACGAAGTAGCCGTCGGCATCGACGAGGTAGGCGTCGCCGGTGAGGTTCCAACCGTCCTGCACGTAGTGGCGCTGGCGGTCATCGGCCAGGTAGCGGCAGCCGGTCGGGCCCTTCACCGCCAGCCGGCCGATCTGCCCGGGCGGCAGAGGGCGGCCCTGGTCGTCGAGCACGCAGGCCTGGTAGCCGGGCACCACGGTGCCGGTGGCGCCGGGCCGGGCATGGGCCTCGTCGTGCGAGATGAAGATGTGCAGCATCTCCGTCGAACCGATGCCGTCGATGATCTCGATGCCCGTCGCCTCCTTCCAGAGCTGGCGCGTGGCAGCGGGCAGCGCCTCGCCGGCCGAGACGCACTGGCGCAGCGAGCTGGCGTCATGCGCGCGCACCAGCGGCGCCATCGCTCGGTACGAGGTGGGCGCGGTGAAGAGGGTGGTGGCGCGGTACTGCGCGATGGCGGCCGGCAGCTGGTCGGGGCTGGGCCGCTCGATCAGCACGCTGGACGCGCCCACCGACATCGGGAACAGCAGCAGCCCGCCCAGCCCGAAGGTGAAGGCCAGCGGCGGGCTGCCGATGAACACATCGCTCGCCTTTGGCTTGAGCACGTGCCGCGGCCAGCAGGCGCAGGCGGCCATCACGTCACGGTGGAAGTGCATGGTGCCCTTGGGCTCGCCGGTGGTGCCGGAGGTGAAGGCCATCAGGCAGACGTCGTCGGCCGTGGTGAGTGCGTTGTCGAAGTGCGCCGGTTGCGTGGCGGCACGCGCCTCCAGTTCGCCGCCACCCGCCGGGTTGAAGTGCAGCACCTGCGTGAGCGTGGGGCAGGCAGCGCGTGCCAGCGCGAGCTCGTCGGCCAGCCGCGCGTCGCACAGCGCATGGCTGATGCGCGCCTTGTGCACGATCTGCGTCAGCTCCTTGGCACGCAGCAGCGGCATGCTGCCCACCGCAATGCCGCCGGCCTTGACCACCGCGAACCAGCAGGCCGCCAGCATGGGCGAGTTGGGGCCGCGCAGCAGCACGCGGTTGCCGGGCACCAGGCCCATCTCGCCGACCAGCACACGGGCGATGCGGTTGGCCTGCGCCTGCAGCTCGGCGTAGCTCCAGCGCACGCCGGCGCCCAGCAGGCAGGGGCGATCGCCCTGGCCTTGCGTGACCCAGCGGTCGAGCAGTTCGGTGGCGCAGTTCAGTTGCTCAGGGAACTGCAGCTCCGGGCGGTCGAACACGAACTCGGGCAGCCACTCCGGCGGCGGCAGGTGGTCGCGGGCGAAGGTGTCGCGCATGTCAGTCACCCTCAAAGCGAGGCTGCTGCTTGGCGGCGAAGGCCTGGTAGGCGCGGTGGAAGTCCTGCGTCATCATGCAGATGGC
>NZ_DASSRA010000062.1:0-9761 GCF_035702065.1 Rhizobacter sp.
TCGATCCAGTGCGTCAAGAGATCTCCCGAAGGCGTGGTGCCCGGCGCCAAGTTGAACGTCAAGCCGCTCAGCGAGCGGCTTGACGATCGAACGCGGCGAGATATTCCATCACCGCAGGTGACGGAATATCAGACCTTGTAATAGCGCTCTGCACGCTTTTGCGCCCGCTCCGCGGCTTCCTTCGGCGTCTTCGACCCGCTGGCCGCTTCGGCCACCATGTTGGCGATGATGAAGTCCGCCGCCGCGCCCGCCGAGGCGTAGCCCAGCTTGCCGGCATAGCCTGCGGGGCGCAGGTTCTTCACCGAGTCGCGGTAGGGCAGGTGCTTCGGGTCCGAGGTCCAGATGGAGTTCTTCTCGTAGGCCCGGAGCGGCTGCGCGACGTAGCCACCGGCGCCCTGCAGCCAGGCGTCGTACTGCTCACTCTCCATCATGAAGCGCAGGAACTCCTTGGCCGCCTGCGGGTACTTGGTGTACTTCATCACCATCTGGTTGAAGAACAGGTGCGACTCGGTCGGCACGCCCACCGGACCGACCGGGAACACCGCATGGTTGATGTCGGCCGCCATCTCCTTGACCTTGGGGTCCTGCGAGTTCTTGGCCGCGTAGTAGATCGAGATGCCGTTGTTGGTGATGCTGATCTGCCCGTCGAGGAAGGCCTTGTTGTTGTTCGGATCGAGCCACGACAAAGTGCCGGGAATGAAGTTGGCGTAGAGCTCCTTGGCGTACTCCAGCGCCTTCAGCGTCTCGGGGCTGTCGATCACCACCTTGTTGCTGGCGTCGACCAGCTTGCCGCCGTGCGACCAGATCAGCCAGTTGCACCAGGTGCTGTCGCCGGTGGCGTTGCCCAGCGCCATGCCGCCTGGCGTGCCCTTCTCCTTCAGCGCCTTGTAGAGCTTGAGGAAGTCGTCGGTGTTCTTGGGGAAGGTATCGAAGCCCGCCGCCTTCACCATGCTTTCGCGGTAGACGATCAGCGAGCCCGTGGCACCCAGCGGCAAGCCGATCCACTTCTTTCCGTCGGGGCGCATGAAGGCCTCGCCGGCCGGGTACCAGCCGCCGTACTTCTTGCCCAGGTACTCGGCGAGGTCGGTCACGTCGAGCAGCTTGTCGGGGTAGAGGTTCGCGTCGTCGTTGGTCGACAGGATGATGTCGGGCCCGGCACCGGTGTTGGCGGCCACCGCGGCCTTGGGGCGCACGTCTTCCCAGCCTTCGTTGTCGACGCGCACCTCGACCCCTGTCTTCTCGGTGAAGCGCTTCACGTTGGCCATGTAGGCATCGATGTCGCCCTGCACGAAGCGGCTCCAGCGCAGCACCCGCAGCTTGGCGCCCTTCTCGGGCTTGAAGGCCAGGCTCTGCGCGTGCGCCAGCGGCGTCCACAGCGCGGTGCCGACCCCGAGCGAAGCCACTGCCGCGGCGCTGGCAGACGTTTCGAGGAACCGCCGGCGATTGAAGTGCGTCATCGTTGTCTCCTTCTTGGGTTCTTGGCTGAACACGGGGAACGGGCAAAGCGCAGTCAGGCCACCAGCCGTTGGCCACTGCTCGCGTCGAAGAGATGGGACCGCTGCACGTCGGGCCGCAGGTGGATGGTGCTGCCGGGCGTGAACTCGTGGCGCTCGCGGAACACCACCGACAGGTCGGCGCCTTCGTGGCGGCACGAGACCAGCGTTTCTGCGCCGGTGGGCTCGACCACCACCACGCGCGAGGGGATGCCGCCATCGGGCGAGAGCGACAGGTGCTCGGGCCTCGTGCCCATCAGCACCGGCTGGCCGTCGATGCCACCTGCGTTCAGTGGCGCAGCCAGCTCGGTGCCGTCACCCAGCTCGACCAAGGCCGCGCCGGCGCGGCGGCGCAGCGTGCCGGGCAGGAAGTTCATCGCCGGCGAGCCGATGAAGCCGGCCACGAAGCTGTTGGCCGGCCGGTCGTACAGCTCCAGCGGGCTGCCGGTCTGCTCGATGCGGCCGTCGCGCATCACCACGATCTTGTCCGCCATGGTCATGGCTTCGATCTGGTCGTGGGTGACGTAGATGCAGGTGGTCTTCAGGCGCTGGTGCAGCTCCTTGATCTCGCTGCGCATGGCCACGCGCAGCTTGGCGTCGAGGTTGGACAGCGGCTCGTCGAACAGGAACACCTTGGGGTCGCGCACGATGGCGCGGCCCATGGCCACACGCTGGCGCTGGCCACCCGAGAGCTGGCGCGGGTAGCGGTCGAGCAAGGGCGTGAGCGCCAGGATCTCGGCGGCGCGCGCCACCTTGGCCTCGATCTGCGTGGCCTCCAGCTTGGCCAGCATCAGCGAGAAGGCCATGTTCTTGCGCACCGTCATGTGCGGATACAGGGCGTAGTTCTGGAACACCATCGCGATGTCGCGCTGCTTGGGCGGGAGCTCGTTCACCCGCTGTTCGCCGATGCGGATCTCGCCGCCGGTGATGGCTTCCAACCCCGCGATCATGCGCAGCAAAGTCGACTTGCCGCAGCCCGAAGGCCCCACGAGCACGGTGAACGAGCCGTCGTCGATGGCGATGTCGACGCCATAGAGGATGTCGACCGCACCGAAGCGCTTGGTGACCGACTCGATCGTGACGCTGGCCATTCCTGAAGGCTCCTGTGGGTGGCGCGCGGGTGACGTTCGATGCCGACCCGAATGGGGTGGCCATGAGGGCAAACCGCGATCTCGCCCGGGAGCAAAGTTGTATGATGACATGATCACTCTTTCCATCGGGCTTTCCCTGTGTTGTCGAATCCCGCCCCGCGCCTGGTGGCCGAGCGCCTGTCGGACCAGCTCGCCGCCCGCCTGGCTGCGCAGATCGAAGCCGGCGAGCTGGCGCCCGGCGACCGTCTGCCCACCGAGCAGCAGCTGGCCAGCATGCATGGCGTGTCGCGCACCGTGGTGCGCGAGGCGGTGCACCAGCTCAAGTCGCGCAAGTTGCTGGTGTCGCGCCAGGGCTCGGGCGTCTACGTGGCGCCCCCTCCGCTGAACCGCGCCTTGCGCTTCGACGACGGCGTGCTGGGCTCGCTGGCTTCGGTGGTGCAGGTGCGCGAAGTGCGCCGTGCGCTCGATGGCGAGATCGCCGCGCTGGCCGCAGAGCGAGCCACGCGCGCCCAGGTGGCTGCGCTGCGCCGCAGCCTGCGCGCCATGGAAGCAGCACCGGGCGACGGCGTCGCGGAAGACCTGGACTTCCACCGCACGCTGGCCGAAGCCACCGGCAACCCGCAGTTCATCCGCCTCCTGGAGTTCCTGGAGCAGTACCTGCACGAGGCGATGCGCGTGACACGCGCCCACGAGGCCGAGCGCACCGACTTCACCTCGCAGGTGGAGGCCGAGCACCGCGCCATCTTCGAGGCCGTGGCCGCGCGCGACCCGCAGGCCGCGCGGCGGGCCGCGGTGCGGCACATGTTGCGCGGCGACCAGCGGCTGTCGGTGGCCCTGCAACCGAGCAGACAGGCCCACGCATGAAGGTTCTCATCACCGGCGGCGGCGGGTTTCTCGGTGCGCGGCTGGGGCGGACGCTGCTGGCGCGCGGCCAGCTCGACGGCCAGGCGATCACCCGGCTGGTGCTGGCCGACCAGGTCGCGCCGCCCGCCGACCTGGCGCAGCACATCGGCCCGGCCCGGGTTGAAGCGCGGGTCGGCAGCCTGCTCTCGCAATGCGCCGACTGGGGCGATGAACGCTTCGACGTGGTGTTCCACCTGGCGTCGGCCGTGTCGGGTGAATGCGAGGCCGACTTCGAGCTCGGCCTGCGCTCCAACCTCGACAGCACGCGCGCCCTGCTCGACGTGTTGCGCGCGCAGGTCCATGGCGGTGCCGCACCCACGCGGCTGGTGTTCTCGAGCTCGGTGGCGGTGTTCGGCCCCGACCCGGCCGTGCCCCTGCCCGCCGTGGTGGCCGACGACACGCTGCCCGCGCCGCAAACCTCCTACGGCACACACAAGCTCGTCTGCGAGCACCTGCTGGCCGACTACACGCGCAAGGGCTATGTCGACGGCCGCGCCGCGCGACTGATGACGGTCACGGTCCGGCCCGGCCGCCCCAACGGCGCGGCCTCGTCGTTCTTCTCGGGAATCATCCGCGAGCCGCTGGCCGGTGTGGAAGCCGTCTGCCCCGTGTCGGCCGAGGTCTCGCACCCGGTGTCATCGCCCTCGCACACCGTGGACGGGCTGATCGCCGTCTGCGAAGCGAGCCGCGAGGCCTTCGGGGGCCGCATGGCGCTGAACCTGCCGGCGCTCAACGTGCGCGTGGGCGACATGCTGCAGGCCCTGGCCGAGGTGGCCGGCCCGGCGGTGCGGGCGCGGGTGCGCTTCGAGCGCGATGAGCGCATCGCCGGCATCGTGGCCAACTGGCCGGCGGGCGCCAGCGCGGCGCGCGCTTCGCGTCTGGGCTTGAAGGCGCCGGCCAGCTTCGGCGAGATCATCCGGCAGTACATCGCCGACTGCCGGGTGCGGCCCGACGCCGGGCAAACCTTGCGCGGCCTGACCGAAGCCTAGAGCTGCCGCGCCTCGAAGGTGTTGCACTGGTTCACGCTGCCCGTCTGCAGGCCCTTCTTGAACCAGGTCACGCGCTGCGCGCTGGTGCCGTGGGTGAAGGTCTCGGGCTGCACCGTGCCGCGTGACTTGCGTTGCAGGGCGTCGTCGCCGATCTGCGTGGCGGCGTTGAGCGCCTCTTCCACGTCGCCCTGCTCCAGGATCTGACGCGCCTGGTTGGCGTGGTAGGCCCACACACCGGCAAAGCAGTCAGCCTGCAACTCCAGGCGCACGCTGAGCGCGTTCTGCTGCGCCTCGCTCACGCGGCCGCGCATGCCATCGACCTTGCCGCTGATGCCCATCAGGTTCTGCACGTGGTGGCCCACCTCGTGGGCGATCACGTAGGCCTGGGCGAAGTCGCCCGGCGCGCCGAGGCGGGTGCGCATGGTCTCGTAGAAGTCGAGGTCGATGTAAACCTTCTGGTCGCCCGGGCAGTAGAACGGGCCCATGGCCGACTGGCCCATGCCACAGGCCGTGGGCTCGCTGCCGCGAAAGAGCCGCAGCTTGGGCTCGCGGTAGGTGCCGCCCAGTTGCCTGAACTGCTCGCGCCAGACGTCTTCGGTGTCGGCCAGCACCACCGAGACAAAGCGGGCCAGCTTGTCGTCGGCCGGTGGGCGGTGGGCCGGTGCCTGCTGCACCTGCGGTGCGGGGCCGCCACCGCCGCTGAGCAGGCCCAGGATGGTCATGGGGTTGATGCCGAAGGCCCAGCCGGCGATGAGCGCAACGGCGATCGTGCCCACGCCGATGCCCCGCCCGCCACCGAAGGAGAAACCGCCACCACCACCCCCGCCGCTGTCGCGCGCGTCTTCGACGTTGTCGCTCTCGCGATTGCCTTCCCATTTCATGGCGCGTTTCCCCGTGGTGGTGGAGCGAGCATGGTAGCGAAGCCAAAAAGCAAAAGGGCTGCCCCTGAAGGCAGCCCGGCGTAGGACTTGAGGCCGAGATTCAGTGCGCGGCGTCGTCGTCCTTAGCGTACTGGGCGAAGAGTTGCAGGGCCAGGCGCTGCAGGTCTTCATCGGCGCTGCTGTGGCCGAGGGCGATGCGCTCGAAGGCATAGGGCCTGTCGAACATCATGCGGGCCACGTTCACCGGCAGGTCCTGCTCGGCCATCTTGCTGCGAAAGCGCCCCAGCGCCTTCAGGTCATCGATCAGCGCCACAGGCCGGCCGGTGGGCGAGAACTGGAAGACGTTGGACGATGCGAGCATGGCGACCCCGGATGAAGCAGGTGCCAACACGATAGCCAGCCTGTGCTGGCCCGATCGCCTGATATGAGCCGCCGATCCGGACAGTTGAATGCCCGACCCGCGAGCCGACTTCATCCGCCGGGGTCAGGGACGCCGTGGACGGCCGGGCCGGTGTGGCTGATGAACTCGTCGAGCTTGTCGCACCACACAGCGGCCGACGCTTCGAGCTCGTCCAGCGGCAACACCTCGATGCCGGCATCCGACAGCATCTTGTCGGATGCACCGTTCGACGCGACGTGGTGCGACTTCTTCTCCAGGTAGACCACCCGCTTGATGCCCACCTGGATGATCGACTGCACGCACCGGGGGCAAGGGAACTGCGTTGCGTAGATCGTGCTGCCGGTCAGCGGCAATACCACGCAGTTGAGGATGGCATTGACCTCGGCGTGCACGATGTAGCTGTGGCGCGACTGCAGAGGGTCGCTGTCGATGTCGGCCCAGTACGACGCATCGTTGTCGTCGCAGCCGCGCGGCAGCCCGTTGTAGCCCACGCCGAGGATCTTGTTGTCGGCGCTCGCGATGCAGGCGCCGTTGCGCTTGCGGCCATCCTTGGATCGGGCCGCCGCCAACAGGGCGACGCCCATGAACATCGAATGCCAGTGGATCAGGGGAACGTTTTGCATGCGGGAAGCGGGCGGAAGTGGGCGGAAGTGGGCTCGCGCGCAGGGCGCATTGTGCCGTCAGCGGGGCGCGGGAGATGACGCCGGGGAGGCCGCGTCCAGGCGCGCCCCCAGGGCCGCGAGGTGCGGACGGATCAGCTCGCCCATGGCGATCTGCGGGTTGGAGTAGCCGTCGGTCTTGCCGGCCTCCTTCTCGCGCTGCTCGATCAGCTTGCGCGCCGCGGCATGTGCCGCCTCGAAGGAGCGCGTGCTGCGCAACTGCTCGTCGTACATCGCCCGGCCGAAGAAGGTGAGCTCCGACTTGCGGCCGCAGCCGTAGGACGTGTGCGTGGCATCGGCCGCCGTCATCACCAGCGTGCCGGGGTCGGAGAGCGGCTCGATCCACGAACCCGAATAACAGGCCGAGACCGAGATCACGCGCAGGCGCACGCCGGCTTCGTCGAGCCAGGCGCGCAGCTGCGTGGGCGTCACCGGGTCCATCTCCAGCGGGTAGAACTCGGCGGAGAGCTTGCCGTCCTGCGCGCCGTGCGAGGTGAGGTGGATGAAGAGGATGTCCTCGTTGCGGTCCATCAGGCTGGCCGCGCGCAGGATGGCGCGCTGCAGGTTGAGACCGGTGGCCCAGGGCAGATCGCCAGCGGTTTCGGCGTGGTTGATGAGTTGCAGCGTGTGGCCTTGCGCGTCGAAGCGGCTGCGCATCACGTCGGCCACGAGCTTGCTCTCGCGGCGGAACACGTTCTCCTCGGCATAGGGCGCGAAGGTGAGCGCATACAGGTCGATCACGCCCGGGCGTTGTGGTTGCAGGGCGTTGAGGCTGTCGACCAGCACGCCCGACTGCTTCTCCAGCACCTCTTGACTGAAGTGCAGGCGCTTGTCTTCCACCGCCGTCGCCGCAGCCGCCAGGTTGTCATCCGGGTACCAGAACTGCATCGGCGGCGCGAGCAGGTCCACCGCGGCAGCGAGCGCAAAAACCCCCAGCACCAGCGCACGCAGGCCGCCGGAGGCCGCCTGGCGCAGCAGCAGCACCGCACCGGCCAGCGCGACCCAGCCCACCACCACGAAGGGCAGCACCCCTTGCAGCCAGGCCAGCGCCGCCGGCGCCAACCCCGGCAGCCGCGGCAACAGCAGGTACAGGGCCCACAAGGGAATCGAGATGACGATCTGCTGAACAAGCAGCATGCCGAAGAGCGCCGGCGCGTCGGGCTCGCCGGCACGTGATCGCGCCACCAGCCAGCAGGCCCACAGCAGCAGCACGGTGGTCAGCCAGCCGCTGGCGACCGCCGGCCCGTAGAAGAGCGCCGGCCCGGCAATGAAGAGGCGCTGCAGCAGGACGCCCAGGCCCAGCACGGCAGCCGTCAGCCCCACCAGCAGCCAGGGGCTGGCCCGCAGGCCGGCCAGATCGGGCCTCAGGAGGACGGCGCTGCGCGCCCCCTGGCGCAGCCAGTGCGCAAATCCGCGGCCTTTGGTGTGGTTTTCCTCGCTGTCGCCGATCATCTTTTCCTCCAGGTGCACCATCTTAGGAGGCTGTGGAAATACCATGGTCAGGCCGGCCGCATCGGCCCAGAATAGTGCCCATGGCCATCGAGTGGAGACAAGACATGACTCAGCAACGCACCACGCTGGATCTGCTCACGCAGTACGCCACCTACCACCGGGATCGGCGCAACATCGTCACCCACTTCGTCGGCGTGCCGATGATCGTCTTCAGCATCGGCGTGCTGCTGGCCCGGCTTCACCTGACCTTGCCCGCGCTCGACCTCACCGCCGCCTGGGTGGCCTTCTGCGGGGCCGCCGCCTGGTACCTGAGCCGCCGCGGCCCGCTGACCCTGGGCTTTGCCGTCACGGCCGGCGTGGGCGTGCTGATCGCACTGGCGCACGGCGTGGCGAACGGCAGCACCTTCAGCTGGCTGAGCTGGGGCGTGGGGATGTTCGCGATCGGCTGGGTGATCCAGTTCGTCGGCCACTACTACGAGGGCCGCAAGCCCGCCTTCGTCGACGACATCACCGGCCTGCTGGTCGGCCCGATGTTCGTCACCGCCGAAGCCCTGTTCTCGCTGGGCTGGAACAAGCCGCTGCTGGCCGAGATCGAGCGCCGTGCCGGCCCCACGCACATCCGCGACCTCGCGCACCCGGCTTGACGGGTGCTCGTCCAAACTGACCCGGCTTGATCAGGCCAGGCCGGCGGCACGCGCCAGCGCCGCCACGTCCACCAGCTCGATCGCGCCGTAGTGCAGCCTGAGCACGCCCTGCTCCTGCAGCGCACGCAAGGCCTTGTTGGCCGTCTGCCGGCTCACGCCCAGCATCAGCGCCAGCTGCTCCTGCGGCAGGCGGATCTGCCGCTGCGGCGCATCAGCCCGCGCGCCATAGCCGTGCGCCACCTGCCACAGCTGCTTGGCCAGGCGCTGCTCCAGCGGCAGGTGGGCGATGTCTTCCAGCACCGTGAAGGCCATGCGCAGCTTGGCACAGGCCAGCCGTGCCATGTCACGCCAATGCAGCGGGTGCTCGCTCAGCCAGGCGAGCAAGGCGTCTTGCGGTACCAGGATCAGCGTGGTTTCGCCGTCGGCCACCGCGTCGTGCGTGCGCGGCAGGTTGTCGATGAGCGAGATCTCGCCAAACCACTGGAAGGGCTCCACATAGGCCAGCAGCGATTCGCTGCCGTCGGGCTGCAAGGCCCCCACGCGCAATGCGCCAGAGGTCACGCAGCACAGGCCATCGGCGTTGTCGCCCCGCACGAACAGCCGCTCTCCAGCGCCCAGGCGCCGGGTGCGGCCCAACATCAGGAGAGCCGCCTGCAACTCGGGCGCACAGCTCGCAAACCAGGGGTCGGTCTGCAGCGAGATCAGCGGAATGGGCGGGTTGGCGTGGGGCATGACTGTCGGAATTTTGACAGTCGCCGCGCACATGCTCCACTAGCATCGCCGCCACCACAACGACGGAGACAAACACCATGCGCAACGCCACCGAGCTGATGGTCCAGTACGCGGCCTACCACCGCGACCGACGCAACATCGCCACGCACTTCGTCGGCATCCCGATGATCGCGTTCGGCCTCTTCGTGTTGCTCTCCAGGCCCACGCTGTTCGAACTGGGAGGCCTGGCCGTCAACGGCGCCTGGATTCTCTGGGCCCTGGGCACGCTGTGGTACCTGACACGCGGCAACGTGGTGCTGGCCTTGGCGACGAGCGGGGCCAATCTCGTCCTGCTCCTGCTGGCCCAGACGGTCGCCGGCGGCAGCACCGCCAGTTGGCTGGCCTGGGGCGCGGGCAGCTTCTTCGTCGGCTGGGTGATCCAGTTCATCGGCCACTACTACGAAGGCCGCAAACCGGCCTTTGCGGATGACCTGATCGGCCTGATGGTCGGCCCGATGTTCGTGACCGGCGAGGCGCT
>NZ_DASSRA010000063.1:0-4367 GCF_035702065.1 Rhizobacter sp.
ATGAAGAGCATGCGCGAAGCCACCATGTCGTCGGGCATGCTCGACAACTCCGGCACCAAGCTGGGCACTGAAATGCTCGACACCCAGTTCGCCACCCAGATGACGGGCTTGCGCGGCGGCCTGTCGGACGTGATCGCCAAGCAGCTCGAGCGCCAGCTCGGCGAGCCGCTGGCCAACATCGCCGCGGATGCGGCCAAGGCAGCGGTGACCAAGGATGCAGGGTCCAAGGAGGCACCCGCTGCGCCGCTCAGCCCGAGCCTGCAAGGCAAGGAGCGCCAGATCGGCTTCCTCAAGCTGCACGACGGCGCGGCCAAGGCGGCCGAAGCAGCCACCGGCATCCCGGCCAACTTCATGGTGGCGCAGGCCGCGCACGAATCCGGCTGGGGCCGCCACGAGATCAAGAACCCCGACGGCTCGACTTCGTTCAACGTGTTCGGCATCAAGGCCGGCGGCAACTGGAAGGGTCCGACCACCGAAGTCACCACCACCGAGGTGATCGACGGCCAGGCACGCAAGGTCAAGGCCAAGTTCCGTGCCTACGGCAGCTACGAAGAAGCCTTCACCGACTACGCGCAGATGATGAAGAACAACCCGCGCTACGCCAAGGTGGTGGAGAGCGGCGCCTCGGCGCAGGGCTTCGCGCAAGGGCTGCAGAAGGCGGGCTACGCGACCGACCCGGCCTACGCCGACAAGCTCACCCGAATGATCAACACGACCTTGCGCCTGCAGCGCATGGCCTGACGGAGGAAACGCACGATGGCAGCCTCCAGCTTGATGAGCATCGGCACCCGTGCCATGTTCGCCAATTACGCCGCACTCACCACGGTCGGCAACAACATTGCCAACGCCAACACCACCGGCTATTCGCGCCAGCAGGTGGAGCTGGCCACGGCCAAGGGCCTGTACACCGGCGCCGGCTTCTTTGGCCAGGGCGTGAACGTCACCACGGTGACGCGCTCCTACGACCGCTTCCTCACCACGCAGGCGGCAGCCACCAACTCATTGGCTGCGGCCGACAGCGCGCGCCTGGATCAGCTGAGCCAGCTCGAAGGCGTGTTCCCGCTCGGCGAGGCCGGCATCGGCCAGGCGGCGCGCCAGGTGCTCGATGCCTTCGTGGACGTGGCCAACAACCCGCAGGACGCCTCGGCGCGACAGGTGGTGCTCACGCGCGCGCAAGAGCTCGCGGTGCGCATCAAGACCGCCGGCGACCAGCTCAACACGCTGCAGAGCGGCGTGTCGCAGAACATCAAGTCGAACATCGACAGCGTCAACTCGCTCGCCCGGCAGGTGGCCGACCTGAACAAGCAGATCTCGGCGCTGAACGGCGCGGGGCACTCGCCCAACGACCTGCTCGACCAGCGCGACATCCTGATCAACGAGATCAGCAGCTACATCAACGTCACCACCATCCAGGCCGACGACGGCTCGGTGGGCCTGTTCATCGGCGGTGGCCAGTCGCTGGTGCTGGGTGCCAACGCCAACACGCTGGTGGGCAAGCCCGACGTGTACGACCCCTCGCTGACCCAGCTCGCCCTGCGCGAAGGCAGCGTCGACCGCCCGGTGCTGATGGACAGCATTGCCGGCGGCTCCATCGCCGGGCTGGTGCGCTTCCAGAACGACGACCTGAACACCGCGCGCAACCTGCTGGGGCAGCTGGCTGTCTCCATCAGTGGCGCGATCAACCAGCAGCAGTCGCTGGGCCTCGACGCGGGCCAACCCGCCAGCGCCGGCGCGCCCATGTTCTCGGTGGGTGCACCGCGCACCCTGCCGGCCAGTGGCAACACGGGTGATGCGCAGTTCGGCCTCACGGTCACCGACTTCACCCACGTGCAGGCGAGCGACTACGAACTGCGCTTCGACGGCACCAACTACTCGCTCACCCGCATGTCCGACGGCAGCACGGCCATCGGCAGCCCGTTCGCGCCCGCCGCCCTGGCAGCCGGCGTGCAGGTCGACGGCCTCACGCTGCAATGGACCGCCGGTGCATCGGCGCAGGGCGACCGCTACCTGCTGCAGGCTGCCGGCCCCGCCGCGGCCGAGATGCGCTCCGTGCTCAGTGACCCCAAGGGCCTGGCCGCCGCTGCGGCGGTGACCGGCAGCTTTGCAGTCACCAACACCGGCACCGCGAGTGCTGCGTCGCTCGGCTTGGTCGACCCGACGAGCTACGACCCGACGCTCACCACGCGCATCACCTTCAACACGAACACCGGCGACTACAGCTACGACCTGCTCGACGCGAGCAGCGCCGTGGTCGGCAGCGGCACCGGCACCTGGACGGCCGGCAATGCGATCAACATCAACGGCTTCGCGTTGCAGCTGAACGGCGTGCCGCGCAGCGGTGACGTGATCGACGTGGCCGCCACCACCTCGCCGGCCTCGAACAACGGCAACGCCACCGCCTTCGTGGCACTGGGCAGCACGGCCTTCGTGGGCGCGAGCACGCTCGCCAACGGCACGCTGGTGCCGGGGCGCACCATCACCGATGCGTATGCCAGTGCCTTGTCCGACATCGGCGTGCGCGTGCAAAGCGCCAAGTCGTCGGCCAGCATCTCCGCCAGCATCGCCTCCACCGCGGAGGCGACGCGCGCCAACAAGGCCGGCGTCAACCTCGACGAAGAGGCGGCGCGGCTGATCCAGTTCCAGCAGAGCTACCAGGCGGCGGCCAAGATGCTGCAGGTGGCGCAATCCGTGTTCGACACCCTGCTCGAAGCGGCAGGGCGCTGACCCCACTTCCTGACCCGAGAACGCCACCATGCGCCTGAGCACCGCCAACACCTTCGACGCCTCGGTCGAGTCGCTGATCCGCCGCCAGACCGCGCTCTCCGACGCGCAAGAGCAGCTCACCACCGGCAAGCGCGTCAACCGCGCGAGCGACGACCCCGCCGCCGCGGCGCGCGCCGAGCGTGCGCTGGCCGCCGAGCTGCACACCGACGCCACGCAGCGCGCCGTCAGCGCCAGCCAGAACGCCATGACGCTCGCCGAAAGCGCCATGGGCGACGCCGTGGACCTGCTGCAGCAGATCCGCGAAGCGATGGTGGCCGCGGGCAACGGCAGCTACAGCGACGCCGAGCGCAAGGCGCAGGCCGACAAGATCACCGGCCTGCGCAACCAGCTGCTGTCCGTGGCCAACCGGCAGGACGGCGCGGGCACCTACCTCTTCGGCGGCCAGGCCGGGGACCATGCGCCGTTCCTCGACGCCAGCGGCGGCGTGAGCTACCAGGGCACCGGCGGCCAGATCGACGCGGCCTCGGGCGACCCGCTGCCGCTCACCGTCGATGGCCGCGCGGCCTGGATGAGCGCACGCACCGGCAACGGCGTGTTCGTCACCGCGCCCACGGTGAGCACCGGGCAGGCGTGGATCGACACCGGCCACGTCACCGACCCGGCCGCGCTCACCGGCTCCACCTACAGCCTGGTGTTCGACAACACCGCCGGCGTGGTCACCTATTCGGTCTACCAGGACGGCAACCCCACCGCGATGGTGGGCATGCCCTACACCTCGGGCCAGGCGATCGAGGTCGACGGCCTTTCGGCCACCGTGACCGGCGTGCCCGCCACCGGCGACCAGTTCGACCTCACGCCCTCGACGTCCGACCTGAACATCTTCACGGCCATCGACCAGGCCGTGACCGCGCTCAACACGCCCCTGCGCAGCACCTCGCAGATCGCACAGACCAACTCGACCTACCTGGCCGCGGTGGACTCCGCCATGAACCAGCTGGGCTCGGTGCGCGCCAAGGTGGGCGAAACGCTCACCCGCATCGACAGCGCCACCGGCCGGCTCGACGACCTGCGCCTGGCCAGCCAAACCGAGCGAACTAATGCCGAAGGTCTCGACATGGTGCGGGCCATTTCCGACTTCCAGAACAAGCAAACCGGCTACGATGCAGCGCTCAAGAGCTACTCCCTGGTGCAGAAGATGTCGCTCTTCAACTACATCACTTGAGTCCTCCGCGTGAACGACAACACCATCCTCGGCCAGGTCGCTTTCGGCTATTCCCCGTTCATCGACAAGAGCCGGGCCGTCACGGCCACGCGGCTGACGGTGTTCCCGCTGCGCCCGGACGCCACGCCCGACATCGCCCAGCTGCTGCACGCCGTGGGCGGCGTGTGGCCGGCCGATGGCGGCCAGGCCTCGCTCAACGTGCTGAGCGAAACCCTGCTGCAAGACCTGCTGCAGGCCAAGCCGTCACCCAACCTCATGGTCGAGGTGCCGGCCTTCATGGCCGTCGACCCGGCCAACGCGCCCGCCCTGCAGAACCTGCATGCCGCCGGCACCAAGCTGCTGATCAAGGGCCGCCCGCTGAAGGAGCTGCCGCGCGAGGTGCTGCCCTGCTTTGCCTATTCGGTGATCGACCTCGCCGATG
>NZ_DASSRA010000064.1:0-8300 GCF_035702065.1 Rhizobacter sp.
CGCCACTTCGCTCTGCACCACGGTGGCCACCGAGACGGGTGTGGCTTGCGGTGCAGCAGTGGCTTCGGCCGGGGTGGTTCGCAGCGTGAAGGCTGCGGCGACGAGGGCGCTGACGGCGGTGAGTGCCGTGCCAGCAGCCCAGAGCTTGCGGGTGCGGGGTGGGTTGGTGTTCGACATGGTGTTTTCCTTCGGGCAAAGCAGCGGCTCGCCTCGTCGTGCGAGGCTTTTCGCGTTGAAGTTGGGGAACTAAATATTCGTAGCGATCACTACGACATATGGCAGAATGTAGCCAGCTCACAAGAGCAGGTCAAGCGATTTAATAGCGATCGTTATGAAAAAGACATCAGAGACAAGGGCAGCGCCTGTGGCGGAGTCTGAAAGTTGCCCCCAGGTCAAGGTCAAGCCCCGTGGCCGGCCCCTGTCGTTTGACCGCGACACGGCGCTTGAGCAGGCCATGCACGTGTTCTGGGAGCGTGGCTACGAAGCCGCTTCCATCGCAGACCTCACGGCCGCCATGGGCATCACCACGCCCAGCCTGTACACCGCGTTCGGCGACAAGGAGAAGCTCTTCCTTGAAGCCATCGAACGCTATGCGCTCGGGCCCGGCAGCGCCGGCCCGCGCGCCTTGAAAGAGGAGCCGACCGCGCGCGGCGCCATCGAGCGCTGGCTGCACGAGGCAGCCGACGAGCTCACGCGGCCCTGCCACCCCAAGGGCTGCATGGTGGTGATGGCCACCACCAACTGCTCGGTCGCCGCCGAGCACGTGCAGCTCGCGCTGGCCAAGCGCCGCGCAGCGGCCATTTCGAACATCCGCTCGCGCATCCAGGACGGCATCGACAGCGGCGAGCTGCCGGCCGACACCAACGCCGCGGCCCTGTCGAACTTCTATTCCACCGTCTACCAGGGCATGTCGATGCAGGCCAAGGACGGCGCCACGCGTGCCAGCCTGATGGACACCGTGGCCGCGGCCATGATGGCCTGGCCGGTGCCCGCCAAGGCGGCCAAGCGGCGCGCCCCGGCGCGCGCGTGATGGCAGGCGCCTCGGCAGGCATCTTCAGCACGGCCGAGGCGGTCGAACTCCGCGCCGACCCGATCGAGCCCAGTTGGGTCATCGAAGGCAGACCGCAGGCACGCAGCGGCTGCCACTCCACCAACACCGACGGCTGGGCCGCCACCTACGTGTGGGACTGCACCGCCGGCCGCTTCAACTGGCACTACGCGTGGGAAGAGACAGTGCTGATCCTTGACGGTGAAGTGCACGTCACCGATGCAGCGGGCCAGACGACGGTGATGAGGCCGGGCACCATCGGCTACTTCCCTTCGGGCAGCCATTGGGTGTGGCACGTGCCGGCCTATGTGCGCAAGCTCTCGTTCAACCGGCGCGAAGTGCCAAAGCTGGCCCGGGCGGTCAGCCGCCTGTTGCGCCTGTTCGGACGCCGGGCCTGAGCGCTCGGCTCAGGGCGGCAAATCGCCAGCACCTGCAGCCGACCGTCGCTCGGCGCGACGACCACGCCCTCGTGCCATCACGCTTGCGGCCGCGCCGCGGCCTGCTGCTCGGCCCGCATGCGGGCATGCACGTAGGCGCCCTGCGGCACGTGCAGCAGGTCGGCGATGCGCCACATCACGTGGCGCTCGTGGGCACTCAGATGGCCGTCGGCATAGGCCACGCGCCACATGTGCTCGATCATGCGCAGCTTCTGCGGCATGTCGAAGTGATCGTTGATGCGTGACGTAAACGAGAAGAGATCAGTCGCGTCTCGTGCCGTGGTCTCGGCCAGCTCGGCGAGTCGCTGCGCCTCGTCAGTGGTTAGACCGAACTTGTCGTGCAGCGCATGCAGCACCGCCTCGCGCTCGCCTTGGTGGAAGCTGGTGTCGGCGCGCATCACCTCCACCAGCATCACGGCGGTGGCCAGTTGCAGCGCGTGCTCGGTGGCTTGCGGGTCGCTCCCGGCCGCCGGCGGCCGCAGGCTCTCGAACAGGTCCTTCAGGGTGTTGAGCATCGCCGCATGATGGCACGCGGCGCAGCCCGCGCTCACGCCTGGGGTTTGGGCGCAGCGGGCTTGCGCCGCGTGCCGGCATTCATGCTGCGCCACAGCGCGATGGCCACGACGAAGAGGGCGGTGGTCATCAGGAAGGCCAGCGCCATGTAGTAGCGCACGAACTGGCCGACGACCTGCGCCAGCGCTTCTTCGGTCCACAGCACCTGCCGGCCATTGACCAGCGCCGGCCCGCCGAACTGGCTGACGGCGGTGGCCACGTCCATGCCTTCGGCGCGCTTGCGGCCAAGCTCGTGGTAGGGCGCGCTGACGAAGGGCCGCTGCTCGGTGCCCGGTGCCGAGGCCGGCGGGTACTGGTAGACCCGCGCGCGCACCAGGTCGCTGAACGACAGGTAGACAAACATCGCCGCCACCAGGCACACCGCGCCCACGCCGGCCCACAGGTACTGCGAGGTCTTGGGCAGGCGGGCGCGGATCACCAGCACGAGCACGAGCAGCAGCACCAGGGTGCCGAAGGCCACCACGTTGACGGCCTGTGCGGCGCCCTGCACCTGCGGCATCAAGTCCTTCAGCACCGAGTTGAAGAGGCCGAAGATCGTGGTGATGACCGCGGCCGCCGAGACGATCACCGCCGACAGGCCGGCCAGGTCGTGGGCTGAGCGTTCCATCGTGTCGGCTCCTCGCGTGTCGGGTGTCAGGGGCGGACGATGTCGCCCGGTGCGTTGAACTGCAGCTCCTGCTCGGGTGCACCGTCGGGGGCGATGTTCAGCGGCGTGAAGGCGATGGGCGCGCCGCTCGCGATGCGCCGGGCCATCGCGTCGTAGGCGCCGTCGGGGCCGATCCACACGCGCATCGCGCCCTGTGCCACCGTTCCGCGCGAGGGGCTGGTCAGGTCGGGGAAGGTGAGGTCGGCCAGCCACTGCCGGATGGTGGCGACGTCGAAGTTCTCCGGCCGCTCCAGCACGCCGCTGGGCAGCACGTACACGCGCAGCCGCGGCGGCTCGGGCGCGCCGGGGCGCGTCTTCACGGTCACCAGCACCGAGCGGTAGCCGAAGGGCGGCTGGCCGGACTGCAGGCGCTTCTGCATGCCCTGCACCGGCGCCACGGTCTCGCGCAGCTGGGCGACGGCCTGGGTCGAGATCGGCTGCAGCGACTTGGTGGAGATCCCGCGCGCCTCGGCATTGGCCTGGGCGAGGTAGTAGGTGGAGAGCGCGAGGTCGCGCGCGCTCAGGCTGGCGGCGCGCTGCTCGACCAGCCGCGCGGTGGCGTCGAGGTCGGACACGAGCGCCTGGTGGCGCGGGATGTCGGCGGGGCGTTCGTAGGCGTTGGCTGGCAACTGCGCGGTCCGCTGCTTGATCTGTTGCGCCGCCTGCACCTGGGGCTGCACGCTGCCGGGTGCGGCCTTCTGCGGGCCTGGCAACCAGGCACAACCAGTGGCAAGCGCGACAACGGAACAGGCGAGGAAACGCAGCATGGCGTGCTCCGGCAGGTCGACCCGGAACACAGGGGCTCCGGCGCCATGCGGATGGTGCGCGCGCCGGCCGCATCCACCATCCCTAGGATTGAAAGCCCCCGCCGGCGAGCGCATATTCAGACCCCATGGGCGCCCACCTTCCGCTCGGACACCTCGCCGCGTTGCTGCTGTGCAGCGCGGTCCTGGCCGGGTGCGGCCTGACGCTGCCGAGCTGGTCGACGGGTTCGCGCAAGGGGCCGCCGCCCAAGGTGGCGCTCGTCATCGGGAACGCCGCCTACGAGAACGTCATCCCGCTCAGGAACCCCAGCAACGACGCGGCCGACATGTGCGCCAAGCTGAAGAAGCTCGGCTTCGAGACGCTGTGCCACACCAACGTGCGCGACCGCGCGGAGTTCGACTCGCTGGTGCAGAAGTACGTCGGGCAACTCGACACCGACGCGGTGGGCGTCTTCTACTACTCGGGCCATGGCGTGCAGGCCGGCCTCACGAACTACCTGGTGCCGACCCGGGTGCAACTCCGGTCGGCCACCGAGAACCCCACGCGTGCGCTCTACAGCGTCGACGAGCTGTTCGATCGCCTGGGCAAGCGACGGGCGGCGAAGCTCCAGCTGGTGATCCTCGACGCCTGCCGCACCGACCTGTTCGCGCCGCCGCCGGCTCCCACGACGCGCCTGGCCGGTGGCGCGGACGGACGCCCGCCACTGGTCCGCGCGCTCGAAAGCGTGGCCGGCGCCAGCAACGGGCTGCAACCCATCAAGGATGCGCCGGCCAGCACCCTGGTGCTCTACGCGACCGCCTCGAAAGACACGGCCATCGATGGCGATGGGCGCAACGGCATCCTGACCAAGCACATCCTCGCCCACATCGACACCAAGGGCATCACGGTCGAGCAGTTCACCAAGCGGGTGAGCCAGGGCGTGGAACAGGAGACGCGGGAGAAGTACAACCGGCCCAAGACGCCGTACGTCTACAGCTCGTTCAGCGGCGAGTACTGCTTTGGCGGCTGCGCGCCGCCGCCTCCACCGCCGCCGATCCCGGTGCCTTCGGCCAACTGAGGGTTGGCCTCAGAAGGTGACCAGGACGCCGAGGGTCACCCCGTCCGTGAGGTCGCGCGCATCCTGCCCGGCCTTGGCTTCCTTCGAGTTGAGCACCTGGGTGCGGTAGCCCGCGGTGAAGCTCACCGCCTTGGTGACACCAGGCGTCGCCAGCGAATACACCACGCCAACTTCGCCGAGCTTGTAGTCGGCATCGAGATCGACATCGCTGCTCGTCGGCTTCAGGCGGCCCAGCGCGAACGAAGCGTAGAGCGCGAAGTTGTTGCCCAAGGGAGCCGTGGCGTTCGCGCCGATCACCGGGCCGGTCAGGCGGTACCGGAAGCCGGTTTCCGCATTGCTCTGCTCGAACTGCTTGTAGCCGAGGGTGAGGGCGACGCCGGGGGCGATGTAGTAGCCGACGTTGATGTCGAACTCCTTGCGCTTGCCGTCAACCTCGTCCTCGAGGACGAAGTCGTACGTCGTCGACGGGAACACGCTGAGCGTGCTGACGAAGTCGCCGTAGCGCATGCTCAGCACCGGGATCAGCACGAACCTGGACTTGGCGGGCGACTGGACGATGACCTGCTGGTCCACCGGCACGCCGTCTGGGCGGTAGCTGAAGGTGTCCCATTGCGTGTACCAGGCCCGCACACCCAGGGTGACGCTGAAGGGCGATTCCTGCGCCTGCGCCATTGCGGGCAGGGCCAAGCCGAGCGCCACTGCCATGAACAACAAGAGCTTCTTCATCCCGACCTCCGATGATCCGCTGGCAAGCTCGCACATTAGCCAGCTTCGGGGTGGCTGCACATCAACCGTTCTAGGGAGGCCGTTCGCTTGAAAGTACAAAAATGCCCTCGGCACTTGCGTACCGAGGGCATGAAGAGCGGGCCGGTGGGCGCGCCGCTCGCTTCTGGCTAGAGGAGATCTAGCGGGACATTGAATCGGTCATGAGCGCCGGGCCGCCCCAAGCCATGACCGCTCCCCTCGGGGGGCGGACGTCCCGTGAGGGACGGCCTTGGGGCTGACGTCCTCAACGCACCTTGCCGGCCTTCCACGCATTCAGCAGCGTGTCGTAGGCAATCGTTTCACCCTTGGGCTTCTCGTTGGCCAGCTTGGCCCACGGGGCACCCTTGTCGCTGAGCCACTTCTTCGGGTCTTCCTTCTTGTTGAGCTTGGGTGCGCAACGGGCCATGCCGGCGCGCTCCAGGCGGGCCATCACCTGGTCCATCTCTTCGGCCAGGTTGTCCATCGCGGCCTGCGGGGTCTTCTCGCCCGTCACGGCCACGGCCACGTTCTTCCACCACAGCTGCGCGAGCTTCGGGTAGTCGGGCACGTTGGTGCCGGTGGGCGTCCAGGCCACGCGGGCCGGGCTGCGGTAGAACTCGACCAGGCCGCCCAGCTTGGGTGCAAGGTCGGTCATGGCCTTGCTCTGGATGTCTGATTCGCGGATTGGCGTCAGGCCCACGATCGTCTTCTTGAGCGAGGTGGTCTTGGCCGTCACGAACTGGGCGTACAGCCAGGCCGCAGCCGTCTTGTTGGCGTCGTGCGCCTCGAAGAAGGTCCACGAGCCCACGTCCTGGTAGCCGTTCTGCATGCCCTGTTTCCAGTACGGGCCGTTGGGGCCGGGGGCCATGCGCCACTTGGGCGTGCCGTCGGCGTTGACCACCGGCAGGCCGGGCTTGGTCATGTCGGCGGTGAAGGCGGTGTACCAGAAGATCTGCTGCGCGATCTGGCCTTGGGCGGGTACCGGGCCGGCTTCGCCGAAGGTCATGCCGGTGGCTTCCTTCGGGGCGTACTTCTTCATCCAGTCGACGTACTTGGTGAGCGCGTAGACCGCGGCCGGCGAGTTGGTGGCGCCGCCACGCGACACCGAGGCGCCCAGCGGGTGGCAGCCGTCGTCCGAGGCGCGGATGCCCCATTCGTCGACCGGCTTGCCGTTGGGGATGCCGATGTCGGCGGTGCCGGCCATCGACAGCCAGGCGTCGGTGAAGCGCCAGCCGAGCGACGGGTCCTTCTTGCCGTAGTCCATGTGGCCGTAGATGGGCTTGCCGTCGATGGTCTTCACGTCTTCGCTGAAGAAGGCGGCGATGTCTTCGTACGCGCTCCAGTTGAGCGGCACGCCCAGGTCGTAGCCGTACTTGGCCTTGAACTTGTCCTTCAGGTCCTGGCGGGCGAACAGGTCGGCGCGGAACCAGTACAGGTTGGCGAACTGCTGGTCGGGCAGCTGGTAGAGCTTCTTGTCGGGCGCGGTGGTGAAGCTGGTGCCGATGAAGTCCTTGATGTCCAGCCCGGGGTTGGTGAACTCCTTGCCCTTGCCGGCCATGTAGTCGGTCAGGTTCATGATCTTGCCGTAGCGGTAGTGCGTGCCGATCAGGTCGGAGTCGCTGATCCAGCCGTCGTAGATCGACTTGCCCGACTGCATCGAGGTCTGCAGCTTCTCGACCACGTCGCCTTCCTGGATCAGGTCGTGCTTGACCTTGATGCCGGTGATCTCTTCAAACGCCTTGGCCAGCGTCTTGGACTCGTACTCGTGCGTGGTGATGGTCTCGGAGACGACCGAGATCTCCTTCACGCCCTTGGCTTGCAGCTTCTTGGCGGCGTCGATGAACCACTTCATCTCGGCCATCTGCTGGTCCTTGCTCAGCGTGGACGGTTGGAACTCGCTGTCGATCCACTTCTTGGCCTCGGCCTCACCGGCCCACGCGCTTTGACCCAGGGCCAAAGCGGCGGCTGCAAAGGCCACGGCGTTCAAGCGCAATTTCATGTCTGTCTCCTCATTGGCTTCCCACTCGTCACATGACACGCCGGCTGGGAAGGGGTGGCCGGGTGCCTTTTCAAAGAACTGTTTCCTATCCCTTGCGCATCACCAGGGCGAGCAAGGCCATCGATGCCACGAAGCTGATCCAGATCGATGGTTCGTTCTCGAGGCTGAACCACTCGATCATCTTTTCGCTCACCGCCACGAAGGCGAGGTTCACGTAGGCCGCGCTCAGGAGGCCGATGAAGAGGCGGTCGCCGCGCGTGGTCTCCATCGGCAGCCAGCCGCGCCGGCTGGTGGTCGGCGACTTGAGCTCCCACACCGTCATGCCGATCAGCATGAGCACGATGCAAGTGAAGAAGATCGCGACCGGGAGTGTCCAGGCCATCCACTCAAACATGGTGCCCCCCAGTCGCTTCGCTCCTGCCCCCGAGGGGCGCCGCCTGGCGGACCGGCAAAGCCGGATCCGCGGGCGTTGCTTGATGAACGCCGTCGGCTGCGCCTCGGCTCCTTTGGTGTTGCATGTTCATACGCGTCCCATGGCAAAGCCCTTGGCGATGTAGTGCCGCACGAACCAGATCACGATGGCGCCCGGCACGATGGTCAGTACGCCGGCTGCCGCCAGCACGCCCCAGTCCATGCCGGAGGCGCTCACCGTGCGCGTCATCGTGGCGACGATGGGTTTGGCGTTGACGCTCGTGAGCGTGCGCGCCATCAGCAGCTCGACCCAGCTGAACATGAAGCAGAAGAAGGCGGCCACGCCCACGCCCGCCTTGATCAGCGGGATGAAGATCGTGAGGAAGAAGCGCGGGAAGGAGTAGCCGTCGATGTAGGCCGTCTCGTCGATCTCGCGCGGGATGCCGCTCATGAAGCCTTCCAGAATCCACACCGCCAGCGGCACGTTGAACAGCAGGTGCGCCAGCGCCACGGCGATGTGCGTGTCCATCAGGCCGAGCGTCGTGTAGAGCTGGAAGAAGGGCAGCAGGAACACGGCCGGCGGCGTCATCCGGTTCGTCAGCAGCCAAAAGAAGACGTGC
>NZ_DASSRA010000065.1:0-17599 GCF_035702065.1 Rhizobacter sp.
GTGCATATGTCCAAGCCCGGCAAAGTCTTTCTGACCCTGGCGCTGCTGGCGGGGTTCGGGGCGGCGCTGTTCTTCGCGCTTCGCGGCCAGCAGGCGGCGGTGGCCGAGTTGTCGCTGGGGCCGGCCACCGAGCTGACCGGCGTCATCGCCCTCGACGTCGAGCCCTTCTTCAAGGACGAACGCGTCCGCAAGATCCTCGCCGAGAACCGCCTGCCGGTGAATGTCACTCGGGTGGGCAGCCGCGAGATGGCAGCCAAGGTGGTGGCCGGGCAGATGCCCGACTTTCTTTTCCCCTCGGGCGTGGTGGCGGCCAACCAGGTGAGCGATGCAGCGCGGAAAGCGGGCCTCTCGGTGGCGCAGTCATCGCCCTTCCACTCGCCGATGGTGATCGCGAGCTGGGCACCCATCGCCAGCATCCTCGTCGCCAACGGCATGGCCAAGCCGCTGGGCGACCGTACCTATGGGGTCGACATGGCGCAGCTCACCGCCGCCATGCTCGCCAAGAAGCGCTGGAAGGACCTGAAGGACGCGAAGGCCTATGACGTGGGCCGCAGCGTGCTCGTCTCCACCACCGACGTGCGCCGCAGCAACTCGGCCGCGATGTACCTGGCGCTCACCAGCTACGCGGTGCAGGGCGACGTGGTGACCGACCGCGCCACCGCCGTGCCGCTGGCCACCCGGCTCGCGGAGCTGTTCAAGCGCCAGGGCTACCAGGAGAACTACGTCAACGGCAACTTCGACGACTACGTGGCCATCGGCATCGGCAAGACGCCGCTCGCCTTCATCTACGAGTACCAGCTCGTGAACTACGCGCTGGAGAAGAAGGGCATCGGTGCCGACATGGTGCTGCTCTACCCGCAGCCCACCATCGTCAACAAGGTGGTGTTCATCGCCGCCAGCGAGCGCGCCAAGGCGCTGGCCGACCTGTTGGCGCGCAACGCCGAGCTGCAGCGCATTGCGGTGAGCTACGGCTTCCGGGTGGCCGATACGGGCGTCTTCATGCAGACCGTCAAGCCGACGGGCCTCGCCGTGGAGGAACGCATCACCCAGGTGATCGACCCGCCCTCGTTCGAGCTGATGGCCGAGATGATCGAGGTGGTGACCAAGGAGATGGCGCAATGAAGTGGCCCATATCCGTGGTGCTGCCGCTTGCATTCACACTGGCTTTGTCGGCTTGCGGCAAGAAGGAGGCCGATGCGCCCCCCGCGGCTGACAAGCCGGTGTTCTCCGTGCTCGCCACCACCGACCTGCGCGATGCACAGGTGCTCGAAGGCATGGTCGAGAAGGCCACCGGCGTGAAGCCGCGCTTCAGCTACGGCGGCACCATGGAGAGCACCGAGGCCGTGCTGAGCGGCAAGACCGAGGCCCATGCCGCCTGGTTCGCCAACGCCAAGTACCTGCTGAGCGACCCGTATGGCCAGAGCCGCGTCAAGCTGCAGGACAAGATCATGCTGTCGCCCATCACCGTCGGCGTGGGCCAGACAGCAGCCAAACGCCTGGGCTGGGACGACCCCGCCGTGGCCGCCAAGGTGAGCTGGAAGGAGATCACCCAGGCCGCCTCGCAGGGCAAGCTCAACTACGCGCTCTCCAACCCCGCCACCTCCAACCAGGGCTTCATGGCGCTGATGGGCGTGGTGGCGGCGGCCAGCAGCAAGTCTGAGGCGCTCACCGCCGCCGACGTGGACCGTGGCGCGATCGCCGGCTTCCTCAAGGGCTACAAGCTCGCGGGCGACAACTCCACCTACCTGAGCGAGAAGTTCATCGAGCAGCAGGGCACGCAGCCCGGCCAGGTCAACGCCTTCATCAACTACGAGAGCTGGCTGCTCTCGCTCAACAACGGCGGCAAGCTGCGCGAGAAGCTGGTGCTCGTTTATCCGCACGAAGGCGTGTCGACTGCCGACTACCCCTTCATGCTGCTGAAGGACGAGCGGCGCGAGGACTACCAGAAGGTCGTGGCCTACCTCAAGGGCGCCGAGGCGCAGACTTGGCTGGCACGCCAGACGCTGCGCCGCCCCATCAACGCCGAGGTGGCGGCCACCGTGGGCGATCTCTTTCCGAAAGAAGGCCTGCGCGTCGAGCTGCCGTTCTCGCCCGACCGGCAACTCGCCGACGGGCTGATCGACGCCTACCTCAACGAGTTCCGCCGCCCCATCGCCAGCACCTTCGTGCTCGACACCAGCGGCAGCATGGAAGGCCAGGGCCGCCGCGCCCAGCTCATCCAGGCGCTGCACTACGTGGCCGGCGCCGACAGCTCGCTCACCGGCCGCCTGGCCAAGCTGACCAACCGCGAGCGCGTGTGGATGCTGCCCTTCTCCGACCAGCCCTGGCGCATGACCTACTTCGAGCTGCCCGCCGGCCGCCCTCAGGCCAAGGGCGTGCAGGTGCAGGAGGACTCCGAGGCCAAGCAGGCCATGCTGGCCGACGTGCGCGCCTATGCCGACAACCTGCGCATGACGGGCGGCACCGCGCTCTACGACAGCGTGCTGGTGGCGCTGCGGCACATGCTGGAGCAGAAGCAGAAGAACCCGAACTACCAGTACTCGGTGGTGGCGTTCACCGATGGCGAGAACACCAAGGGGCGCAGCCTGCAGCAGTTCCAGCAGGCCTACGCCCAGCTGCCCGAAGACGTGCGCGGCATCCCGGTGTTCATGGTGCTGTTCGGCGAGGCCAAGGAGGCCGACCTGAAGGCCCTGGTGCAAACCACCGGCGGCAAGGTGTTCGATGCGCGCAAGACGCCGTTGTATGCGGTGTTCAAGGACATTCGGGCGTATCAATGAGGCACACCTTGTCGCCATCTGCTGCAGGTACACCACCACCCGCTCAGGCTGAGATGAGAGTGTTCGCGCACCACCACCCGCTCAGGCTGAGGTATCGAAGCCCCGTGCCGGCATTCGCATGCAGACCCTGTTCACTGCGTGAGGCCGCGCCGGGATGTGCGCCCGGCGGCGCAGTCCCTTTTCTTTGCTTGCCCAAAGAAAAGGAACCAAAAGAAAGGGCACCCCGTTCGCCGGTCGCCCTAGGGGCGACTCCTCTGCGCTGCTCGGTCTTGGGGGCTCGCGCCCAACTCACTACGCGGCCTGCGGCCGCTGCGTTCAGACAGGCGGCGCGAAGTCAGATGACGAAGCGTGCTGCGCACGCAGCCCCCAAGCCCTGCGCTGCTCGACGGCTCTCAAGGGCCCCGGAATACCTCGCCAGCTTCGCTGGCATCGAATCCTCGGCTCGCTTCGTTTTGCCTGGGTTTGTGGTTCCATGATCGACAAGCTCCTGCGCATCCTGCTGAGCCCCGCCAACTGGTTGGGGCTGGCGCTCGCCACCGCTGTGCTCGTGCTCAAGGCGCTGGGTCTCGTGGGCGTGGCCGGCCTGCCGCTGGCTGCCTTCGGCTATGTCGCCGGCTTTGTTGCCGGCGGCCTGTGGCTGGGCTTTCCCCGGCTCAAGGGCCCGATGTGGGAAGACGCCCTCGAGTTCAGCGACGAAGGCGACGCCCGCGAGGCCATGGGCCGCGCCTTGGCCGGTGTGCGCGGCCTGGTCGAATACAACCCCGAGAACCGCCTGCCCGCCAGCCTGCAGGCGCGGGCGCTGGAGCTGTGCAAGTCGCTGGAGGGCCTGCTCGCCCAGTGGGAGCGCAGCCAGGGTGTGCTGTCGATGCAGGAGGGCTTCCACGCGCGGCACATCGCCATCTCCTACCTGCCCGATGCGCTCAAGGCCTACCTCTCCATCCCGGCGCAGTACGCCAGCAGCCGCGTGCTGCAGGATGGCAAGACGGCGCAGGACATCTTCCGCGACACCCTGGCCGAGCTCGACGGCAAGGTGAAGCAGCTGGCCGATGACCTGGCCAGCCAGGACGCGCATGCCTTCCTCGTGCATTCGCGCTTCCTGCATGACAAATTCGGCAGGCAGGGGTTGCCCGACGCCTCTACCATCGCCTCTCCGACGGAGAAGACCTCGAATGGCCAACTTTGACGACACCCCCACCGTGGCCACGCCACTGGTGCCCAACTTCCAGCTCACGCCGCCCGAAGTCATCACGCCCGTGCCGGCCGAAGCCAGCCGCAATGCCGTGCCGCTCAAGCCGGATACGGTGTCGGCCGTCGACGAGCAGGTCGCCCGCTTCATCGACGCGCTGATGAACGAAGACGTGCACGGCGCGGCCTTCAAGAGCAAGCTCGACAGCGCCTTCGCACTCGGCCGCGAAGAGATCTCGCACGCCGCCAGCCTGATGCAGGGCCGCTTCCTGCAGCGCAACTTCGTCGGTGCGGAGGACAGCCCGGCCTACAAGGCCATCGGCGAGATCCGCGGCCAGCTTGACAAGCTCAACCCCGGCAACGAAGGCGACCTGCTGGCGCCGAACAAGATCCTCGGCATCATCCCCTTCGGCAACAAGCTCAAGGCCTACTTCCGCAAGTTCGAAAGTGCGGGCTCGCAGCTGCAGAAGTCGATGAGCCAGCTCTACGCCGCGCGCGACGACGTGCAGCGCGACATCGTCGACATCGAGGCCACGCGCGCAAAGCTCTGGGACGCGATGCAGAAGCTCGCCGCCGCCGCCCACTTCGCCACCACGCTCGACAGCCGCCTGGCCGAGCGCGTGAACGCCCTGCAGGCCACCGACCCGCAGCGAGCCCAGGCGCTGCAGCAGGAGGTTCTGTTCTACGCGCGCCAGAACCTGTCGGACATCCTCACCCAGCAGGCCGTGTGCGTGAACGGCTACCTCGCGCTCGACGTGCTCAAGAAGACCGGCCGCGAGATGATGAACGGCTGCAGCCGCGTGGCCACCACCGGCATGAGCGCGCTGGCCGTCGCGCAGACGGTGGCGCGCGCCACCGGCAACCAGGTGCAGGTGATGGAGATGCTGCAAGGCGTCAACAGCACCATCGGCAACCTCATCTCCGAGACGGGGCGGGCGCTGAACACCCACGTCGACAAGACGGCCGAGTTCGCGAGCAACCCGCTGGTCGGCATCGAGAAGATCAAGGAGATGTTCGACCAGACCTACAAGGCCATGGACGCGATGGACAGCTTCCGCGCCAAGGCCATCACCGTCATGGGCCAGAACAACACCATCATGGCCGAGCAGCTCACCAAGAGTCAGCAGTACATCGACCGCGTGCGCCAGCAGCAGGCGCGCGAGGCTGGCGGGGCATAGGTCGGGGTAGCGCAGGCGGACCCGGGGAGACCGCACGCGCGAAGCGCCGTGCTCCTCAAGCACGCCCGCGGATCTGGCTTTGCCAGTCCGCCAGGCGGCGCCCCCTGGGGGCAGGAGCGAAGCGACTGGGGGGTTACATCAGCAGGTGCTCACCCGCGTTGTCACCGCCCAGGATCACGTAGTTCACCTTGCGGATGTCCGCGAGCTTCGTGCCACCGGCGTAGCTGATCGAGCTCTGCACGTCTTCGCGCATCTCGCGCAGCGTGTCGGCCAGCTTGCCCTTGATGGGCTCGAGGATGCGCTTGCCCTCGACGTGCTTGTACTCGCCCTTGTTGAAGTCGCTGGCCGAGCCGTAGTACTCCTTGAAGAGCTTGCCGTCGACCTCGACCGTCTTGCCCGGCGACTCCTCGTGCCCCGCGAACAGCGAACCGATCATGACCATGGCCGCGCCGAAGCGCACGCTCTTGGCGATGTCGCCGTGGTCGCGGATGCCACCGTCGGCAATGATGGGCTTGGTGGCCACGCGGGCACACCACTTGAGCGCGCTCAACTGCCAGCCGCCGGTGCCAAAGCCGGTCTTGAGTTTGGTGATGCACACCTTGCCCGGGCCCACGCCGACCTTGGTGGCGTCGGCGCCCCAGTTCTCCAGGTCGATCACCGCCTCGGGCGTGGCCACGTTGCCGGCGATCACGAAGGTGTCGGGCAGCTTCGCCTTGATGTGCTCGATGGTCTTGCGCACGCTCTCGGCGTGGCCGTGCGCGATGTCGATGGTGATGTAGTCGGCGCCCACGCCTTCGGCGGCCAGGCGGTCGATGACCTTGTAGTCGTCGGGCTTCACGCCTGAGCTGATCGACACCAGCAGGCCCTTGTCGCGCATGCGGCGGGCGTAGGCCAGGTTGTCGATGTCGAAGCGGTGCATCACGTAGAAGTAGCCGTTGGCGGCCAGCCACTCGCTGATCGGCTCGTCGACCACCGTCTTCATGTTGGCCGGCACCACCGGCAGTCTGAAGCTGTGCTTGCCGAACTGGATGGAGGGGTCGCACTCCGAGCGGCTCTCCACGCGGCACTTGCGCGGCAGCAGCAGGATGTTGTCGTAGTCGAAGATTTCCATGGTCAAACGCTCCTTGTGATGAGAACGGCGCGTTGAAGCAGTGCGCGGCCCAATGGCTGCGAGCGCTTGACTTGGTGACCCGGCTGTTCCGCGAAGCCGCCAGCTGAATGGGCGGGGCAGAAACGAAAACCGGGCGCCAAAATTTGGGCCCGGTGGCGCATTCTACGCAGGCGAAACAATCCTCCTAGACTCAAGGTCATGGCGCTCGACCCCTCCACCAAACGCCTGCTGCCCTGGCTGGTGGCCATCGCGTTCTTCATGCAGACGCTGGACGGCACCATCCTCAACACGGCCTTGCCTGCGATGGCGGCCAGCCTGGGCGAGAGCCCGCTGCGCATGCAGTCGGTGGTGGTCGCCTACATGCTGACGGTGGCATTGCTGATCCCGGCCTCGGGCTGGCTGGCCGACCGCTTCGGCACGCGGCAGGTGTTCGTGGGCGCCATCGTGTTGTTCAGCCTGGGCTCGCTGCTGTGTGCGCTGTCGACTTCGCTGACGCAGCTGGTGGGCGCGCGCATCGTGCAGGGGCTGGGTGGCGCGCTGCTGCTGCCGGTGGGGCGGCTGGCCATCCTGCGCGGCTTTCCGCGTGGCGAGCTGATCCAGGCGCTCACCTTCGTCACGCTGCCCGGCCTGGTGGGGCCGCTGGTCGGGCCCACGCTGGGTGGCTGGCTGGTGCAGGTGGCGAGCTGGCACTGGGTGTTCCTGATCAACCTGCCGGTGGGCCTGCTGGGTGTGGCGGTGGCGCGGCGCCACATGCCCGACCTGCGCGGCGCGGTCGGCCAGCGCTTCGACCTGCGCGGCTTCGTGCTGTTCTCGTCCGGCCTGGTGATGGTGTCGTTGGGCCTGCAGGGCTTGGGCGAGCATGCGTTGAGCGTGGTCACCTCCATGCTGCTGGTCACCGGCGGGCTGGCGGCGATGGTGGGCTATTGGCTGCATGCCACACGCACGCCGCAGCCGCTGTTCAGCCCGGCGCTGATGCGCATCCCCACCTTTGCCATCGGCCTCGCCGGCAACCTGTTCTCGCGCCTGGGCAGCGGGGCCATGCCCTTTCTCATTCCACTCTTCCTGCAGGTGGGCCTGGGCTACTCGCCTTCGGCCACCGGCATGAGCATGATCCCCACGGCCATCGGCGCCATGTTGAGCAAGACTTTCGCAGCGCCGCTGATCCAGCGCCTGGGCTACCGCCAAGTGCTCGTCGTCAACACGCTGCTGCTGGGGCTGATGATCGCGAGCTTTGGCCTCGTCGACAAAGCCACGCCGCAGCTCACGATCCTCGTCATGCTCGGGGTGTTCGGCGTCTTCAACTCGATGCAGTTCACCGCGATGAACACGCTCACGCTGGGCGACCTCGACGCCACCACCGCCAGCAGCGGCAACAGCCTGCTCTCGGTGGTGATGCAGCTCTCCATGAGCCTGGGCGTGGCGGCCGGCGCGGCGCTGCTGGCCGCCTTCAGCGGCACCAGGTTCCACGCCACCGAAGGGGCTGTGGTCGCGAGCTTCCAGGCCACCTTCTTCAGCGTGGGTGGCCTGTCGATGGTGGCCGCCTTCATCTTCTTCCAGCTCGGCCCGCGCGAGGCGCCGGGTGTCGACCCGACGGTGGTGGACGAAGGCTGAGCGGCCTGCTCAGGCGCAACTCGCCGTCACGGTGTGGTTGTGCGCGTTGGTGGTGCTCGATGTCACGATCACCGTTTGCCCCGCCTTGAGCATCTGCAGTTGCGCCGGCGTGAAGGTGACGCTGTGGTCGTGCGTGGCCGTGCCGACGATGCTGTAGCTCCTATCGACCATGGAGTCGAGATCGGCGCGCGCAATCACCAGCGCATGCCCGTGGTTGCCCGTGATCGCCGCGTCGCCGGCGCCGCAGGTGCTGGGTGGCGGGCCGGGCGGGGGCGGCGGGGGTGGTGGCGAGGGCGACGACGAATAGCCATCGCCGCCTCCGCCGCAGCCTTGCAGCATCAGGAACACCGTGCCGGTGGCGGCCTCCAGAAAGGCCTTGCGAGTCATGCCCATGCGCTTGCTCCTCGTGCGAGCGACTGGGCCCGCGGCCAGGCAGCCCGATGGATGCGGCGGGCTTCCAGCGCTGTGTACGCACCAGCCGGGCCATCCATTGCAGAAGGGCCCCGCCTTCTAGAATGCGCAATGGATCTTTTCTCCCCCGAACAGCAGCAACCGGCCGACCGCCTGCTGCACAACCTGAACCCCGAACAGCTCGCCGCCGTCACCCTGCCGGCACGCCCCGCGCTCATCCTGGCCGATGCCGGCTCGGGCAAGACCCGCGTGCTCACCACGCGCATCGCCTGGCTGATCCAGAACGGCCAGCTCACGCCGGGTGGCGTGATGGCGGTGACCTTCACCAACAAGGCCGCCAAGGAGATGCTCACGCGTCTGGGCGCGATGCTGCCCATCCCCGTGCGCGGCATGTGGATCGGCACCTTCCACGGCCTGTGCAACCGCTTCCTGCGTGCGCACTGGAAGATGGCCAAGCTGCCGCAGGGCTTCCAGATCCTCGATTCGAGCGACCAGCTCTCGGCCGTCAAGCGCGTCATCAAGGCCATGAACCTCGACGAAGAGCGCTACGTGCCCAAGCAGGTCACCTGGTTCATCGCCGGCAGCAAGGAAGAAGGGCTGCGCCCGGGCGACGTGGAGGTGCACGACGAGCAGAGCCGCGTGATGGTGCAGGTCTACCAGGCCTACGAAGAACAATGCCAGCGCGAAGGCGTGGTCGACTTCGCCGAGCTGATGCTGCGCACTTACGAGCTGATGCGCGACAACCAGGCGCTGCGCGAGCACTACCAGCGGCGTTTCCGCCACATCCTGGTCGACGAATTCCAGGACACCAACAAGCTGCAGTACGCGTGGTTGAAGATGTTCGCCGGCCCGCACACGGCGGTGTTCGCGGTCGGCGACGACGACCAGAGCATCTACGCCTTCCGCGGTGCGCAGGTGGGCAACATGACCGCCTTCGAGCGCGAGTTCAAGGTCGAGCAGGTGATCAAGCTGGAGCGCAACTACCGCTCCTTCGGCAACATCCTCGACGCCGCCAACGAGCTCATCTCGCGCAACACCAACCGGCTCGGCAAGAACCTGCGCACCGAGGCCGGCCCCGGCGAGCCGGTGCGCGTGTTCGAGGCGACCAGCGACTTCTCGGAGGCGCAGTGGTTCGTCGACGAAGCCCGCCAGCTGCACCGCGACGGCATGGCGCGCAGTGACATCGCGCTGCTCTACCGCAGCAACGCGCAAAGCCGCGTGATCGAGAGCGCGCTCTTCAACGCCGGCATTCCGTACAAGGTCTACGGCGGCCTGCGTTTCTTCGAGCGGGCCGAGGTGAAGCATGCGCTGTCCTACCTGAGGCTGATCGAGAACGCGAGCGACGACACCAGCTTCCTGCGCGTCGTCAACTTCCCCACCCGCGGCATCGGCGCGCGCACCATCGAGCTGTTGCAGGACGCCGCCCGCCAGACCGGCCGCAGCCTGTCGCAGAGCGTGACCGCGGTGCCGGGCAAGGGGGGTGCCAACCTGCAGGCCTTCGTCGCGTTGATCGATGGGATGCGCGAGGCCACCAAGGGCTGGAACCTGCGACAGATCATCGAGCACGTGCTGCACGAGAGCGGCCTGCTCGAGTTCTACAAGACCGACAAGGAAGGCCAGGACCGCATCGAGAACCTGGAAGAACTGGTCAACGCCGCCGAGGCCTTCGTCACGCAGGAAGGTTTCGGCAAGGACGCTGTGGCGCTGCCCATCGACGAGCACGCCGGCGCCATCGCCGAAGGCATTCCCCGCGCGGTGGCCAGCGTCGACCTCACGCCCGATGCCGAGACGGGTGAGATCATGTCGCCGCTGGCGGCCTTCCTCACGCACGCCTCGCTCGAAGCCGGCGACAACCAGGCCCAGGCCGGGCAGGACGCGATCCAGCTCATGACCGTCCACTCCGCCAAGGGGCTGGAGTTCGACGCGGTCTTCATCACCGGGCTCGAAGAAGGCCTGTTCCCGCACGAGAACAGCGTGTCCGACATCAACGGCCTGGAAGAAGAGCGCCGTCTGATGTACGTGGCCATCACGCGGGCCCGCAAGCGCCTGTACCTGAGCTTCAGCCAGACGCGCATGCTGCACGGTCAGACGCGCTACAACATCAAGAGCCGCTTCTTCGACGAGCTGCCCGAGAGCGCGCTGCGCTGGATCACGCCGCGCAACCAGGGCTTCGGCTCGGGCTTTGCGCGCGAGTACCACTCGGCCTGGGAGCGCGGCTCGGGCCTCAAGTCGATGGTGGGCGCGGGCGCTCAGCCTTCGACGGTGCCCAAGAGCATGGCGCCCACAGCCCAGACCTCCGACGGCGTGGCCTTGCGCACCGGGCAGTCGGTGTTCCATGCCAAGTTCGGCGAAGGGGTGGTCGTCACGCTGGAAGGCACCGGGGGCGATGCCCGCGCGCAGATCAACTTCGGCCGCCACGGCATGAAGTGGCTGGCCCTGAGCGTGGCCAAGCTCACGCCGATCGAGTAAGGCCCGTGCCGGTCGACCGCCGGATCGTCGGCTTCCACCAGGACGAGCTTTCCGACTGGGTGGCCGAGCTCGAATGCGGCCACAACCAGCACGTGCGCCACGACCCGCCGTGGATCAACCGGCCCTGGGTGGTCACGGCCGAAGGCCGCGCGCGCACCCTGGGCCAGGTGCTGCCCTGCCGCAAGTGCGACCAGGGCGCGCCGCCCGACTGGACCTGAGCGGCCTCAGCGCAGCAGCTTGCCGTCGCGCCCGATCACCGTCACCTCGACGAAGCGCGAGCCGATGCGGTTGTCGCCGCCGAAGTTGACCTTGAAGCCGCCTGCGTCGTAGTCGCGCATGTCGGCCAGCTGGGCCAGCACCTTCTCGCGCGAGGGGTCGGCGCGGGCGCGCTTGACGGCCTCGACCAGCACCTTGGCGGCGACGAAGCCTTCCATGCTGGCGTAGGAGATGGTCTTGGTGGGCGCGTACTGCTTCATCGCTGCGTGGAACTCGCGCACCACCGGCACCGGCGAACTCATGTTGTAAGGGAAGGGCATCACCTGCGAGATGCCGACGCCGCGCGCCAGGTCCTCGCCGGTGTTCTTGAGCAGTTCCTTGAAGTTCACCACCGAGATGCTGAACAGGCGTGCCTTGCTGCCGCCGTCGCGCAGCTTCTTGATGAGGGCCGACGAGGCGCGGTTCACCGCCACCATGATCACCGCGTCGGGGTTGCCGGCGGCGATGCCTGCAGCGGCGGTCTCGATGTCGTCGGGCTTGGTGCGGTCGTAGTTGCCGGTGGCCACGGCCTTGAGGTTGAGCTTGGTCAGCGCCGCCTCGGCACCGGCCAGGCCGCTCTTGCCGAAGCCATCGTTCTGGTAGAAGACCGCGAACTTGCGCAGGCCCAGCGTGTGCAGGTGCTCGACCATGCGGGCCGTCTCGTCGGTGTAGCTGGCGCGGATGTGGAAGAGGTACGGGTTGACCGGGTTGCGCAGGTCTTCGGCGCCGGTGTACGGGGCCAGCAGGGCGATCTTGTTGTCGCTCAGCACGTTGGCCTTGTTGAGCGCCAGGATGTTGGCCGTGCCGACGAAGCCGAACAGCGCCACCGGGTTGTCCTTCTCCAGGATCTCCTTCGTGAGCGCCAGCGTCGCCTCGGGCTTGTAGGCGTCGTCCTTCTGCACCACGCGGATCTTGCGGCCGTAGACGCCCCCCTTGGCGTTGACGCTCGCGAAGTAGGCGGCCGCGCCGGCCGAGTACTCGTCGCCCGTGCCGGCGATCACGCCGGTGAGCGGCACCACCTGGCCGATGACGACCTCGCTGGCGGCGTGGGCCGGCAGGGCCCCGAAGGCGAGTGCGGTGGCGGTCAGCCACGTCGCACACAGGGATTGAACCGACACACGGACACGACGCATCGCAAGTCTCCAGGCTTGTAGGGTGCGCCGCAGTCTAGGCGTGCTTGCGCGATGAGCGCACAGCCGTGGAGCATGCAGAACGTGACGCTGTGCACGGTTTGCCGGGGATTCGCGTGCTGGTGTTGTGTCTCGACCGCGGTCTTTCCCGCGGCGGGCGGGAGGGGGCCGCGTAGTAAACTGCGCCCCCTTCCAAGGTACTTTGACTGGCTCCCATGCTGCACGGGTCTCCCCGCGCGGGCGTGGCCGGTTCGGAGCTCACCCGCCTCCTGGCCCGCCTGGCCGAGACGCCTCCTCCCGACGCCGCACCGGCCTTTGCCGAGCGCCTGGGCCGCTGGCTTGGCTGGACTGACGCCATCGCGTTGTCCAGCGCGCTGAACGTCGGCCCGGCCCGTGTCGACGCCGGCGCGACGTCGAACACCGCAGGCAGCGAGGAGGCGGACTACCAGCGCGTTCGCACGGCCCTGGCGGCATCCATTGCTGCCGGCCCGGGCGACGATGCCGCGGCGAGCCCGACCGACTTCGCTCCGCACCGCCGCCACTGCCTTGCGCAGCAGCAGGCGATGCACGACGCGATCGCCGCGTTGAGGCAGCGCCTGCGCGATGCGCTCTCGCACCGCTCGCCCGAGCACGCGCGCCTGGCGGCCATCGACGCCGTCATGGACCGCGCACTCAGCACCCAGGAGCGCACGCTGCTCGGCCTGGTGCCGATGCGGCTTCACTCCCACTTCGACCGGATGGCACGCGCCGCCCGCGACAACAACGACGACACCCGCTGGCCGGACGCCTTCCGGCAGGACATGGAACGTGTCCTCCTCGCCGAACTCGCGCACCGGCTGCTGCCTGCGCAGGGTTTGCTGGCCAGCCTTCACCCATCGGAAGCCCCATGAACCGACCCCTCCACCACACCGCCTTCGCAGCGGGTCTGATCGCCGTCGCCTGGGTGGGCGCGGGCTACTTCCCCGGCCACCTGCTTGCCCTGTCGCTGGTGGGGCTGATCGCCGCCTTCTACCTGCTCGGCGCGTTCGAGCTGCATCGCTTCCAGCAGGCAAGCGACAGCCTGGGCCGCGCGCTGCAGGGCGCATCAGCGCAGGCTCCGTCTTCGTTGCCGGAGTGGCTGGCGACCTTGCACCCCAGCCTGCTTGCCAGCGTGCGCCTGCGCGTGGAGGGCGGCCGAGCGGCCCTGCCGGGCCCGTCGCTCACGCCCTACCTGACCGGGCTGCTGGTGTTGCTGGGCATGCTGGGCACCTTCCTCGGCATGGTGGTCACGCTCAAGGGCACGGGTCTGGCGCTCGAACACGCCACGGACGTGGAAGCGATCCGCGCCTCGCTCGCGTCGCCGGTGCAAGGCCTGGGGCTGGCCTTCGGCTGTTCGGTGGCCGGCGTGGCGGCATCGGCCATGCTCGGGCTGATGTCGGCCCTGGCGCGCCGCGAACGCCTGCGGCTGGTGCAGCAGCTCGACGCGCTGCGGGCCGGCCCCTTGCGCGCCTTCTCGCAGGCCCACGAAGAAGCCCGCCAGCGCGAGGAATCGCTGCGCCTGCTGCGGGCGCAGGCCGAGGCCATGCCGGCCGTGGTGAGCGAACTGCGCGGCCTGGTCGAGCAAGTGGCGAAGCAGGGCCAGGCCTTGCACGAACGCCTGCTCGACAACCAGACGAGCTTCCAGGCCGAGACGCAGCGTGCCTACAAAGACCTGGCCGCTTCGGTGGACCAGTCGCTGCGCAGCAGCCTGGCCGACAGCGCGCGCCTGGCCGGCGCCGCGATCGAGCCGGCCGTGCAGGCCACCATGGCCGGGCTGGCGCGCGAAGCCGGCGTGCTGCGCGAGGCTTTCTCCGAAGGCTGGCAGGGGGTGCTGGCAGCGCAGCGCGAGCAGGCTGCCGCCGCGGCCGCGGAGGTGCAGGCGGCACTCGACCGGGTGGCTGCCAGCTTTGCCACCCGCGCCGATGCCCTGGTCGAGGGCGTGGCGGCGCAACAAGCCGTCCTGGTCGAACACAACCGTGTCGGATGGTCCGCGACGCAGAAGGTGTTCGAGGGCCATGCGGCAGCGCTGCTGCAGGGCGTGGCCGATGCGCAAGCGAAAGCGCAGGCCGAGGCGGCCTCGCGCGAGACCGAACGGCTTGCGGCCTTCCACGAGGGCCTCGGCGCCACAAGCCGCGCGCTGGGCCAACAGTTCGAGCGCAGCGAGCAGGCCCTGGCCGCGCGCCAGCAGCAGATCTGCAGCACGCTGGAAGCCACGGCCCAGGCCATCACCGCGCAGGCCGAGGCGCATGCGCGCGCCACCATCGACGAGATCACGCGCCTGGTGCAATCGGCCTCGGAGGCGCCGCGCGCGGCGGCCGAGGTCATCGGCGAACTGCGCAGCGCGCTCAGCGACAGCCTGGTGCGCGACAACGCCGCGCTGGAAGAGCGCAACCGCTTGCTCGCCACGCTCTCGGGCCTGCTCGACGCGGTCAACCACGCCAGCACCGAGCAGCGCGCGGCGATCGACGCGCTGGTGTCGGGCACGACCGACGTGCTCGAGCGTGTCGGCGCGCGCTTCCATGAGACGGTCGATGCCGAGTCGCGCTCGCTGGAGCAGGTGGTGGCGCAGGTCGCGGTCGGCGCGGCGGAGGTGGCGAGCCTGGGCGAGGGCTTCGGTGCCGGCGTCGAACTCTTCAGCCGCGCGAGCGAGCAGCTGATGGCCCAGCTGCAGCGCGTCGAGGGCGCGTTGAGCCAGAGCCTGGCCCGCAGCGACGAGCAGCTGGCCTACTACGTGGCGCAGGCGCGCGAGATCGTCGACCTGACGTTGGGCTCGCACAAGCAGATCGTCGAAGACCTGCAGCAGATAGGCCGCGCAAGCCACGACACAGCGCACGACACGGCGCATGACACAGCGGCCGAGGCTGAGGCCGCATGACGCTGGACGACGAAGCCATGCGTGACGAACTCGACGCTGTCGAGGGCGGCTCGGCCAGCACCGTGTGGGCCGTGTTCGGCGACCTGATGGCCGGGCTGCTGGGCGCGTTCGTGCTGATCCTCGTGTTCGTGATGGCGACGCAGCTCGACCTGGCCGAGCGCCTGAAGAGCGAAGTGGCCCAGCGCCAAGCCGAGCAGCAGCGCCGCGAGGCACTGGAGCGCGCGCTGGCCATCCCGCTGGCGGCGGGGCGGGTCAGCCTGAGCGAGGGGCGCATCGCGATCAGCGGCAACGTGCTGTTCGCCTTCAACTCCGCAGAGCTGCAGCCTGAAGGCCGCCAGCTGCTGCAAAGCCTGGCCGGTCCGCTGTCCACCTACCTCGCCGCACGCGACGAGGTGCTGATGGTCAGCGGCTTCACCGACGACCGCCAGATGCGCGACACCGCGCGGGCGAAGTTCGCCGACAACTGGGAGCTCTCGGCGCAGCGGGCGCTGACGGTCACGCGCGGATTGATCGAGGCCGGTGTTCCATCGAAGGCGGTGTTCGCCGCCGCCTTTGGCGCCGAGCGCCCGGTGGCTTCCAACCAGGAGGCGGCGGGCCGTGCGCTCAATCGCCGGGTCGAGATCGCGCCGATGCCGGCGCCGAAGGGGCCGGCAAAGTGAGCGCAACCGGGGACGACCTGCTGGCACGGGTCGAGTCGGCGCGCGCGCGCATGGCGCCTGTGCCTCACCGTGTGCTGCTGGCTCTGGCCCGGCGCGTGGACGCGCAGCAGGGCGAAGCGCGACGGCAGTTGGTGGCGCGGGTGGAAGCACGTCTCGCTGCGGCCGCATCCGCCGCGGCGGCATCCGAAGACGCCGTGTCAACCGCGCCCGCCCTGGCGGCGCTGACGCAACTCGTCGAGCGTCTGGACCGCCATGCAGGCAGCAATGCCCCCACACCGCGCACGCGCATCGCGCTGCCCCGGCCCCTCAAGTCCGTGGTCGCGTTCCAGGGCACCTGGTCCCGGCTGCGCACCGAGCAACGCCTGCGCCAGGCGCTGGCCCAGGTGCCGGCGCAGGCCGGCCCACTCAACTCCGCGCACATCGTGAGCCGCGCGCTGCAGACCCTGCATGCGCTGTCACCGGCCTACCTGGATGCGTTCATGACCCACGTCGACGCACTGCAGTGGATGGAGCAGGCGAGCGGGGGCGGCGACGTGGTGCAGCGGGCGCCACGTCCCCGTGGCGCGGCACGGTCTTAGACCGCGATCTCGTCGATCTCGCGGTACACGTCGCGCAGCCACATCTTCAGGCGCTGCCGGTCCATCAGGCCCAGGCTGCTCGGGCCTTCGGCCTCCTGGGGCGTCTTGGCCTTCCAGAAGCTGCTGCTGCTGGCGTCGATCTTGTTGATGACGGAGTCGTGCAGCTTGCGGATCGACACCACCTGCGCGCCCAGCGAGAGGGCGCGCGACTGCTCGCCTGACTGCTCGAGGACCGAGAAGTCGCTGCCACGCACGTGGTTGCGCACCAGCACGTACTTGAGCGCCGGCCCGAAGCGGTCGAGCAGGCGCTTGAGCAGGTCGACCGAATCCTTGCCGGTGTCCATCACGTGCCAGTAGTGGATCGCGATCCCGCTCTCGTCGGCGAGGTTGAGCACGCCGGAGTCGTCCATCCAGCGCACCAGCGGTTCGTGGGTCTGCGCCGCCAGGTCGACCAGGATGCGCCGTTGCGGCTGGTCGACCGTGGCTTCGACGATGGCGTCGAGCGCCTCGTAGCGGTCCACCACCACCGGCGAGGCATAGCCCCCGTAGAAGCGCATCAGCGCGCCGTGCGAGCGGTCGGTGTCGAAGCCGAGAAAGGGCAGCTGCTTGTCGATCATGTACTGGGCCAGCACCCGCGCCAGCAGCGACTTGCCGACGCCGCCTTTTTCGCCGCCGATGAAGTGGATGTTGCTCATCGAGATCTTCTCCTTCTCCTTGTTGGGGTGGGCTGCGCTGGCCTGAGCGCAGCTGGGAGTATGACGGCAAGAAGCAGGCCCGCCACGGAGGTGTCATCGGATCGTCACCTGGCCGTCACGCGGCGTTCACGCGTGCTTCCTATCCTGCCGGCGCCTTCCAACACAGTGAGAACCAATTGAACAAAGCTCCCGCGCGCTCCACCCCAGACTCCGACGACACCGACCACAACACCTCGGGCAACGCCTCGTTCATGGACGTGCTCGACGCCCGCCTGAGCCGCCGCTCGCTGCTGCGCGGCGGCGTGGGCACCGCCGCCACGGCCGTGCTGGGCAGCTTCAGCCTGGCCGCCTGCGGCGGCAGCGACGATGACACGCCGGCACCCGCTCCAGCACCCTCACCCGCACCCATCACCTCGCTCGGCTTCGCCGCCGTGCCCAAGAGCCTGGCCGACACCGTGGCCGTGCCGGCCGGCTACACCGCCGGCATCCTCTACGCCCTGGGTGACCCGCTGACCGCCGCCACGCCGGCGTTCAAGAACGACGGCACCGACACCGACTACGACAACCGCGCCGGCGACCACCACGACGGCATGGAGTACTTCGGCCTCAACGCCGCCGGCACCGCTCGCGACGCGAACGGCTCCACC